>CAMWMN010000056.1 GCA_947175385.1 uncultured Clostridia bacterium | reverse complement strand
AGCTTTATGAACGCGCCGATAATTTTGATTTTGGAAATAATTCTCGATTTTCGAGTAAAAAAGGAGATAGATTTGATGAACATCGCGTTTGGTTTTCTGTCGGAAAGCGGAAACGTAATCGACAGGCTGCAGGGGTACACCGAAAACAGCTCGCAGACAATTGCGCAGCAGCAGGTCGCGGATTCTGATTATTGGAGTTCCGTTGGGATTATTTCGCTGACTGGAATTCTGGTGGTTTTCCTAATTCTGGCAATTCTGATTTTCTTTTTCTGGCTGATGGGAACAATTTTCAAGGCTGTTGACAAATCCAAAGCCGCAAAGAAGGCTGCGGCGGAATCTGTTAAGGTTGCTCCCGCGCCTGTTGTTGAAAATGTGGAGGAGATTTCCGAGGACGATGATGAGGAAATTGTCGCGGTAATCAGTGCCGCTATCGCTGCTTATGCCGAGGCGGAGGGAACTTCCCTCACGATTACCGGCATTAAGAAACGTCGTGACGCCCGTACGCGTTCCGCGTGGAGTATGGCGGGAATAAACGATAACATCGGTCGGTTCTGAGAAAGGAGTTCGGAAAATGGAAATATTTTCAAGTACAATGACCGGACTGATTGAAACGTCTGGGTTTATGGGATTGGATATCAAAAACGTCATAATGATTCTGTTGTCGTTTGTTCTGTTTTATCTCGCGATTAAGAAACAATATGAGCCGCTACTTATGCTGCCGATTGCGTTTGGTATGCTATTGACGAATCTGCCGCTGACGGGGTTGTATCACCCTGAGCTGTGGAATCCCACAACAAATCCGTATTTCGCTCCCGAATATATTGAAAACGCGGGGAATATACTGGTATCGTTTACCAAGGAAACATCGCTTGACTACGGGCGAGTACTCCACAATGGCGGTTTGTTGGATATGCTGTATCTGGGTGTTAAGCTGCAAATCTATCCGCCGCTTATCTTTCTCGGAATCGGTTCTATGA
The DNA here is from genome assembly GCA_947175385.1 of uncultured Clostridia bacterium. Classification (GTDB taxonomy): domain Bacteria; phylum Bacillota; class Clostridia; order Oscillospirales; family Ruminococcaceae; genus CAG-115. The sequence continues at coordinate 15,040 of CAMWMN010000056.1, read as the reverse complement.
CTGACTTTGGCCCGCTGATTGCCAACCCGAAGAGCTTCTTGCTCGGCGCGGCAGCACAGGGCGGTATCTTCTTCACATTCATCGGCGCGTGCCTGCTGAACTTTATCGACCTCTCCGCTCTCGGATTCAGCGGATTTACCCTTAAGGAAGCCGCTTCCATCGCCATCATCGGCGGCGCGGACGGTCCTACGGCGATTTATCTGACGTCAAAGCTCGCTCCGCAGCTTTTGGGTTCAATCGCTGTCGCGGCATACTCGTACATGGCGCTTGTTCCGGTAATTCAGCCTCCGATTATGAAGTTGCTGACTACCGAAAAGGAACGCTCTGTCAAAATGGGGCAGCTTCGCGAGGTATCCAAAATCGAGAAAATCGTATTCCCGATTGCGGTTACGGTTATTGTTTCGCTTATCGTTCCCGATGCGGCTGCACTTGTCGGAATCCTAATGTTCGGCAACTTGATGAAAGAGTCTGGTGTTTGCGACAGACTTGTTAAGACCGCGCAAAACGAGTTGATGAACATCATCACGATTTTCTTGGGAATTACTGTTGGCGCTACCGCTGTTGCGGAAAACTTCCTTAACTGGAAAACGATTTTCATTATCGTGTTGGGACTTATCGCGTTCTGCGTTGGTACGGCGTGCGGCGTGCTGCTCGGCAAGCTGATGTACGTTATTTCGCGTGGAAAGATCAATCCGCTTATCGGTTCTGCGGGTGTATCCGCAGTGCCTATGGCGGCACGCATGTCGCAGAAGGTCGGCGCGCAGACCAATCCCTCGAACTTCCTGCTTATGCACGCAATGGGTCCGAACGTTGCCGGTGTAATCGGCTCGGCGGTTGCGGCAGGCGTACTGCTTTCCGTATTGGGATAAAGAATTAATCGAACACCGTACAAAGACCTACAAATGGTTTTGTACGGTGTTGTTTTAAGAAATTATTGCAGATTGGGTTTAGATATTTATGGGTCTTTTTGAAATATTAAAAGGTGAACAGCCCGGAATTATAGAAACGTTGTTAAACTATGAAAATGCCGGACAGTTTGGTGAATTTTCAATAGAGTACGCTTTAACTAATGGCAACCTTAATGGAAATTTTGCTGTTATAAAAAATTTATACGTTCCAATCAAAGGAAAGACGACTGAAATTGATTTGCTGATGATTCACGAGAAGGGTATTTTCGTGTTTGAAAGCAAGAATTACAGCGGTTGGATATTTGGTGATAGTGACCAGTTAAATTGGACACAATGTTTGCAGAACGGAAAAAAATTTCATTTTTATAATCCTATACGACAAAATAAAACACATATTACAGCGTTGGCTCAATATATGAAAATTTCAAGCGATGGTTTTACTTCGTTTATAGTTTTTTCAGAACGATGTAGTTTGAAGAAAGTTCCGCCAAGCAGTCAGAAAGTAGTAATTGTTCGCCGTCCCGATATGTTAAGAGAGATTCGCGTAAGATTGAATAACTCTACGATTATATTTTCCGAGTCGGAAATTCGGACAATGGCAACCCAATTGTCACATTTGGCAAATAGAGGCAATGATGAAAAACAACAACACATAAAGGATATTCAAACAAGTTGTCCGTTTTGTGGTTGTGAACTTGTGTTAAGAAATGGCAAATATGGTCAATTTTGGGGCTGCAGTGCATACCCAAAATGCCGGTTTACAAAGCAAATAGAAAAAGGAGAAAGGAAATGAGCAAAACAATTACTGTAAAGGGTGTGGGGACTGCTTCCGTAAAGCCCGACTATATCACGATAAGATTGGAAATAGTTTCCAGGGACAGGGACTATTCTAAGTCGGTAAACAATGCGAACAAACGAATTGTAACGCTCCAAAATGCGCTAGGCAAGGTTGGGTATGCCAAAGAGGATCTGAAAACGCTGTCATTCAGAGTTAGCACTTCCTACGAAAAGAAATTAGCGATATACCATTGCAGATACAGCCTGAAGCTCTCATTTGATTTGGATACGAAACGTCTTGCGGAAACGATAAACGCCATTGCGAACAGCGACGCTGACGCTCAGTTCATGATTATGTTCACAGTAAAAAATCCGGAGAAAGTAAATGAGCAGATTCTCAAGTCTGCGGCCGAAAACGCGCGCCAAAAGGCTGAAATCCTTTGTGCGGCGGCGGGAGTCAATCTCGGTGACTTGGTTTCCATCAATTATGACTGGGGTGAAGTGAGTGTTGTTTCAGCAAGCACATACTCAATGAATAGGGATATGGTTCGATGTGCATCCACATCCGCTCCCGAATTTGAGCCCGATGATATTAAATCCGAGGATTCCGCGACCTTTGTTTGGGAAGTGAAGTAACAAGCTGTATGAGATTTTATAAACCGAGAATAGGCTCACTTGCGTTTCCGATAGGAATTATCGTTTATTCCGCGTATAAGCTCTTTAGGTGCTGGCAGAACGGGCGGGGATTAGGCTCAATTTTTTACTCCTCATGGGTGTTTGTCGCGGCGATTGTTCTGGGTGGAATTATACCGATAATACTTACGCTTGCGCTGAAGATTGAAACGCATGAATATTTTCTGGCGCGCCTTATAATATTTGTGTGCACGATCGCCGTAATATCCATTTCAGAGGAATTTATCGGTGTGTCGCGCGGCAGCCGCGTTATTATAACGATGGTTGCTTTCGTAATGACGCTCATCTATTTCCATAAGTTCCGTTCAACTCGTTTTTCGGAGTGGTGCGTGATTTGCATTTCCACACCAATGATTTATATGATGGTTTATTACATATTGATAGTCGGCGATATTGAAAGATATATGACATACCTTAAAGACTATTTTTCATAATTGAAAATCGAAGTGTCGAGTATATCACTCGGCATTTTGGCTATATTAGGAATTGCGGATAAGGACAGTAGTGTATGTATACCGATGACTAAGCACGAAATCGCCAAGCAGATGAAAATATCGCGGTCATATATTTCGCGAATCGAAAAGTGGATATTGAAAAAGCTAAGAGTCAAGTTTAATTAACGCTCGATATTGAATTGTATCACATTTCAGTACAGCAAGAGTTTGATATTTTACGATTCAGGAGGCAACACTGGTTTTGCAAGTTGAATTATGCGGTGTTGCCTTAAAAAGTTTATTCGCCGTTTGGCGGGAGGGGTATTATTATGGCTTTTACTAATGAAAAATTGACATTTGAACAAAAAGAGGATTTTAATTTCTTAAAAATAAAAAGACCAGTTTTTGGCTTTGGGCGTATAATTAGAGAAATTGATATGGAAATTCCATGGTATTGGACAATAGATAAGGAAAGAAAAATGTATCTTATGCCAACTTCACGTGACATGGATTATCCTGATGAGATGGTGTTTGTTTTTATTTGGAACAACAAAAACTATCTTGTACAGTTCAATATTAGCGTTGAAAACGGTTATACTGTTGTGTGGAATATTCCTAAACATTATTTAATTAATGATGTTTTTCCGTATTGTAAGGATGATCGCTTTCTAGATGATTTATGTGATGCTTTAGCAGCTTACAGAGTAACTGGAAACCCAAATACTTCAAACAAAAAATGCAGTACAAAATTCAATTTTTAGAAGGATGTGAAAAAGATTTCAAATCATGTGAAACGCAGCCGCAGGTTCCAGTACATAAAACAGTTCGCTACGTATTTTGAAGTGCTAAATCCACAGCAGCCTAATCGGAAATTGTCGAATCCGTGAATATTTTCCCCCAAAAAGCAGAAACTACATTTGGCAGTAAATCTGCATTTCAGAAAATAATCGTGGAGGAAATATATATGAAAGCAACGGGAATAGTCCGCAGAATAGATGATTTGGGAAGAATTGTAATCCCTAAGGAGATTCGCCGCACTATGCGCATTCGTGAGGGAGATCCACTGGAAATTTATACCAGCCCTGACGGAGAGGTTATCTTTAAGAAATACTCACCTGTCGGGGAAATCAGCAGTACGGCATCACAATATGTTGATGTACTCTCCAAGGTTGGCGGCGCGCCCGCGGTGATCTGTGACCGCGACCACGTAATCGCCGTATCAGGAATCAGCAAGAAAGAGGTTATAGAGCGCCGCGTTTCGGGTTCTCTTGAGGATTTAATTGAGCAGCGCAAATCCTACGTCTTGAAAAACAACGAGGATAAGCGTCTGAATCCGATTGAGGGTGTGGATCGCTATGCGATAGCGTGTTCGCCGATACTTGCTTCGGGTGATGTAAACGGTGCGGTGATTATGCTCAACTCAGACAACGGAACGAACACTGCGACCGCCGAGCAGTCCGCTTTGGTACAGGCAGCAGCAATGTATTTCGGTAAGCAGATGGAAGAATAAATCAAAAGGGGTGAAAGTCTTGCAGCTTTTGCCTCTTTTTGTTGTATGAACAATTATATCATGGTGAAAAAATGTTAAAAATTTCTGAAATCTATTGACAAACCCTCAAAAACGCGGTATAATTATTATGAGTATAGAAAAAAGAACTTTCTCCACGAAGAGAAGGTACTGTATAAATAATTGAGGGAAAAACAATGAAAAATAAAATAACCGGCGCGGCGCTTCTGACGGTGCTTTGCCTTTTGGGCGGCTGCACGGAAAAGGATAACTCTGTCATCATTGACGGCGGTGGTTCAAGCAAAAGTATGTCATCAGTGCAGTCGGATTCGCTGCCCATATCGTCCGAAACGTCAACATCGTTCATATCGTCTTCCGATGCGGAATTGTCTTCATCGTTACAATCCGTATCCATATCATCGGGCGGCTCTTCAAGTTCATCAAGTTCTGAACATATTGAACCATCATCAGACCTCACAAGCTCCGATAGTTTTTCAAGCTCTGCAACATCTTCACACACTGAATCTTCATCAAGCTCGTCAAGCAGCTCCAAGCCGATAGTTCCCATAGACCCTGTAGTTGGAACAAACGGCTACAAACCGCTGAATTACAGCGAGGTACGCGGTGTGTGGATTTCCTTTATTGAAATCAACGGAATGCAAAGCAGTTCGGAGAGCGTGTTCCGAAACTCGATAGGCGCGGTCTACGACAATTGCGTTTCATTGGGATTGAATACGGTGTATGTTCATGCACGTTCTCATGGAGATGCATATTATAATTCCGCCTACTTTCCAAAGACAAAGTACATTGACGGCGGATTTGATTCCTTGAAAATAATGGTGGAAGAAGCCCACAAGCGCGGACTTTCCTTTCAGGCATGGATAAACCCGCTCAGAATGTGTTTGGAAAACGATATTGAGCGTGAAAAGGGTTACCCGATTTACAATTGGCGCGGCGATAACCGATTGGTGCAGGTGGGGGATTACTACTACCTTAATCCTGCGTATAGCGAGGTTATAAGCCTTATAACGGACGGCGCGCGGGAGATTGTTGCGAATTACGATGTTGACGGACTCCACATCGACGATTATTTCTATCCGACCACCGATGCCTCGTTCGACAGTATAGAGTTCCAAAACAGCTCATACAGCACACTATCCGAGTTCCGCTTATCTAATTGTGACAAGCTGGTAAGCGGTTTGTACAGCGCGGTAAAATCCGCGAATCCAAGCGCGCTTTTCGGCGTAAGCTGTCAGGGGAGTATCAACAACAACTATAATCAAATGTATGCGGATGTAAAAAAATGGTGCGCGAATCCCGGTTACACAGATTACATAATGCCGCAGATTTATTACGGATTTTCCAATTCCACCGAGCCGTATTCCACTTGTGTAAAAACATGGGACGGTCTTGCCCAAAGCGGCAGAATCCCGCTTATAGTCGGACTCTCGGTTTCTAAAATCGGTTTGGAGGACAAATGGGCGGGCGCGGGCAAAAACGAATGGATTACCGACAGCGAAATCCTGAAACGCCAATTTTCCGAAGCATACGATCTTCCGGCATACGGAGGAGTGTGTCTTTACAGCTATAACAGCGTATTTAATCCCAATGGGGCGGTTAAATCACAGGTAGACAAAGAAATAACAGCATTAAAAACAGTAATGAAATAAATGGGGAATAAAAAATGAAAAGATTAATCAAGGGGATAATATCCGCCGCTTTGGCGGTAAGCATTCTTGTGGGAACGGCATTCGCGCAGACAAGCAGCGATTCCTCTCCCAAAACCGAGGAAAATAAGGTTATTCCAACGCCGCAGCGCGCGGAGAGTATGATTCATTTGCAGAACGGAATGCGCGCAGTTTTCGTGACTCCCGAAACGGATTTCCCGATTGAAGGCGCGGATTTTGGCGAATTGTACAATACTGTCCATGGGTTCGGAATGAACGCGGTTATTTTGAACTCCGTGAACGGTGGAAAGATATATTATGACATCGAGCAAAGCGGCGAAGATACGCTCGAAAAAGCAATCGAGGCGGCTCACAACGCGGGACTCAGCGCGTATATCACATTAGATGCCAACTCGCTTCTGAAAAGCGTTTCGGAGCAGGGCGGCGGCTTAAAAGAGGGATTCTCTGCGGCCGCGCATAAATTCGTGATGAAATATGCGTGTGAGGGAATCTTGCTTACCGATTATTACACCGCTGACACCCCCGAAATGCACGCGGAATATCTGCGTTCGGGTTCGGGAATCGGCTACGAAAACTGGCTCTATGAAACCAACCGATACATAATCCGCACATTATGCGAGGTGGTTCACAAAACCAACAATACCACCGCTGTCGGAATCCTTGTTGAGAATGCGTGGGCTAACTCTGACAGAAATGCAGCGGGTTCGGAAACCTCAGATTCCGTTCAGGCATTGTATGACGGGTATTGCGATACCAAGAAGTACATTGAGGACAAGCTCGCGGATTTTGTGATGGTAAAGGCATACGGCTCAACCGAAAGCTCCGAGCTTAATTTCGGAAAGGTTGTGTCGTGGTGGTACAATTTGGCACAGAACAGCGGCATAAAGGCATACGTCTGCCACCTCAACGAGCGAATCGGGGAATATTCCGGCTGGAATGATGATCAGCTTTTGCAACAGCTTGTGATAATGGAGAATATGAAGAACCTGGGCGGAAGCGCTTTCAACTCGCTCTCCTCGCTGAAATCCAATCCTCTTAACAGCACCGAAACGCTGAAACAGTATTTCAACGACCTGATTAACAAGCAGTCCGTCTTTGAGGGCCTTGAAATGATCACTCCGACATCGCAGAATTTCTCGACTTATGACTCCACAGTGAAGTTTATGGGTACGTTCGATGAGAATTTCGATGTTCTCTTTGACGGCGAGAAAATCGAGCTGAATGAGAAAGGCAACTTCTTTATTCAGAAAGACCTTAAAGTGGGGTACAACTCATTTACTATCGAACACAAGGGCAAGAAATACGAGTATTCGATAGAACGCAATATCAAGGTGCTCAAGTCTATTGAACAAATATCCGACATTACCGTAGAGGGCGGTACGCGAATCTCTCTGGAGGCTATCGCGTACAGCGGCTCGGCGGTATCCGCAACAATTGGCGGTGTGACCGTTCAGCTCAATGAAAGAGGAAGCTCGGATAAGATTGACGCGAACAGCTCCTATTCAGAATTCGTGGGATATTACACCGTTCCACAGGGAATAGTCGGCGAAGAGCAGTACCTCGGAAACATCGGCTATTACGCATATTATCAGGGTTATGATGGGTACGCGTCAACCGGTTCTGTAACCATTGCGGCAAAGCCAGAGCCTGTAAAGCCCGATATAAACGTAAATATCAAAGACCAAAGCTCTGCGGGTACGGGTGAGGTTGTCGGAACGATCGACCCAATTCGCACGGAAGATGAGTGGGTAACTTATGTTCGTGTCATAAATAACTTTACGGACGTTATTGATCCGAAAACCACAGGAGATGCTCCGTCACCAGAATTTTCGCAGCTTCCCGCCGGAACGCTTGATTACTATAAATCCTCTTTCTCGACTGAGGATTACAATTATATCATCACCGCCTCGGGAAAGCGTATCCGCGCGAGTTATGTTACCACCTTCGATGATACGGGCTTGGGCTATAACGCGTTGGTGGTAAAGTCCATCGGAAACAGCGGCGGAAAGAGCTATATCCGTTTCGGTCTGGACTACAGAATCAGTTTTAACGTCACCACATCGGTGAATTTCGTGCAAGGCTATGAAGGTCCGTATGGAGTGAACAAATTTGACGCGAAGTATGTGTACATCACGTTCGACAATGTTACAAGCGTAACCAAGCTGCCCGATTTTTCGTCTTGCTCACTGTTCTCGGCGGGAGAGTGGGAAACTGTAACCGAGGACGGAATCCCAAAATTCCGCTTGAAGCTGACATTGGAGAACGCAGGTATTTACAGCGGTGTAAGCGCGTATTATGACGATAACCGCGATTTGACGCTGACATTCAACATACCCACCAACGGGATAGCAGGGAAGACCATTGTAATTGACCCCGGACACGGATATGACGAAGATGGAGTGTTTGATGTGGGCGCAGTCGGCGAGGTAACGGAGCAGTCGATAACCATCGAGGTGGCGAAGAAACTCGAACAGCAACTCTCCGCGATGGGAGCGAAAGTAATCCGTCTGCCCACCGAGCAATACGGAAGCAATCTCCACGACCGCGACCGTCCGCGTGAAGCCAACAAGTACAACGCGGATATGTTCCTGTCGCTTCATTGTAACAGCGTTGAAAATCCCGACCCGCACGGCTGCGAGGTTTACTACTTCACACCGTGGTCTAAAACCCTTGCGAAGAACATAAACGACAATCTGGCGGCTTATTATGACGGTATTTACGCGGACGGAACAAACAGCAGCCGCGGCGACAAGTACAGCTACTATTGGTACACACTGGAGCAGAGCTTCCCGTCCGTGCTGGTAGAAATGGGATTTGTTTCTAATCAGCGCGAGTGCTTGCTGATGGCAAATTCCGAGCGGCAAGACGGAATGGCAAATGCAATTGCGCAAGGTATTGTTGAATATTTCAACCGTGCATAAACAAACAACACCCGTGCGGAAAAGCACGGGTGTTGAAATATAAGGAGATCGATTATGAACAAAGAAGAATTACAGGAATGGAGCGACCGTGTGGATAAAGCGGAAAATCCGGACACCACTGCCGAGGAACTGACAACATTGGCGAATGATGAGGATGTGACGGTTCGCGAGGCTGTTGCAGAAAATCCTAACACTCCGGTGGAGGTGCTGGTTAAGCTGGCAAATGACGAGGATTGGGAAGTCCGTGAAAGTGTGGCATACCACCCTAATACTCCACACGAAACATTGGAGGAATTAAAGAACGATCAGAACAAATTTGTGAGAAGTGCTGCCTTGAAAGACCCGCTTTTACCGTACATCTGAGTCAGATATACCGTTGAATTTCGGTTTCCTTGCCGTCCTCTATGTAAATTCGCGGAACGCGCGTTCCGATGGCGCAAAGAAGCTCGTAACCGATCGTTCCAACGCGCTGAGCAGCCTCCTCAACGGAGCAGCCGTCCTCGATGGCATTCGAGTAGATCGTTACCACATCACCAACCTTAACATCGGGAATATCGGTGACGTCCACAAGCGTTTGGTCCATACAGATTCGCCCGCAAATCGGCGCGGATTTTCCGTTTATCATAACGCTCCAGTTGCCCGATAGCCGCCGATTGAAGCCGTCCGCGTAGCCGCAGGAAACCAGTGCAATTTTCGTTTCACGCGAGGCGGTGAATGTCCGTCCGTAGCTTACCGTATCTCCCGAATAGATGGTCTTGAGTTGGCTTACCACACTGCAAAGCTCGAAAATCGGCTCTATGCCGTCGGGCAGCGTAAAGCGTGAATCGGGTTTCTGCCCGTACATAACAATCCCCGCGCGGACGAAATCCCCCTCAAAATCACCATGGTAAATGATTCCGCCGCTGTTCTGGGAGTGCGTTTTCAGTCCTCGCTTTTTGCACATTTCGATGATTTTGCGCTGTTGACGTTCGGTGAACTCCATATCCTTAGGGTCAAGACTGTCCGAAACCGCAAAATGCGTGTATCCTGCGCGGCAGTCCAGTCCCGGTAGCGAGAGAATGTAGTCGAGCTGTTTCTCGGTCGTGATTCCCACTCGGCTCATTCCCGTGTCGATTTTGATATGCACGGGGATTATTACATTATTTTCCAGTGCAACATCGGAAAGCCTTTTTGCATATTCGACATCACCGACCGTGAATATAAAATTCTTGTCGAGATTTTCGGTAATCAACGGGATTTCACAATATCCGAAAATAAGAACATCGCCGCTTATCCTCTCGGATTTGAGCCGCTGCGCCTCCCAGAGGTTCGACACGGCAAAATGCTTGATTTCACATTGATTGAGTGCCTTCGCGCATTGGATATCCCCATGACCGTAGGCATTAGCCTTGACTACCGCAATAATTTCCTTATCGCCCGAAATTTCGCGGATTTTCGCGATATTTCGCTTTAATGCGTCAAGATTTATGCGTGCCCAGGTTCTCCAATAAAAATTATTCATACATTTTCCCCCAACTGCTTGCAATTTTCAAAAAAATGTGTTATACTATAAAGTAGACAAGTATATAGTTAACACCGTATGCGGTTCATTTTATAAGCGTATGGTGAACCGCTCGAAAAGACAAAAGTCTCACTCTTACATTATATTACGAAAAGAAGAAAAAATCAATAGGAAATTGGAAAGGAACAGTAATTTTTATGTCAGTACGCAGAAAAAGTAACTGGTATATTTATGCCGTCACGTTCGCAATCACGCTTGCGCTTGCGCTTGTAGCAATTTTCACATTCAGGCAGTATTTGTTTCCCACGGGTACAACTTCTGTCGGATTAAACGATCGCGGTGAGCCGGACGCGAATTTCAAACCCACTGCCGAGCATAACGCGAGTATTATGCTGATGTTCTCGGACAATGCCGAGGACAGCCCGGAATTGTTTGTGCTTGCAGAATACAGTGCTGTGGATAATCGATTGGCATTTATTCCAATTCCCGGCGGAATAAGCGTGGCGAGTGAATCTCGCAATCTCACAAACATCTATACCGCTCAAGGCGGAAACGGTGTGATAAATGCGATAAACAACATTCTCGGCATCAAATGCGATACCTATGTCAAGATGGACAGAAAAGGCTTTATAAATTTTGTTACGGGTTTCGGCAGCGTTGAGTATAACATCGCGAAAACCATAGTAATTCGAGATGGTGTCGAATCCGAAATCCTTAACGCGGGCAGTCAGAATCTCACTGCGGAGTCGATATTCCGCCTTGCGATGTGTGCGGATTTCGAAGAGGGCGAAGCATACCGCTTCAATGTTGTTGGCGGACTGCTCTCTGATTTGGTGAACCAGAATTTCCGCAATATCGATGGCACGCTTATGGATATATTTTACCGCAGCTTTAACGAAATCTCGGAAAATAATCTGAGCGAACAAAAATATAAGGCTCATAAAGCTGCACTGCTGTACACTGTTGTTTACGGCTCATATCCCGCAGAGTACTATGTTCCGTATGGCGAATATACCGAGGACGGCGGATTCACAATCTCGGAAAATTCAATAACCACCATCAGGCAAAAAGCGGAGTAAACACCAAAAGTCCCGAACAAGTTTTAGGAACGCATGCAAATCAAAAATGCACCTGTCACATCACACGCTGTGTGTGATGTGACAGGTAGGCAAGAGAAAACACAAATTGCGAAGCAATTTGTATTTTCTCGTTTTTGGATTTGCAAATTAAAAATAAGGAGGGTTACATTAATTGGAAAATGTAAATGACAAAATCACGCGAACTATGGAGAATCTTCGTCTGAATAAGATGAAGCCGTATTTCGCGGAATCAAGAGAGCAGCTGAACGAGATAATCCGCAAGCTGGTAAATTCGGACAAGCTGATAACTTCGGGCGGCTAGATGACGCTTAAAGAAAGCGGCGTAATCGATCTGTTGAACAAAGAGTTTTCGTCCGTATATCTCGACCGCTCTGCCGGGAAAAACAGGGAAGAAGTTGAAGAGATAATGCGCAAGGCATTTGTTTCGGACACGTTTCTGACAAGCTCCAACGCAATTACCGAGAACGGCGAGCTGTACAACGTCGATGGCAACGGAAACCGTGTTTCCGCAATGATTTACGGTCCGCGGCAAGTAATAGTCGTTGCGGGAATCAACAAAATCGTCAAGGATTTAGACGAGGCTCGTGAGCGTGTGGAGAAGATCGCCGCTCCGAAAAATACCGTGCGTTTGGAGAAAAACACGCCATGCGCAAAAACAGGCAAGTGTGAGCATTGCCATTCGGACGACAGAATCTGTTGTTCGTATGTGGCACTTGCTCAGCAGCGCGTCCCGGACAGAATCAAGGTGATTATTGTCAACGAAAGTTTAGGATACTGACGGAGGGATTCATATGGCTTACTACATAGGAGTTGATGTCGGAGGAACAAATATCGCCTGCGGAATCGTGGACGATGAGATGAAAATTATCGCGCGTTCAAAGGTGAAAACCAATCCGCGCGGAAGAGACGGAGATCCGCCCGATTACGCGGAGATTCTCGATGAGATAAAGCACGTGGTACGGTTGGTGTGCGATGAGGTGGGAATCGACCCCTCTGCGGCTCATTCCATCGGAATAGGCTGCCCGGGAACTTGCGGTAATGGTGTGGTTGAATACGCGAACAATCTGAAATTCAAAAATTCTCCTCTTAAGGCGGATATGGAAAGCGAGTTCAAAATTCCCGTGTATCTGGAAAATGACGCTAATGCCGCAGCATTCGGTGAATTTGTCGCGGGCGCGGCAAAGGGCAGCCGCAACGCGATAGTAATCACGCTCGGCACGGGCGTTGGCGCGGGGATAATCATTGATAAAAAGATATATCGCGGCTCAAATTGCGCCGCCGGTGAGCTTGGACATATGGTTATTGTTATGGACGGACAGCCCTGCACCTGCGGAAGGCGCGGCTGCTTTGAGGCATATTGCTCCGCGACCGGGCTGATACATATGACTACACAGGCTTCGGAGCTGAATCCCGAAAGTATTATGACCAAAATGATTCGTGAGGACGGGAAAGTCAGCGCCCGCACCGCGTATAAGGCATTGAAACAGGGCGACCCTGTGGGCAAGGCGGTTACAGACCAATATGTGAAATACTTGGCATGTGGAATCGCAAATACAATCAACATATTCCAGCCTGATATTCTCTGTATCGGCGGGGGAGTGTGCAATGAGGGCGATACTTTGCTATTACCGCTGAAAGCCGCCGTTGCGGAACGTGTCTACACAAAAAACAGCGCGAAAAACACCGATATTGTCATTTGCAGTCTGGGAAACGATGCAGGAATTATCGGAGCGTCAATGCTGTTTAAGAGCTAAAAAAGAAAGGAAAAGGTAAAAAGAAATGAGATCTGATTTAATCAAGCGGGGAGTAGAGAAAACTCCTCACAGAGCGGTACTGAAGTCGTTGGGAGTAATTGACAGCGAGATGAACAAGCCGTTTATCGCGGTGGTTTGCGCGGCAAGCGATTATGTTCCCGGACATCAACACCTCCACGAAATTTCCAAATACGTCAAGGACGGGATCAGGAACGCGGGCGGTGTGCCGTTCGAGTTTTTCACCATCGGTGTTTGTGACGGATTGGCGATGAACCACAAGGGAATGAGATATTCATTGGCAAGCCGTGAGCTTATCGCGGACAGTATCGAGGTTATGCTGACGGCGCACCCTCTTGACGGTGTGGTATTCATTCCGAACTGCGACAAGATCGTTCCCGGAATGGTAATGGCGGCAGCGCGTATGAATCTTCCGTCGATTTTCATCAGCGGCGGACCTATGAACCCCGGCTGTGTTCAGGGCAAACGCGTAGGCTACTCCGAGATTTACGAGGCAATCGGGCAGTACACCAACGGCGAAATCGGCGATGATGTTATCCGCGATTATGAGGATAATGCCTGCCCGACTTGTGGCTCTTGTTCGGGAATGTACACCGCTAATTCGATGAACTGCCTTACCGAGGCAGTCGGACTCGCTCTCCCGACTGCGGGCACGGAGCCGGCTGTTAACTCCGCGCGCCGCCGTCTTGCCAAGGAATCCGGCGAGCGCGTTGTGGAGTTGGTTAAGCAGAATATTCGTCCTTTGGATATTCTTACCAAGAAGAATATGGAAAACGCGCTTGCTACCGATATGGCAATCGGCGCGTCCTCCAATACGGTTTTGCATTTGCTTGCAATCGCGCACGAAGCTAAGGTTGACATTAAGCTCTCGGACATTGACAATATGAGCCGCAAAACTCCGCAGCTCGCGAAGCTCAATCCCGCAAGCAGCGTATTTATCACCGATTTGAACGCCGTCGGCGGAATCCAAACGGTTATCCGTGAGCTTTCCAAGGGCGGTCACGTCAACGAGGACGTTTTGACGGTTTCGGGCACTCAAAAGGAGCGTATCGCGGCGGCTCGTGACGCAGACGGAGTGATTATTCACACGGTTTCCGAGCCGATTCGCAAGGACGGCGGAATCGCTATTCTCAGCGGAAATCTCGCGCTGGATGGCTCTGTTGTAAAGCAGGGCGCGGTTAAGCCCGAAATGATGGACTTTACGGGCACTGCGCGTGTATTTGATGGCGAACAGGACGCGTGTGACGCGATTCTCGGCGGTAAAATCCAAGCGGGAGATGTTGTGGTTATTCGTTATGAGGGTCCTAAGGGCGGTCCTGGAATGCCCGAAATGCTTGCTCCCACGGCGGCAATTGTCGGAAAGGGTCTGGACGGCAGCGTGGCTTTGATTACGGACGGTCGATTCAGCGGTGCTTCCCGCGGCGCGGCTATCGGTCACGTTTCGCCCGAGGCGGCGGAAGGCGGTCTTATCGCGTTTGTGGAGGACGGCGACAAAATCCACATCGATATTCCCAACCGCAAGGTGGAGCTGCTTGTGGACGATTCCGTTATCGAGGAACGTAAAAAGAAGGGCATTAACCCGCCCAAGGAGCTTGATGGTTACCTGAAACGTTACGCTAAGTTGGTAACCTCCTCCAATACGGGAGCGGTATTTGATAGTTAATAATTCTCAGCAGTTAGTCAAAGACCGCCGCTTGGTTCAAGCGGCGGTCTTGTTGTGTTTGAATACATGATAATAT
>CAMWMN010000055.1 GCA_947175385.1 uncultured Clostridia bacterium | reverse complement strand
GACGGGGTACGTCCACATATGACGGTATAAGCATTGCAACGGCAGTGGCGGAGTATATTGCCGGTTCACGGTCTCTCGGCTGCAAGACCCTTTTTGCCACTCATTACCATGAGCTTATAAAGCTTGAGGACGAGCTTGAAGTCGAACTTGAGGACGGGTCGATCGGGTCAGTCGGCTTTTCTATTGAACCGGGTTCCGGATCGGGTGTTGAAGTGGATGATGAGCTTGGTCGCCAATATGTAAACGTACTCGATTTCGAACTCGATGATGAACTTGACGACGAACTACTTGATGATGAGCTTGACGTTGAAATTGGCACAAAATGTACTTTAACAACTATTTTGCCACTGCCCTGCGGTGGTGTTGACGGCACTGTATACCGTATAGTTTGTGTTGTGGTTGAACCGCCGCCATAGGACGCGCCCCCTATGGAAACCGAACCAATTTTGGAGTTAGCCCCCGGTGTTATGGTTATTGTTACTTTTTCGCCCAGAGCGGGATACCTGTTGCTTATGGATATATCTCCCGAAACACCGGTAGAGGTATATTTCTCCCAAGTGATTACATAGGGTATGCCACTGCTTGCCGATGCCGCCGAGCTGACCGCGAATGTTACGGCAATTACCGAAAGAACGGCTGCCAGAATTGTCATTTTACCTTTAAATTTCATGTTATCCTCCTATTGAAAAAAACTTTATGTACGCCCGACCAAAGTTCTGAGGATTTCGGTGGCGTCTTGGGCATTGATGCGGTCATCGCCGTTTACATCGGCGTTTATGTATCTCTGACCGCTCAGCGTTACTAGCCCCACGGAGTACTTTAGAATAAGAGTCGCGTCGGAAGCGTTGACCTTTCCGTCAAGATTCACATCGCCCATTTTCCAAGTGATTTCGGGAGTTGGCATGGGAGTTGGTTCGGGGGTCGAGCCGGACGTTGAACCCGACTGTGAAATGGGTATCCATCTTACCTCAGCATTTATCATATTAGATTGCTGCGGGAGTGTGGAAGGGACTGTAAACGATATGGTTTGCGAGGTGGTTGAATTTCCGATATAGGTTTTACCCTCTATAGAAAACGACCCTATCATGGTGTTGGGACCCGGTGTTACGGTTACAGTTATTGTTTCCCCCGCAAGAGGTGTCCTATTACTTGGGACTACGCTTCCCGATACTTTCCCATAGTCTTGATTATTTTGACCATAATATGTGAGTGTGGAAAACAAATAACGTTTGCTATCATTATTGCTATTTGCCGATGCCGCCGAGCTGATCGCGAATACCATAGCAATTGCCGAAAGAACAGCTGCCAGAATTGTCATTTTACCTTTGAATTTCATTTTACCCTCCCGCGTGAACTTTAATAATTCTATTATAATACATTAAAAGTGAAATGTCAATATTTTTTTCAATAAAATTTTCCTGTATGAATAGCAATCTTGAAGCGGTGTTTGTATAATGTGTTTCTCCCAGTAGGGGAAACACAAAAAACTGCCCCCGAAGCTCGGGGGCGAAAATGAAATTATAGACTATATAGTGTCGATTTTGGGATTCGACAACATTAGGGAAGTTATCAATAAATTATGCCTTTTCCACAAGGTACTTAAGGATCGCGGTTGCATCGGCGGCATTTACCATGCCGTTGCCGTCCGCGTCGGCGATAAACAGGTACTCGTCCTTAAGCATTTCGCTTCTAATAAGGTACTTAAGAGTCAGCGTAGCGTCCTGGGCATTGGTATGCTCATTGCCGTCTACGTTGCCCATTTCGTAGGCCTTAACATTGGTGAGCTTCTCGGTAGTGAAAATGTACTCGCCCGAGCCGCCCGCCATAAACGTTACCCTGTTATTGGCAGTATTCGCGAGGATCTCAACCGCGCCGCGATTGGTTATGCGGTAAACGTGCAACTCCTTGCCCTTGAACGCCTCGGGAACGGAAACAGTAATTTCAACGTTTCCATCGGGTTCAACGGACTTGCCGTCCTTGGTGATAGTTGCGTACAAAGCAAAGCCGTTTCCATCGCCGACTGTCTTTATTGCCTCGTCAACAGACTTCTTGACCTCGCTTGCCCTACTGCTCGGAGTGCTCTTTACCAACTCGCGCGACCAGGTGTTGATGTCATATGTGTTTTTGGGTGCTTCAATCTTTATGGAAGCACCGTCTGCTGCCTTTTCAACTTCATCGGTCTTGACGGTCACACCGGAAGCAGTAGTGCTTTCGGCCGCTTTAAGCTCTGCGGTTACTTCTCCGCTGAACGCGTTCTTGTCAGCGGAAATGGTAGCGTAGGGCAGTGTGTTGAGTGTAACTCCGGTGCTTGCAGAGCTGCCCGAACCGCCGCCTGAGCTGCTTCCTCCTCCGCCCCAAGAGCCGCCGCTGCTGCCCGAACCGCCGCTTGTGGAGTTAGCGGTGAATGTTGCGGAAACGGTAACGCCGCCTATGGGCATTGTGAACTTGTTATTGGTAACTGTTACGGTTTCGCCGCTAATGGCATTTTTAACGGTAACGGTGCCTGCCTTATAACCGCTATTGGCAGTCAGTACGATTGTTACCTCGGTGCCTGCTGTTACACCCTCAGCCGGGAGATCGGTGAGTTCGGTATCGCTCTTATCAGCTTTATATTTAAGAGCAACTGTGCCGTTGGTTGCTGTTGCAACATCGGCAGTGTACTTCGCGTCTTCAGCAACAGTTACACTAACGGTTAATTCCAGACCGGTAACAACATTGCCCTCAGCGTCTACAAGAACAGTGTCGCCCTTCGTGGTTGCCGTAACTGTAACATCACTTGTTCCTGCTTCTGTCGGCAAAGTGCCTACTGCAAAATCAAGGTTATCGTCCGAAACGTCACCTGTCAAGAGTGTCTTTGCCGCTGTTATGATAGCGGTGTCGGTGAGAGCACTTGCGATCGGTTTCGCCGCTGCACTCGGCTTAACACCCGGAATCTTAACCAGATTTACGGTTGCGACAACTGCGCCGTCCTTATCATACAAAATGACTGTTTTCCGGTCGCCCGCGAACTTGCCGTTTATCCAAAGAGCAACATATTTTTTCGTATCTGCTGCCGATGTGGCGTCAACAAACTTATATCCATCGATAATATCCGGGGAATCTGCCGCAAATTTGTTTTCGTCAGACCATTTGAGCGCGCCCTCCTCGGAACAGTCAATTGCACCTTCTAATTGCATAATCAAGCAAACGTTTGCGCCGGGCTGTGCAATAGCGGTTGTGCCGTCTAACAAATTGCCGGGAACTTTTACGGTCGCGGTTTTGGAAGCGTTATCCCATACCAATTTGTCAGCATAGAGCTTGCGGTTATCTTGATAACGTTCAAGCTCTGCACCCGCCATTGTCGGAGGATTCTCAATGCCGACAGTCATGTCTACCGCCTTAACCGTTTCGGACTGTGCTGCGGTTTCAACCTCAAGATTAGACGAAGTGAACTTTGCCGCAACCATGCCGTCCGCAATTTGAGCGGGAGTAAGGAGATCCTTAACCGTTACCTCGCCGCTATATGTACCATCGCCGTTGGGGGTGAGGGTAATTTTGCTCGCATCACCTTTTTTCACCTTAGCCGAAGTGATGGTTTTGCCCTCAGTGGGGATAACGGTTACGGTTGCCTTGCCGTTAGTAACCTCGCTTACGTTTACGGTGTAATTGGTTTCGGGGAGTTCTTCGTCCTTTGTGAGGGTGTACTTTGTCGTGTCGTTGAATTTTACCGTAAGCGTCTTGGGGTTAGGGTCATCGGCTGTTGCCTTAACCGTGTAGGTTCTGTCGGGAATCTTGCCGTCTATACCCGCAACAATACTCATCCACAAGGTTACATACGTTTTGTCATTCTTAGCGTCTGTAACAAATTTCGATGCGTCGGTTACCCAAGAAGCATCTGTCAACGCTGTGTCGTTTCTTGAAATGTTTCCGATTGCAAAGCCGTCAATTTTGTCAAGCTCCACAACAGCCACAACGTTTTTGTTGCCTGCCGCGCCGCCTGCGGTTGCGGTTTTCATTTCGCCGACATTTACATCACAAGTAACCTCAAATCCGCCCTCAACAGCCTTAAAGCCATTGAACTCGTACTTGGCGAGGTTGTCATTGTATCTTTCGAGATTGGTGCCTGTCATTGTGTCGACATCTGCCTTGACGCCGTTTTTGCCGCCCAAAATACCGGTTATATTCAGTGCGTCAGCAATTTTGTAGCTGTCGCCGTCCTTTACAACCTTTTTGTCACCAGGAACGGCTATGTCAGACTTGCCCGTTGCAGACTTCAATGTGCCGGCGCAAGTGATTTCGGGAGAGATTTTACTTTCGGCGTAAGCCGCACCATCGCGGAAGTGGCGGATAGCGTTGCCGTTAGTGGATTCAACGGTTGCGCCCGCTTTGATGTCTATTTCAACATTACCCGCATAAGCATTGTTTTCAGCAACCGCAATAGCCGAACCGCTCTCATTTATGCCGTTGCTGTTATTGGGGACTTCTTCAACATATGCGCCTGTTGCTTTGATTGTGCCGCCCTCAACAACCAGCTTGCCCGCTTTCATACTTACTCCGTTTGCACCTGTGATGAGGGTTTTTTCGCCCTTGATGGTAAGTGTGCCTTTTTGCGGCTTGTAAATCGCGCTGTTTTCGCTTCCGCCAGTAACCTTTGAATTTTCAATGGTTACGGTTACTTCTTTATCGTGTTCGGTGCCATTACCCACACAAATTGCCGGTCCAACGATTGTTCCTTCGTCCTTGTGTCCGTTTATTTCGCTTTCGGTAATGTTCACGGTGCTGTCATCCTGTGCGACAACGGCATAGTTAGTGCATCCCGTAATTTTGCAGTTCTTGATATTCAATGTGGAATTTTCTCCGGCATTAGCCTCGCCTGTCAACGTAATGTTTTCAAGGATCAAAGTACCGCCATAACGCGCCATTATTCCCCAAGCTCCACTGGTGATTGCACCAGTGTGCTCTTCCGAGCTGTCTTTAATTGTTATGTTGGGTACTTTTTCTGCGCCATTAACCCCCGCAAAAATGTATTTGCCGCTGTTTATTGTGAGCGTGTGCCCTTTAAGGTCGATGGTGAGAGATTTCCCGATTCTAATCGTTTCGCTTACTGTTTCATTTGCATCAAGTTCAATTGTCGCACCCTCTTCGGCATCGGCAATCTTCTTTGCCAAACCCGTAAGTTCGGTTTCCGCATCATCGTCCGCATACGTCACATACGAGCTTAACACCACTGTCGATGCGAGAACCGCGGACAAAATCTTTTTGCTTGTCTTCATTAAAAATCCTCCTGTGAAATTGTAGTTTTTGGAGAAACGGTTGATTCCCCTATAATTTATTATAGTACAAAAATGGTACTATGTCAATACTGCAAAAGTACTAAAATAAAGCTAGTATTTCTGCGGATTTTCGTGTAAAATTAATATAAGCCTTGATTATGTGCGATTTCCCCCGACGGAGGAAATCGCAGGGCAATATACAGTTTGTTGCGGCTCTCCCTGCCAACCCGGCTCGGGTTGCCGCAAAAATAAAGTCTTATGCAAACAAGGGGGGTATCAGTATGGGCACTGTTTTTTTTAACTTGCGTATCGATGAGAGCTTGAACGAGCGTCTGGTGCAGATTTCCGAGGAAGAGGGCAGAAGCAAGAACAAACAGATCGAGTATATATTAAAGGAATACGTTCGGAAGTACGAACAGGAAAAAGGAGCGATCAATGTTACTCAGCACGATAACATCAACGCTACGGTGAATATAAAAAAAACAAAACTATAACACAATTAACATATTTGTCAAAAGCCCCCAACCTTTGGAAGCCAGTTTGCGCGGCTTTTTGGACAAATTGCATAAATAATCCAAATTCACCGCCTTATTCCAATTTTGCGCTTTGAGTAAAGATTGTGAAATCTACACAAAACATAACATGAAATTTTGTACACAATGCGGATTGATCGTGCGACCAAATTCACCGAATAATTCCAATTTTCGCGGAAATACTACCTATAAATCAACAGAAAGGGGTAGTTGTTATGGGAAAGTTTGGAAAATTGGCGTTGGCGGCGGGGGTATTGACAATTCTGTCGCAGAGCGTTGTTTCCGCGCCGCTGCCCGCGCAAGCGCAATACAACAATTCCGAGCCGGAATCAGTTTCCAAGTCGGAGTTTTATGTTCTGCGCGAATGGAACGGCAAAATTGCTCTGCTTGAGGAGGGCGCGGAAGAGCCGCTGACCGTGTATAACACCAAGATCTCATCGCTCTATCCCGCAGACGCAGAGCTGCTGCGAGAGGGTATTCGTGTAAAAACGCGGTTTGAGGTCGCGCGCCTGATCGAGGATCTGGAGTTGGAATAATCGCTGCTTCGCGGCGATTGGCACTCTTCCATGGGGTGGTGCGGCGATTGAAGTTTAAGTAAAATTAATAATGCTTGTTAATCACAACAATAAATCCGTGTTTACTTGGCTGAAATTGGTTAAATTGCAGAATTTTTTCGGTAACGCTACAATTGTGCAACAGTTTGTCCTTTATGGGGCGAGCTGTTGCATTTTTGTCCATTGAAATATCTGCGGAAAAGAGTTATAATAAGTATGGAAAAGAGGCGGTAGCGTGACGAACGAAAATTCCCCGAAAAAACAGACGCTTTGGGGCAAAATATTCCAGGTTCTTATCACTTGGACGGTGTATTTTCTGTTCCGCCCGAAGGTGGTTTACACGGATAAAACACTGAAAAAACGCTTAAAAGGTCGTCCGTGTGTATTTGTTGCGAATCACACCCACCACTTTGATGGAGCGTTCGGTCCTGCGGTGCTGTGGCGATACAAGCCGTATGTGCTGGTTAAGCGTCAGTGGTATGAGAAAAAACGCACAGGGAAGATGATTTCGTGGTGCAGAAGTATCCCGATCAATCTGGACGAGGCGGACGGGACGTGGTTCGCGGCGGCGGAGAGCGTAGTTAAGAACGGCGGTTCGCTGATGATTTTCCCCGAGGGCGGATTGTCGCGTGACGGCGAAATCCACGAGTTCAAGCCCGGAGCGGCGCTTCTCTCCGCGAAAATGGGAGTTCCGATTGTGCCGTGTGCGATTTACGGTACATATTCGCCTGTGTTCGGTATGCGGCAGAAAATCCTCATCGGAGAGCCGATTGAGAGTGACTGCCCCGAAACTATGCGCCACAGCAAGTATGCGCGGCAGTTGATTTCACAGTCCGAACAGGCGGTTCGCGAATTGTACACGCAAATGGTTGAAACATACGGTAATTGCGGACAGTACAAGACGATTGACAGTCAATAAGGCAATCAATTATGATTGAAAAAGAGTTTGATTTTATTATTTCGCTGATTCTTGAAATGCTTAAAAACGGGCAAACGGAAAAGGTTATTGAACTGCTTGAAGAATGCCTCTGAAAGCAGAATATATACATTTAAGGAGAGTTTATTTTATGGCTAACACAGAAATTTGCGAGAAGATTAAGGGTATGTTGGTGGAGAATCTGAGAATCCCGGCGGACGAGTTGGAGTATGACTCCGAGTTGTTCGGCGATGACATTGGTCTGGATTCTATCGATTCTATTGAGATCATCGCGGGAATCGACAACCTGTTCGGCGTTCAGATGACCGGCGCGGCAAGAGAGAATTTCTTGTCTATTGAAACGCTTGCCAAGTACGTTGAGGAGCATCAATAATGGAGAATAATCGCGTTGTTGTAACGGGTCTGGGATTGGTCTGCGCCATCGGCGAGAATACCGAACAATGCTGGAGCGCGGCAGTGAACGGTGTTACGGGAATCCGCAAGGTGAAGTCCGTGAATACCGATGATTGCTATGCGAATGTCGGCGCGGAGGTGGATATTCCGTCCGATAAGCTCTCCGATGAGGATTATGACCGCTCCTCGCTGTTGTGTATCAAGGCGGCGGGCGAGGCTCTGGCGGATTCGGGCTATCGGGTTAATGAGGAGAACTCCGCGAGAATCGGCGTGATTATCGGAAATTGCGTGGGCGGCGCGGCTTCTATTGACAAGTATTTCACGGACGAGCTGAAAAACGGCTCGGGTAACACCGCGGATATTTTGAAAATGCCAGCGGCGGCTATCGCGAACAATGTCGCGAAACATTTCGGTCTGAACGGCACTACCGCGAATATTGTAAACGCTTGCGCGGCGGGAACGATTTCGCTGTCATACGCGGCGGACTTGATTCGCGCGGGGAAAGCTGACGCGTTTGTCGCGGGCGGCTCGGACAGCTTTTCGTCTCTTGCGTTCGCGGGATTTCACGCGCTGCACGCTCTTGACGCGGACTCTTGTTCGCCGTTTAACCGCTCGGGCGGAATCACGCTCGGCGAGGGCGCGGGTGTTCTGATTATCGAGAGCTACGAACACGCGAAGGCTCGCGGCGCGAAGATCTACTGCGAGGTATTGGGCAGCGGAGTGTCCTCGGATGCGCACCATATCACCGCGCCGGACCCCGAGGGCAACGGGCAGATGCTGGCTATCAGCCGCGCTATTGCCAATTCAGGTCTTAAGCCCGAGGATATTGACTACATCAATGCTCACGGCACGGGTACGGCTAAGAACGATGAGGCGGAGTTTTTGTCGATTCACACGATTTTTGACGAAAATCCGCGTCTGTCGGTAAGCTCCACAAAGTCCATGACGGGGCATTGTCTGGGCGCGGCTGGGTCTATTGAGGCGGTGCTGACGGTCAAGGCGGTGTGCGAGGATACCGTTCCGCCGACCATTGGATACACGGACGAGAATCTCGAAACGCTTAAGGAAAAGGCGGGAAAAATCGATTTCGTGCCGAATACCAAGCGCGAAAAGACGGTGAATTTCGCCGTGTCCAACTCGTTTGCGTTTGGCGGGAACAACGCGTCTATCGTGTTTGCGAAGAATCCGCGTGAGATTCCCGACCGCACCAATAAGGACAGGATTTTTGTTACGGGAATCGGAGAGCTGCTCGGAAATCCCCGTTGTGAGATCTCCTCGGACGCTTACAAGGAACACAACATTAAAATGGCATTCTACCGCAAGCTGGACAGATTTTCTCAGTTACAGCTCATCAGCGGAATGAGGGCGCTGCGCGACGCGGATATTGCCGTGACGGACGATAACGCGCGTGACATCGGTATTATTATCGGCACGGCGGACGGTCCTATGACGGAGATCGTCGGATTCCAGAAGAATGTTATCGAAAACGGCACGGCGAACGGCTCTGCGTTTTCGTTCCCAAATACGGTTTATAACGCGGCGGGCGGATATTTCAGCATTTTCGCGGGGATAAAAGGCTACAATGTCACCAACGCGAACAGCATTCAGGCGGGCTTGCAGAGCTTGTGCTATGCGGCGGACGTGCTCCGTAACGGCGATGAGAGCATTATGATCGCCACCGGCACGGACGAGAACACCGATACCACCGAGTATCTGTATGATAAGCTCGGTTTGCTGAACGGTCAACTCGGAGAGGGTTCTGTTTCGGTGATACTCGAAAACGAGAAAAGCGCAGACGCACGCGGCGCGAAGAAATACGCGGAGCTTGTCGGCTGGGGTACGGCACACAAGAGCGTGGATTTCGGAAAGGTTACGGGTTCGGAGAGCGCGTTGAGATTTGCGATTGAAGAGGCTTGCCGTTCCGCAGGGATTGCTCCCGCAGACGTGGACGCGGTGTGCGGATTCGCCAACGGGATTCCGCAGGTGGACGAAATCGAGAAGAGCGTCTTTTCGGAGATGTTCGGCGATAAACCCGTAATTGAGGTCAAGTCCGAGATTGGAGAGGCTCGCGCGGCGGCAAGCGCAAAGCAAGCGGCAGCGGCGGCAAAGCTGATTTCTGAGGAAAAATATGGGTGTGTTCTCGCGGCGGCGTTCGGCGTAGGCGGGTCTTATTCGGCGATAGTTTTGAAGAAAGCATAACGTTTATCAGTTGATAGTTAATGTGCGTTTCGCACACCTTAACTATCAACTGTCAACTGTTTTGGGGGATTGTGTATGGTTGCACTTGTTACAGGCGCGTCTCGCGGAATCGGCAGGGCTTGCGCCATTAAACTCGCAGAATGCGGATATAATGTTGCCGTGAATTATAATTCCAATGACGCAAAGGCGGCGGAGGTAGTTTTCGAGATTGAAAAGCTCGGCCGGAAAGCCGCCGCGTTTAAGGCGGATACGGCGGATTTGAAGGCGGTTCAGGATATGTTCCGCGAGATTCAGAAAACGTTCGGACAACTTGATGTTCTCGTGAATAATGCGGGCGTGGTGGACGATGCGTATCTGCTGATGATCAATGAGGATTCGCTCTCGCGCAGTCTGGATATCAACATCAAGGGGTATTTTCACTGCGCCCAGGCGGCAGCTCTGAAAATGATGAGCAAAAAGCATGGTAAAATCATCAATATCAGCTCGGTAAGCTCCATTCTCGCGGTGGAGGGGCAGGGTGTCTATTCCGCGACAAAGGGCGCGGTGAACTCTATGACAGCGACTCTCGCCAAGGAGCTTGCTCCGCGCGGAATTACCGTAAACGCGGTCGCGCCTGGGTTTATCGAAACCGAAATGATGGACGCTATCCCCAAGGAGAAAAAGTCGGAATACATAAAGGCGATTCCGATGGGGCATTTCGGCAATGCTGAGGACGTGGCGAACGTGGTCGCGACGCTTGCTTCTCCCGCGTTTGATTACGTCACGGGACAGGTTATCGTGCTTGACGGAG
Organism: uncultured Clostridia bacterium; assembly: GCA_947175385.1. Lineage (GTDB taxonomy): Bacteria > Bacillota > Clostridia > Oscillospirales > Ruminococcaceae > CAG-115. Next base: position 5,601 of record CAMWMN010000055.1, on the reverse strand, counting down.
GACTGAGCTTATGATGAATCTGCTTGAAATCAATCAGCGTATCAAACAGCGACCTCCGTTTCAGATGATTGAGCGCGTTATTGAGCTTGAGCCGAATGTTTCCGCGGTTGGAATCAAGAATGTTTCGGTAAACGAGCCGTATTTTGTCGGGCATTTCCCGGACGCGCCGATTATGCCGGGAGTGCTGATTATCGAGTGCGCGGCGCAGCTTTGCAGTCTTGTAATTGCGCCCGAAAACGCTGCGAATGACGCGGATAAACTGTATGTGCTGCTGAAGGTCAAGGACTTCAAGTTCCTCAAGCCCGTGATACCCGGAGATACGCTGACGATCAGCGTGAATTGCACAATGGCAAGCGCAGCGGCTTATGAGTTCTCAGCAGTGATTTCCGTGGGTGATACCGTCAAGGCAAAGGGCAGTATGCTGTTTACATCAATGGATAAAAACGCCGTTTACGGATAATTATTTGGTATTATTATGCCATTTGCGGCAACGAGTAATGGAGAAATTTATGAATGTTTTGGTTTTGAACGGAAGTCCCAAGGCGGAACGCTCCAACACGCTGAACATTACAAAGGCATTTCTGGCGGGTTTTCCGAGCGATACGGAGATTGAATATGTTAATCTCTATAAGTTGGACATTAAGCCGTGTGTGGGGTGCTTCTCCTGTTGGAGCAGAACTCCCGGACAGTGCGTGATTAAGGACGATATGCAGGAGCTGTACGGAAAAATCGAGCGTGCGGATATCGTTATCGAGAGTTTTCCGCTGTACTTTTTCGGAATGCCGAGCGGCTTGAAAGCGATGACAGACCGCTGTCTGCCGTTTATGCTGCCGTATATGGGCAATCTGGTGGAGGACAAGAACGCGTCTTTCCACGAGCTGCGTGATGAATCTATGCACGAAAAGCGGTTGGTGGTAATCACCACTTGCGGTTACGTGGACGCGAAGCCCATGTATCCCGCGCTGCTGAAAGAGTATGACTTGATTTGCGGTGATGGTAATTATACGGCGATTCTCTGCCCCGAGGGGGAGCTTTTTATCGCCGAAAAGGCAAAGCGTCAGCGTGAGGGATACCTTGCGGACATCACCAAGGCGGGCGCGGAGTTCGCTCAAAACCGCAAGCTCTCTTCCGAAACAATGGAGCGCATTTCCAAGCCGATTCTCTCCCCGAAAGGTTTTGAGGCAATCACGCTTGCGCACTGGGAGATGAAGTCCAAGTAAAGGAGCAAGGCGATGTGTGTATACAAAATCGAGGAAATAGCCGAAAAGGTGCGCCCGATAGCCGAACGCTACGGCATTGCGAAGGTGTACCTTTTCGGCTCGTATGCGCGCGGCGAGGCTACCGAGGAGAGCGACATTGACTTGTTGGTAGACGATGGAAATATCAAAAGTCTATTCACATTGGGTGGGCTGTATGTGGATTTAGAGGAAACGTTTCAAAAACGGTTGGATTTGTTGACAACGGGACAAATTGAGCAAAGCCGCAACGACCCGATTGATAAGCGGTTTGTTCAAGAGGTTGAGTTGGATAGAAAGGAGATTTACAGTGCTGATAGAAAGTGAAAGAGACCAAAGTATTATAGAACACATTCTGCGGTATTGTGAGCAGGTTTGCAATTATATCGACAGATTCGGCAAGGATTTTGAAATTTTTAGTCCCTTTTACCTTTTGTGTTGTTGGATTGTAACTCCAACAAGTTAACCAAAGAATCTTGTGGTAAGATCAATGATTTGCTAAAATAGAAAATGACAAGCCAAACCACTGGGCAAAAAGGAGACAGCCAAAATGAATTGGGAACCGCTTAGTTCAGAACTTGTTTCTGCTATCTCTACGGAAATTCGATATCATCATGAACTCAAAGAGAAAACAGGTATGCTATATCAACAGATAGCAGAATTTCCGTGTGATATAGAATCAAAAGTTAAATTTTTATTATGGCATTGGGGATGGGACGGGATACGCAGGGAAGGAGCTATATACATTATATCTGCAATCAATGATAGCGGCTTTACGATCCCAGATAATGTTAAGATGTTTTATGAGCAGTTATATGGGCTGACACTTCCTATGAAAAAGAAAAAGATACCGGCAGATGAATATGGAGGGATTCTGCGCTTTAGATTTTCTGAAAAAGGTGATGTACAATTAAAAGATTGGCTGATAGGCGCGGAATGTCTAAGCGCCAAATTTGATGATGACATTTTACCGATTGGATACCGAATGAACTATAATGGTTTTTCATCATCTGGGCAGCAAATCAATGGCTGGGAGGACCCCTATTACCGTCCATGTGGGGCTTGGGGATATGAATTATATCTTGGAAGCAGTAGTCGGATTTATGTTTGGGACACAGAGGTATCTGATTACATTGGAATAGAGGCAGAGAATGTAATTTCTTTCTTTGCAAGTGCTTTTGGGCTGATCCCTGATACAGAACGCTATTATGGATGTACTTCTGATGCCGACTTTGCACGAATAGAAAAAATAGAAAAATTATGGAATCAAGGCCAATACAAGCAGAATTGCCTTAGGGGTAATACTTAAAAAGGATATCTTCTTTACAAGCATCAAGACGAAGAATTTGAAAAATAAATCATCAACAACACAAAAGGTAAAAGGGAGAATTTTTACCTTCGATTCTGCGTTTCGTGATTCCGTGAGTATGGATTTGCTGCAAATTGGAGAGCTTTCGGGGCGGTTGAGTGAAGGTTTTAGGGAGCAATACAAGTCCGAAATCCCGTGGAAAGAGGTTCGGGGAATGAGAAATCTTTTTGCTCATAATTACATTAAAATGAATCTTACAATAATCTGGAAAACAGCAACTGTCAGTGTACCGATTTTGAAACAGTTCTGTGAATCCATTTTATCCGAACATAAGTAAAGAGAGCCTGCAATTCAGCAGGCTCTCTTTTACTTATTTCTTTGTGTTGCGGAAATCGTTCTTGCATATTATGTCGCTTGCGGTATCCCAAGAAGAGGGAGTTATTTATGCCGTCCGGATAAATCCGAATCTGTTTATTTCATAATCTCATTGATGATGTCCCGAATATGTATTTGCATTGTATCCAGGCAAGGAACAGGACTATTTTTATCATTCAGCAAAAGAGAAAGTTCGGTGCAGCCAAGAACAATAGCTTCTATATTTTCTTCCGTTTGCATACGTGATATAATCTTCGTAAAAGATTCCAAAGTATCTTCCTTTATGATGCCATGCTCTAATTCCGATGAAATTTTTTGATTAACATAGCCCATTTCCGCATCGGAGGGTACGACAATTTCAATATTTCTGCGGGAGAAGGGCTGCTTAAAAAAGTCCTCTGTCATAGTGAAAATGGTTCCCAATAAACCGATTTTCTTTAGATTCCTCTTTTCAGCCTCTTTACAAGCGGATTCAACTATGCTTATTAGCGGAATTGGTGATAATTCTTGCAGCTTGTCAAATACAATATGAGGAGTATTGGCAGATAACGCAGCAAAATCAGCACCGCTTTTCGCCAAATTATTGATGGCTTGAAAAAGGTAATCCGTCAATTCATCATATTTTTGTTCTCCGCAAAGACGCAGAACGTCAAACACATTAACACTTTCAACAGTTAAATTGGGGAAATAATTTTTTCCGACTCTTTCCTGCACCCCATAAACTATATCATGATAATATGGAACGGTCGATTCGGGACCCATTCCACCCACTAATCCTAATTTCCTCATATTGTTACCCCCGTTACTTCTTCGCGTTTTCGAAATCGTTTTTGCGGATCTCGGTGCGGCGGATTTTGCCGCTTACGGTTTTGGGAAGCTCGTCTACGAACTCAACGATACGCGGATACTTGTACGGCGCGGTGTTGCGCTTGACAAAGGTCTGAATCTCCTTGATCAGCTCCTCGCCCGCCTTGTCCTTGTACTCGTTGGTGAGGATAATTGTTGCCTTGACGACCTCTCCGCGAATCGGGTGCGGCGCGCCTGTAACCGCGCACTCCAGCACTGCGGGGTGCGCCGAGAGGACGCTTTCCACCTCGAACGGTCCTATGCGGTAGCCCGAGGACTTGATTACATCATCGTTTCTGCCGACATACCAGTAATATCCGTCCTCATCGCGGGTGGCAGTGTCGCCTGTGTGATACCAACCGTCATGCCATGCCTTGTCGGTTGGTTCGGGGCTGTTGTAATATCCGCGGAACAGACCCGGGGTATTGCAGTACTCGCCCTTGATGACGATTTCGCCCACCACTCCCGGAGGAACGGAATTCCCCTCATCGTCCACCAAATCAACGTTATAAAGCGGCATCGGTTTGCCCATTGAACCGGGCTTGGGAGTTGTTCCGATGAGGTTTCCGATTATACAAGTGGATTCCGACTGCCCGAAGCCCTCCATCAGCTTTATGCCCGTAGCCTCGTACCACTTGTTGAACACCTCGGGCTGGAGTGCCTCGCCCGCGATGTTGCAGTAGGTAACGCTTGAAAGGTCATACTTCTCTATCCCCTCGGCAATGAAGAAACGGAACATCGTGGGCGGCGCGCAGAGTGTGGTGATTTTGTATTTCTCAATCATCTTCAGCATATTCGCGGGAACGAACTTGTCGAAATCATACACGAAAATGCAGGTACCCATTGTGAGTTGTCCGAAAATCTTGCCCCACGCGGCTTTCGCCCAACCCGTGTCGGAAATTGTGAGGTGGATTCCGTTGGGGTCGACCTTTTGCCAGTGCTTGGCATTCTGGATATGAGCCAGTGCCATTTTATGGTCATGGACAGCCATTTTCGGGTGACCGGTAGTTCCGGATGTGAAATACATCAGCATAAGCTCATCGGACTTGGTGGGGATACGCTCCAATGTGTCGGGGAACTTTTCGATTTCCTCATCGAAATTCACCCACCCGTCACGAGAGCCGTTAACAATGAAATTCAGTATTTTATGGTCGGTATTCTTCTCCGCCTCCTCAATGAAGAGAGGAACCTCGCCCGAATGGGTGGAAACTATCGCCTTGACATCCGCAGCCTTAAAGCGGTATTGAAAATCTTTCGCAGTAAGCAGAGCAGACGCAGGTATTGCGATTGCTCCGATTTTGTTAAGAGCTGACAGAATATACCAGAATTGGTAATGGCGTTTGAGCGTAAGCATTACGCAGTCGCCCTTTTTTATTCCCGCATTGAGGAACATGTTCGCCGCCTTGTTGGACAGCCGCGACAGATTCCCGAATGTGAGCAGCTTTTCGTTGTCTTCGAGGTCGACCCACAACAACGCTCGGCGGTTCGGTTCAAGCTCGGCGAACTTATCTATAATATCATAGCCGAAATTAAAGTTTTCGGGAGCGTTGATTTGAAACTTCGTTAAGATTCCGTTTTCATCGTATTCCTCGGTTACAAATTGTTCGTGCCAATTCTCAACTGTATAATTTTCCATTCTCTTGATACCTTCCCTTCATCTATATACTTTGATTATAAATCACAACTATGGATTTGTCAAGGGCTTTTTATGAATTTTATGTGAATTTATTCCACATAAAGTGCCAAAAAATTCCAAAATCAAAACTTCAAAAAACGGTAAGTTACATCCAAAACCGCTTGACATTTCCACGAAAATATGATAAAATATATATAAAC
>CAMWMN010000054.1 GCA_947175385.1 uncultured Clostridia bacterium | reverse complement strand
TTTCTTGCGGTTATTTCTTTCGCTATGATTTTAGATGCTATTTTAATGTGAACAGCTTCTAGTGGCGATTCAAATCCTTATGAGGAAAAAAACTATGGACATGAAAACCAGTGTATCAGACGAAGAACTGCTCGCTCTTACAAAAAAGGCGTTTGACAATGATGAGGTGGCTGAATTCCTGTGTGGAGAAAAGGAATATGCATGCCCGTTGGATCGCTTTGTTCCAGCAAATGTTCCAACTGATTTTGGCAGAATTGTTAGTTTGGGAGTTTACCGTATTTATATGGAATCCCAAAACGAAGAGATTATTAAAAAGTTTAAAGATGCTATTTTATCTCTTCTTAATGGTAATGCTGTTCAGATATGGGTCGCATATTCTATATGTTGGAGTTTAATGTACAAAAAAAATCACAATAAGCCAACAATCATTATTTCAGATGATAATTTTTGGAAAATAATTAAATCTTCTGTGCTAAAAAATGAAGATAAATTGCATTCATGTAATGAATGGCAAGGATTTAATCAAGAAGGTGGTTTGTGGGAAGATATTAAACGTATGGATAAAAACTTAAAAGATGATGGGGAGGGTATACTATGAATGACGACCTAAAAAAGAAGCCTAATATCTCGCTTTGCGAACTCTTTCAGATTTCAAAAACAACGAGGTAATAATGACAGGATTTATGCAAGCTGTTGCGGTTTCCCGCCTACGGCTTGAAAAAATACATTGATGAGGTAAAAAGACAATGAAAATACTTGCAGTAGATTACGGCGACAGCAGAACTGGTTTGGCTATATGTGATGAGGGAGAGATCCTCGCGTCACCACTTAAAACGCTGTTCGAGCGTAATTTTGACCGATGTGTTGAACAGACGGCGCAGGCGGCACAGGAAAGCCGCGCAAAGCTGATCATAGTCGGTGACCCGGTAAATATGAACGGCACGCGCGGTGAGCGCTCCGAGAAGTGTACGCTGTTTGCGGAAAAACTCCGAGAGTTGGTGGAAATTCCGGTGAGAATGTGGGACGAGCGTTCGTCCACCGTCACGGCGATTACGTATATGAACGAAATCAACAAGCGTGGAAAAAAGCGCAAAGAGGCGCTTGACCAAGCGGCTGCGGCGGTCATTCTGGAGAGTTTTCTTCAGTATCGAAAAAATCACCCGGAGGAGCAATAATGTACAGAGTTTCGTTTACTGGTCACAGACCGCAAAGTCTGCCGTATTTCGGCGAGGACGACCCGGCGTTTTTGAATATGATGTCGCGATTATCGGCGGAGATCGACCGCCTGATTGCTAACGGCGCGGAGGAATTTTACACGGGAATGGCGCGCGGTGTGGACACATGGGCTGCGGAGTTGATTCTCGATAAGAAAAATAGCAGTCCCGCGCTGCGGCTGATTGCCGTGCTGCCGTGCCCCGCTCAGTATAAGGGCTGGAGCCGCGCGGATATAACGCGATATGACTCTATCCTCGCGCAATGCGACAAGGTAATGATCATCTCCCCGAAATACACCGATGATTGTATGCTGAAGCGCGACCGCGCACTGGTGGAGCTGTGCGATGTGCTTGTTGCGGTGTATTCCGGCTCTGCGGGCGGCGGCACGGCATACACGGTGCGGTACGCGCAAAAAAATAAGCGCCATGTTGCGATAATCAAACCGATAATGTAAGAACCCGTACCAATAGCATAGAAACACCTCCGCTATTGGTACGAGTTCTAAATCTATCACAAAATAATTTTTTTGTGAAAAAGGTCTTGACAATTCATATTGTGTATGCTATAATGATAAAAAGACCAACCTAGTTTATTCCCAACAGCGGAATGTGAAAAGGAGAAATTATGGACAGAAAAGCAAAATCGGAGAAAGTTCTCGCAAAGTACAAAATCAAAATCAACCCGAACCTTCCGCGAATCGAAAACGAGGAGGAAGCGCGGATAAAATCTCCCGAGGAAATTGTAAAGCGCGCCGTAGCGGCATTTCTTACTGCGCAGATTGCAATTGACATCATAAACGGCAACGGCGCGGCGGAATCAGTGGAGTTCTTTACACCGATTCTGGAGCGTTTCGGTTTGACGGACGAGCTGACTCCCGATGAAAAGCCGTATTTTGACCCTGACAAGTGTGATGACATCTCCGAAGATGATGCAAATCAGGTTCAGTGGCGGATCGAAATGTGCGTGGTGCTATTCTGGGCATGCGGATTCCGCAAAGATTTGGAATTCCCGCCGTTGGAGCTTTCAGACACCAGTCCTGAGATTGCGTTAATCGGAGGCTGCAAGAATTTCGAGGAGCTTATGGGGCACGTAAAAATGCGTTCCGCATCGGAGATTCTCGATATGGCGGACTTGCTCTTCCGCGCGGATTGGGCGTGCGTTGAGGCGCGGATTCACAACGACCCGTCTGCTCTGGGCAAAACCGGACAATTCTTCAGCGATGTGATCGTGGAACAGCACAAGGGCGTAAACTGGCTGATAGGCGCAGTTGACGCCGAGGATTGGGACAACGTTCTGCCTCACACATAAAACGAAATTCCCCTCACCGATGAGGGGAATTTTTATTTTATCTTTTTCTACACATTAGTTACGCCGGAATATGTTCTCAAAATATCCTCGGCGATTTCGCGCTGACTGCGGCGAGTGTCCATAGCCAGCTTTTGTATATGCCTATGCGCCTGATTTTCGGTGAGATTGAGGTACTCGATAAGACAGCACTTGGCGCGGTCGATTATTTTCACGTCCTCAAGCTGCCGCGAAAGCTCCGTTTTTTCCTGCCGCAGCCGCGCGATGTTCTCACCCGCAAAAGCCGCCATTTTCACCGTCTGCGCGAGAACGCTTTTCGGAAACGGCTTTCCGAGCACGAACGCGCCCGTAAAACGTATACGGTTCTGTACGTCCTCGGCGATGTCCGCGCGCGCTAACACGATAATCGGCGCGGCGGTGCGCTCTGCGGCGGAAGCCACGAAATTCAGCCCGAACTCGCTGCGCAGCGGCGCGGATATTATCACTGCGTCAAACTGCGCCAAATCCGCGCATTCAGCTGTTTCATCGTCACAGCACAGCTCCACATCCGCAGAAAGCTCACCCAAAGCGGCGGAAATGTTCTCTGCGGATTCGCGGGTTTTGGCATTCACAAAAATCCTCATAAAACTTCACCATCGGATTGTTTTATTATGCGGTTCTGTATATTAGTTGTTCACATACAACTGCTTATACGGCGACGCGGAATTGGGTGTGAGCTTGTAAAATTTCGCGCTCAGCAGCTCGTCGGTGTTGCCGCCGAAGTGCTTGGTGAAACGCTCGATGTACTTTCTTATCGTCTGCTTTTCCTCATCGGTCGCCTCATTGCAGCAGACCTGTTTGGGCAGTCCTTTCGGAGCGTTTTCGCTGCGGATAAACATCTCGCCGCCATGCATTCCCGTGCCGCAGAACGAGCCTACGGGAGTACCCTCAACGCCGATTCCGAGGACGATTATAATGCCGCCCGCCTGATATTCGCCAAGGAAGTCGCCGACCTTGCCGCCGATTACGATAGTCGGATACAGCTCCTGATAGCTTTTCATATGGATTCCCACGCGATAGCCCGCATTGCCCTTGACGTAAATCTCGCCTGAGCGCATAGCGTAACCCGTGGTATCGCCGCAGTTTCCGTGAACGATGATCGCGCCGTCATTCATCGTATCGCCGATTGCGTCCTGCGCGTTTCCGTGGACAATGATCTTCGAGCCGTTAAGATACGCACCGAGAGCGTTTCCGGGCGTTCCGTGAATCAGAATCTCCTTACCCGAAAGCCCCGCGCCGATATAACGCTGACCAAGCACGTTGTCCAGCTCGAATTTCTCCTCGGAGCTTTCGCGGATCGTCTTGTTAAGCTCCGTATACCCGTGATTTTTTGCGTCAATATTCATCTGAATATACCTCCCAGCTTCTCTTCTCTGCGCTCCTTACTGAACATCATCATCTGCGGTCTGTCTTTGAGCATATCGATATCGACCTCGCCCAGATCAATGCGCTCTTTAATCATGGAGGTATAAATTCCCGCGCGCTTCACATCACCCATCAGAATGTAGCCCTTAAGTGTATTGTCGCGGAAAACCAACTTTTTATATGTATTCTCGGTTTCGTCAATAAATTCCTCACCATCGTAACTGCCGGCGGTGATTATATGAAGTCCGAAAAAGCCTATCGCGTTCATAGGAATTGCGTTGACGTAGTGATTCTCGCGTCCTGCCATATTCCGTCCCGCAACCTCGCCCTGCATATACGCGTTCGGGAGCAGCGCGAGAATCTTGTCGCTGTCCGAGGAGGCATCGTGGCTTACGGTGCAGTCGCCTGCTGCGTACACATCATCAATCGTGGTTTTCTGGGTATTATCGGTGACGATTCCGCGCTCGACCTTTCCGCCCGCGTCGGAAACCAGCTCGGTATTCGGGCGAACTCCAACCGCGATGATAAGCATATCGAAGTCCACAGTTACGCCGTTTTTGAGCTTTGCGGAGTGCTCCGTAAGCTCATCGGCGGAGGTGCCGAGAATAAAGCGGACTCCTTGCTTTTCGATGTGCTTTTGCATCATCACACCCGCGCGAACGTCCAGAATGGACGGCAAAATTCTGTCTGCCATATCCACCACGGTGATCTGCGCGTTGTATGCCGAGAGAGCCTCAGCCGCCTTTAATCCGATAAGTCCGGCGCCGATGATCAACACTTTCATATTCGGCTTGATTTCCGAACGAATAGCCTTTACGGAATCGTAGCTCATAAAGGTGTGATAATGTACCTTATCAAGCCCGTTCATCGGCGGAACAAACGGCTTTGAGCCTGTCGCCACCATCAGCTTGTCATACGGCACGGAGATTCCGTCATCGAGAACAACGGATTTGTTCTCGGTGTTGATTTTTGTTACTTTCTTTCCGAAAACGGTTTCCACACCGTTTTTCTCGTAGAAATCGGGGTCACGGTAGTAGATGTTCTTGTCTGTAACCTTACCCTGAAGCCAGTAAGAAATCAGCGGGCGGGAATAGGTGTGATATTTTTCGTCCGAAATAACGGTGATTTTGCCGTTCGGGTCAATCTCGCGGATTCCCGAAATTGTACCAACTGCCGCCGCGGAATTGCCAATAATTACATAATTCATCTATTCTCACCTCTCCTCGAAAACAATCGCCTTGTTCGGGCAGCCCTGAACGCACGCGGGTTCTCCATCGTGGTTCTTGGTACACAAATCGCATTTCTGGATCCTATGACCCTCCTCGTCAATCACAATGCAGCCGAACGGGCAGCTCAATACGCAGGTATAGCACCCCACACAGCGGCTCTCGTCGCAAACCACCACGCCGTCCTTGATTGACAGCGCGCCGGTTATACAGCCCTTTACGCAAGCCTTTCCGTCACAATGGCGGCACTGAACGGCGAAATTTACGTCCGAGCCTTCCTCCACCTGAATACGTGGAACGGGCTTTTTTCCGCTCTTAAACGCTTTAACCATATCGGGAGCACCGCTGTTTGCCGCCGCACAGTAAAACTCACACAAATGGCAGGCTAAACACCAGTCCTCGTTTACATATACTTTTTTCATTTATCCTGCCCTCCTTATTCTCCCGCGTGTTGGATTCCCAAGATGTCAAGCTCTTTTTGGGTCAATCCCACACCACGCAGCATAAGTCTGTTTCCGCGGAGAGCCTCAATGGAGTTAATGCCCATACCGCCCATCATTTCCTTGATTTCGTGATCCCAAGCCGTAACCAGATTCACCAATCTCTCCGCCGCAATATCCGGATTCAAACGCTTTACCAAATCAGCGCGCTGCGTCGCAATACCCCAGTTGCACTTGCCCGTATTACATGAGCGGCACAGATGGCAACCCATCGCCAACAACGCGGAAGTCGCAATGTAAACCGCGTCCGCACCGAGGGCTATCGCCTTTACAACGTCCGCCGCCGAGCGTACCGAACCGCCGACAACCACCGAAACATCATTGCGTATTCCCTCATCGCGTAGCCGTGAATCCACAGCCGCAAGAGCAAGCTCGATCGGAATGCCCACGTTGTCACGGATTCGCGTGGGAGCTGCGCCCGTGCCGCCGCGGAATCCGTCAATCGCGATGATGTCCGCGCCCGAACGTGCCACGCCGGACGCAATCGCCGCAACATTATGTACCGCCGCGATTTTCACGATTATGGGCTTTTCCCAGTTGGTCGCTTCTTTCAGCGAGATTACCAATTGCCGCAAGTCCTCGATGGAGTAAATATCGTGGTGCGGCGCGGGAGAAATCGCGTCCGTGCCTTTCGGAATCATACGCGTTCTGGAAATTTCATCGTTGATTTTCATTCCGGGCAGATGTCCGCCGATACCGGGCTTTGCGCCCTGTCCCATTTTGATCTCGATCGCCGCGCCCGCGTCCAGATAGCCCTTGAATACGCCGAAACGTCCAGACGCCACTTGGCAAATTGTATTCGCGCCGTACTTGTAGAAATCACGGTGAAGTCCGCCCTCACCTGTGTTGTAGAACGTTCCGAGTTCTGTTGCGGCTCTTGCGAGAGATTCGTGCGCGTTCTTGGAAATCGAGCCGAAGCTCATCGCCGAGAACATAATCGGCACGTCCAGCTCCAGATACGGAGTCTTATCATAATGAGCTTTGCCATTCTCATCATATGTAATCCCCTGGTTTTTCTTGCCAAGGAAAGTCTTGGTTTCCATCGGCTCACGCAGCGGGTCTATCGGAGGGTTGGTGACCTGCGACGCGTTCAGCAGGATTCTGTCCCAATACACGGGCAGATCCTTGGGGTTGCCCATCGCAGAGAGCAGCACGCCGCCGCTTCCCGCCTGCTTGTAAACCTCGTCCATCGTCTGATGAGTCCAGTTTGCGTTCTCGCGGAACTGATTCTCGTTCGGACGGATTTTCAACGCGTGCGTCGGGCAGAGGCATACGCATCTCTGACAATCCACACACGTCATTTCATTTGAAATCATCTTATCCAGATCCGCATCGTATTTGTGCACCTCATTCGCGCACTGACGCTCGCAGACGCGGCACTTTATACACCTGTCGGAATCTCTTATCACCTCAAAAAGAGGATTCATAAATTCGATTGCCACTTACTTTCCCACCCTTTCCTGTGCGTCTTTGTCGAGAGTTACGATAATCGGCTCGCCGCCGCGCGGACTCCAGATTCTGTCCAGATCGGGGCACATCGTGCGTATCGAGCACTCCTCTGAGGAAATGTACACCGTATCGCCCTTTTCCGCCGCGACCATCGAGCGGAGCTTCAGTCTGTCGTTCAAAGCCATCAGTCCGTTGTTGAACCCGAGAATAATCGAGAACGGACCGGTTATAAGCAGGCTGGAATACACATTTCTGAAATGACGAATCTTTTCGGTATCCTCCGGGGAGAATTTACCGCTCTCCAGCTCGCTCCAGAACGGTGACGCAATAACCTTTGCCACGTCCTCCAGCGGCATTCCGATTCGTCTGTTGAGATAATCTATAATATATGTAATAACCTCGGTATCGGTAAGAAGATTACACTTATATCCGAACATCTCGATAAAGCGGCGGTTCGCGTCATAAGACGAAATTTCGCCGTTGTGAACTATGGTGTAATCCAACAGCGAGAACGGGTGCGCGCCGCCCCACCAGCCGGGAGTATTCGTGGGGTAACGTCCGTGAACCGTCCAAGCCCAGCCGTCATACTCCTCCAGACGGTAGAAATCGCCGACGTCCTCGGGATAGCCCACCGCCTTGAATACGCCCATATTCTTGCCGCTTGAGAACACATAAGCGCCATCGATCTTGTCGTTTACCTTAATTACGCACCTCGCAACAAACGTCCGCTCGTCAAGCTGACTGTCCTGGAGCTTTGTGGGCAGCGGATTCACGAAATACCGCCAGATAAGCGGCTCGTCCGTGATGTTCGGATTCTTGCGCACGGGTATTCTCGACAGATTCACCACATCGAAATGCCTGTCAAGAAATGCCTCAGTCTTGATCCGCGCCTCACTGGAATCATAAAAAACGTGCAGTGCGTACTGGTCTTTGTATTCGGGATAGATTCCATACCCCGCAAATCCGCCGCCCAAGCCGTTTGAACGCTCGTGCATACACCCGATGGAATTCACGATCACGCTGCCGTTTGTTCGTCTGCCGCTTCTGTTGATGAAGCCCGAAATCGCGCAGCCCGCCGGAATCCTGGTTTCTCCCTCTCTTTGTAACATAAAAAGCCTCCTTATTTTGAAAGCAAATTCAAAACCACGCAGATGAAGTCGGACTGCGTCCGATTTCATCTGCGTTCGCTGAGCGAACCGCATCACCGCTCCGCGGTGATGCGCTCCGCTCGCGTTTTGAATTTGCACGAGTTACTGATATGTCGCTGTGAATTATTACGCTTTAAGCGTGCCGAATTTGCATGAGTTGCCGGTAAGTTTTTGTGAGTTATAACGCTTTTACGCCTTGCGAAATAATTGCAATGGTAAAGTTTCACAATTGGAAGCATCTGTAAACTGCAAGAAATTTCGGAAAGATTTGATGTAATACGATTTAATCCACTTCCAACACATTTATCATTATACCACTAAACTCGAAAAATGTCAAGTCATTTTGCAAGATTTTTTTCTCAAACTTTCATTTTCACCGGTAAGCACTCCCATATATTCCATATTATGTAACCAAATCCGTGCTAATCATTGAGTGTTAAAGCCAAATCACCGTGGAATTTGTATTTTTGCAAGAATCAATACAGCGAAGTTGCAAAAATTTCGTTATTTTGCATAAATTCACTTTTTTCCGAAAAAGCTATTGAAATGTTGTAAAAAATAGGTTATAATGTATATGTATAATTTTTACCGGAGGGCATTTTTATGGCTGTTGAACTTAAGACGATCGAGCATTTGTGCGAGCTTTCCAAGCTGAATTATGATGAGGATGGCTTGAAAAAAGTAATGGGCGAAATGGGCGATATAATCGGTCTGATGGACGAAATCAAGGGATTCGACCTCACCTATGATGACACCAAGGACGGCAACGAGATTCGGTTCGGCGACACGCGTGAGGACGTTCCGGCGGAGTCGTTCCCGACAGAAAAACTGCTTGCCAACGCGGAGAATACGGACGGGTGCTATGTTGTGCCCAAGGTTGTGGAATAGGGGGATAATAAACTATGGACTTAACCAAAGCAAAAATACGCGATCTCCGCAAGGCACTTGACAACAAAGAGATAAGTGCTCCGGAGCTTTGCGCGGAGTATCTGAAACGAATTGACGAGCAGGACGGCAAACTGCTTTCATACATTACGGTTACAAAGGAAAAGGCATTATCAGACGCGGAAAACGCACAGAAAATCATTGACGCGGGGAAATCCTCCGCGCTGACGGGGATTCCGTTGGCAGTCAAGGACAACATCTGCGTTGACGGAGTACGCACTACTTGTGCAAGTAAGATGTTGGAAAATTTCATTCCGCCATACAACGCAACGGTTATCGAAAAGCTGAACGCGGAGGGCTATGTTCTGCTCGGACGCGCGTCTATGGACGAGTTCGCGATGGGCGGTTCCACTCAAACCTCGGCATTCGCGAAAACACGCAATCCATATGATTTTGAGCGCGTTCCGGGCGGCTCATCGGGCGGCTCGGCGGCGGCGGTAGCCGCGTCACTCGCTCCGGCAGCACTCGGAAGCGATACGGGCGGTTCGATTCGTCAGCCCTCGTCATTCTGCGGAGTTACAGGAATCAAGCCCACCTACGGACGGGTTTCGAGATATGGACTTGTCGCGTTCGCAAGCTCCCTTGACCAGATTGGTCCGATCTGCAATGACGCGCGTGACTGCGCGATAATGCTTAATGCAATTTGCGGCGCGGACGCTCACGATGCGACTTCGGCGCGGGTGGAAACTCCCAATTTTACGGAAAAGCTCGGACAGCCTATAAACGGGCTTAGAATCGCGCTCCCGAAGGAATTTTTCTCGGACGCGGTAGACTCCTCCGTAAAAGCCTGCGTACTTGACGCGGCAAAGGAGCTTGAAAAGCGCGGCGCGGTTCTCGTGGAATGCTCCATGCCGGGGCTTAAATACGCAATTCCCGCGTATTATCTGATTGCCTGCGCGGAGGCGGCGTCCAATCTGTCGCGCTTTGACGGAATAAAGTACGGATTCCGCGGAGAGGGCAGAACCTATGAGGAGCTTATCCGCGACAGCCGTTCGCGCGGATTCGGCGAGGAGGTAAAACGGCGCATTCTTCTCGGAAATTACGCGCTCTCCAGCGGCTATTACGATGCGTATTACAAGAAAGCGTTGGCGCTGAAGCAAGAAATTATCCGTCAATATAACCAGATTTTTGAGAGCGCGGACGTAATTTTAACGCCGACCGCGCCCACACCCGCGTACAAAATCGGCGAGCAGGACAACGACCCGGTAAAGATGTATACGGCGGACATTTGCACGGTTACGGTAAATATCGCAAAGCTGCCCGGCATTTCCACGACCTGCGGCTATACCGCCGACAAGGGCTTGCCCATTGGAATGTCGATTATCGGAAAGCGGTTTGACGAGCAGACGATTCTGCAAATCGCGGACGCGTGGGAGAGCGGTTTCGTGCCGCTTGCTCCTGAACTGTAAGGGGGTGTTGAAATGAGCGCATATTTTCCCACAATGGGTCTTGAGATTCACGCGGAATTACTGACTAAATCAAAGGTGTTCTGCACCTGCTCGGCGGAATTCGGCGGAACTCCGAACTCGCGCTGCTGCCCCGTGTGCAGCGGACTTCCCGGAACATTGCCCGTGCTTAACCAAAGGGCGGTTGAGTACATCATCAAGGCGGGTTATGTGATGAACTGCGATATTTCACGGTTCACCAAATGGGACAGAAAGAACTATTTCTACCCCGATTTGCCCAAGGCATATCAGATTTCGCAAATGCCGCGCCCCGTCTGCCTTTCGGGCACGGTGAACATCAAGGTGAACGATGAGGATAAAGTGATTCGTATCAACCGCATCCACCTTGAGGAGGATGCGGGAAAGCTGGTTCACGATGATGTGAATCGAATCTCGCTTGCGGACTACAACCGCTGCGGAATCCCGCTTATTGAAATCGTCACCGAGCCGGATTTCCACAGCGCGGACGAGGTTATTGCGTTTGTCGAAAAAATCAAGCTGCTGCTGCAATACGCGGGAATTTGCGACTGCAAGATGGAGCAAGGCTCAATTCGCTGCGATGTGAATATTTCCATCGCGCCAAAAGGCTCAGATGAGCTTGGCACGCGCACGGAGCTTAAAAACCTCAACTCCCTCAAGGCGATTGCAAAAGCGATTGAAGTGGAAATCGACCGTCAGGAGGAGCTGCTTGAAAACGGCGAACGCGTGATTCAGCAAACGCGCCGATTCAATGAGGCGCTCGGCGAAACCACCGCTATGCGCTCCAAAGAGGACGCGCACGACTACCGCTACTTCCCCGACCCCGACATTCCGCCGATTATCTTCACCGAGGAGGAACTGGAGGCAATCCGCAATTCTATCCCCGAACTTCCCGAACAGAGAGTTGCGCGTTATGTTGACGAGTACGGACTTAAACCCGCAGACGCGGACATTATCGTGGGCGATAAGCGAATCTGCGACTTCTTTGACGCGGCAATTTCAGAGTACAACAATCCCAAGGCAGTCGCGAATTTCATTCTCGGAGAGTTGATGAACCGTATCAACCGCGGCGAGGCGGATATGGACGCGCTGAAGTTCGGCGGTGCTGAATTTGCGCAGCTTGTGGAGTTTATGCAGACCGACAAGATTTCCCAGGCGAACGGCAAGACCATTCTGCGTGAGATGATTGAAAACGGCGGCAATCCCAAGGACATCGCGGATAAGGGTGATTTGTGGATAAAAGAGGACAATGACCTCCTCGCCAAGGTGGTCGATGAGATCATCGCGAACAATCCCAAGCCCGTTGAGCAGTACAAAAACGGTGACCAAAAGGTGTTCGGATTCTTTATGGGTCAGGCAAACAAGGCGCTCAAGGGCGCGGCAAGCCCCAAGGCAATTCAGGAGTATATCCGCAAGAAACTCGAAGAGTGATTATGAATTTCAGACAACGCCACCCATATCTGTTTTTTCAGTTAATCGGCTGGGGGATTTTTCTCGCGGACTTTTTGTTTGTGGTTGTCATTACGATGTTCGAAGTCGGCGCGTCAATAGAGTTTGGAGAATGGACGTATCCGGTTATAGCGTTCACATTTATCGCCGGGCTGTTTGTCGTGACGGCGACCCCAGTAATCGTGTGGTTCACGCGCCGCAGGGAGGTTCCGCAAAACAGCGATGATCTGCTTGAAAAGGTAATTCGCGCCGAAATTGCGGAGCTAATAACGGCGCGTTACGGTATGGCAGGAGATGTCATTACGGCGATACTCGCGTTTTTATCAATTCCGGTGTTTATGTTTGCGGCGTTTTTTCTCGGAGAGCGCGTTCATCTTGCTTTGGGACTCGCGTCAATGGTATTGGCGGTAACAGCTCCGTTTATTATAGTTGGATCACACTCGGCAAGCGTTACAAAAAAGTTCTTTACAGTAAAAAACGGCGAAAAACTGATTGATTTTATCATGCCGCCCGATTTGAAGCTGCTTGATAGGGAAAATCCGCCCACGTTCGTCATAAGAGGCGTGCCAAACGCCGTTCTGCTGAACTTTTTCTACAACTGGCTGAAATACTATCTCAAAACGGAACGGTTGACTTTATACAAAATATCCGCACCTGATTTGTGTCACGATTTTCAACCGATAAGTCAACTGTGTTACGAGGATGTTTTACTTTGTATCCCTACGAAACAGCTTGACCTTACAAAGGAAAAAGAAACGCTCTTCAATAACGAGTGTGACATTATGGGCGTGTTTCCATTCAGAAACTTTTTGGTCTTCAATGAGAAGCCAAACTATTGATTAAATCTCTCGCAAGGGTGGTTGATGAGATTATCGCGGACATTCTTAAAGCGATTCAAGAGTATATCTGCAAAAAACTTGCAGAGTAACTAATTGCATAAAACCTTGCTGTTTCCCCCTCGTAAAGAGGGGGATTTTTGATTTTTTCCTTACTTTTTTGTCAATATTGTTATAAAACAGTTGACAAGCGGAGGAAAATATGGTAAACTATACTTGTAAGGTTCACGGAAATAATTCGAGAAAGCGTGTAAATATGAAAATAAATTGGAATCGAAAATATACCACGATCGCCGTATATGCGCTGTTGGTTATCGCGATAGCGGTGCTTTTTGTGGTGTTTGTGTTCAAATTCGACACATTCAAGGAAAAGGTTTCGTGGGTGGGGGGCGTTGCCGCGCCGATTATCTGCGGAATCGCCATCGCGTATATCCTCAATCCGCTGATGATGTATGTTGAGCGGAAGTTCCTACGCAAGCTGAAGGAGGAACCGCCGCCCAAGGAGAACATCGTCATTCAGAAGCTCCATAACACTTCAATCGGCGAAAGCGCGGTCGTAAAGCAGCTTGAGAAACACTCCGCGCCGATGGAGAAAAAAATCCGCCGCCGAAAGAAAATCGCGCGCGTGCTGTCGCTGCTTATCACATATATTGTCGTGATTGCGGTGCTGACGGGAATCGTTATCGCGGTTGCTCCCAGTCTGGGAAAGAGCGTTGTTGACCTCGCCGATCAGCTTCCAAGCTATCTTGAGCAGGTTGAAACATGGGCGAAGAATATGTTTGAAAACAATCCCGAGATTGTGAAATATCTCTCAAAACAGTTTACCACATTTGAGGAATTTGTTACCAACATAGCCGCACAAATTCAGCCCATGAACATCATTGGTAATGTTTCGGAGGGTGTGCTCAAATTCATCGGAGCGCTGTTGGTGGGTTTCAAAAATGTGGCGCTTGGATTGATAATCTCGATATATCTGCTGTACAGCAAGGAGCGTATGCTTGCCCAAGTTAAAAAGATTTTTTTCGCGTTTTTCAAAAACGAACGCTGCGAAAAATTCTTCATCGGCTGCGGCAAGTGCAACTCGATTTTCAAGCAGTATATTATCTCCAATCTGATAGATTCTCTGATTATCTTCGTGTTTATGCTTATCGGAATGTACGCTATGAAAATGCCGTATGCGTCGCTGATTTCAGTGGTGTGCGCGATAACAAACTTGATTCCGTTCTTCGGACCGTTCCTCGGCGCGATTCCATGCGGACTGCTTATTTTGTTGGTTGACCCGATCAAGGTCATTTGGTTCGGAATTTTCGTGCTGATCCTGCAGCAGATTGATGGCAACGTGATTAAGCCGCTGATGTTCGGCGAAACTATGGGACTCCCCGCAATCTGGGTGCTGATTTCGATTATTGTCGGCGGCGGTTTATTCGGGATTCCGGGAATGCTGCTTGGAGTGCCGGTATTCGCGGTGTTCTATTTGATGTTCGCGCAATTCGTTGCGGGTAAGCTCAAAAAGAAAGACCTTCCTGAAAAGACCGAGGAGTATGTCAAAGACGTCAACCAATTCAAGGAGGAGTTCATCACTCCCAAGCTGGCCGAGGAATCCCCCACTGTCGCTGCCCCGCCGACCAGACCGCCCAATAAACCCGTAACAAACAACTCCACGCAAAAGCCAAACACCAAATCGATGGCGAAAACAATTAAAAAGAAATAACGCATTAATCACCTCTTGTCCGAATATATTGGACAAGAGGTGATTTTTTTGGAAATTCTCGGTTGGATTAACGACAAAATGGTCTGGGGCGCGCCTATGCTGATTCTTATGCTCGGTACGGGTATTTATTTCACGGCGCGGACGGGGTTTTTCCAGATTCGGCGGTTTCCGCATATTCTGAAATCCACGGTATTTTCGCGTGATAAGGGAAACGATGGAATCTCCCCGTTCGCGGCAATGTGCCAGGCACTTGCAGCGACTCTCGGTACGGGAAACATCGCGGGAGTTTCCACCGCGTTGGCAATCGGCGGAGCGGGCGCGGTTTTCTGGATGTGGATTTCGGCGTTGTTCGGAATGATGACTGGCTTTGCGGAAAACGTCCTCGGAATTTACTACCGCCGTCGCGAAAACGGAAAATATCGCGGCGGCGCGATGCGCTATATTCGCGATGGTCTGCTTGAAAACAAAAGAACGCGAAAATTGGGAAAGCCGCTGTCGGTGATTTACGCGGTTCTGTGTATTTTCGCGGGCTTCGGAATGGGCAGCGCGGCGCAGATGAACTCCGCATCGGAAGCGATGAAGACCGCGTTCGGGCTGCCCGAAATCATCACGGGAATCGCGCTGGCGGCACTGGCTGCGCTTATCGTATTCGGCGGCGTAAAGCGGATTTCAACGGTTACATCACGGCTTGTTCCGTTTATGTCGGGGTTTTACATCATCGGCTGCTTGTACATAATTATAGCGAACGCCGATTCTCTGCCCAGCGTGTTTTCGGAGATTTTCCGCTCCGCGTTCGGACTATCGCAAATCGGCGGCGGAGTGCTTGGATTCGCCGTGAAAAACGCAATCTCGATGGGATTCAAGCGCGGTGTATTCTCCAACGAGGCGGGCATAGGAACGTCCGTGTTCGCGCATTCCTCCGGCGATATAAAGGAGCCTGTTGTGTGCGGTATGTGGAGCGTTTTCGAGGTGTTTTTCGATACGATCGTGATGTGTACGCTGACAGCATTGGTGCTGCTTTCCGCGCGGTGCGGCGCGGAAAGCTCCGCGCAGGTGCTGAGCAGTGTGGACGGCGGAACGCAATACTTCCGTCTTTCGGACGAGGACGGGCTGATCACCGATGGAATCTATCTTCCCGAAGCATTTCACTGTCATGATATTCGCGGCAGAGAGCTTGAAATCCCCACAAGCGGCGGACTCACCTACTCAAATATTATGATCATCTCGGACGGCAAAATCGAGCCGCTGTGCGGCGTGGGGCTTGCGGAATACGCGTTTTCGTCCACGTTCGGAAAGCCCGCGGGAGCGGTTCTGGCGGTGTTGGTGGTGATGTTCGCTTTCTCAACGGTTATTGGGTGGAGCTGCTTTATCGCGGACGCGGCGGAGTTCCTGTTCGGAGAGCGTATCCGAAAGCCGATATGTATCGTGTTTATCACTTTCTCGGCGGTCGGAGCGATAATCAATATGCGAACCGCGTGGCTGCTCTCGGATATCTTCAACGGACTGATGGCTATTCCTAATCTGATTGCCGTGCTGTGCTTGTCGGGAAATGTTCTGGCGATTACCAAAAACTACACCAACAGAATTTTCCGCAAGCGTAAAATTACGCCGCTCCTCTCAAAATACCGAAACGATTCCCCTTAGTGTAAAAGTACTGCGGTGTCGAGCGAAAAGACTCGACACCGCAATTTTCTATGAAACGAAACTAAAAACGGCTCTCCATAACAGAGAGCCGCTCTTGGTATTTTAATCCGCTCACCCGGAAAATTTACCGTCAGCAATCAACCGTAAACTGTAAATCGCTTAAACTCCGGGCTTTGCTTTGAACGAAAGGCAGTCAGTGCACTGGCAAACGGTGGGGTTAGCCTCGTGAGTACCTACCTCAATTTTATCGAGAGAGCAATAATCTTCGCAGCAGCAGTGATGCTCGCAGTTGTGGATAGTGCAGCCAATGTGCTTATTTGCGTATTCGGTTCCCATAATCAATCTTCCTTTCGGTTTGTAATCAGCTTTCGCTGTACAATTATTATGGGTTGATTTTTTCACGGTATTCTTGGTTAAAAACGGAAATTTAAGGCAACACCGCACAAAGATTGTATTAAATCTCGCAAGCGAGCTTTTGCATATACGCTGGCAAATTTTTCGTCAGATTGCCGAAAACGACGCAGGAATACTGTCGTATTTCAAGGAGTTTTTGGC
>CAMWMN010000053.1 GCA_947175385.1 uncultured Clostridia bacterium | reverse complement strand
ATGAAAAGCTCAATGTTCTACTTGAGCTGCTTGCCCAAGACCCACGTCCGCTTTATGAATCCTGGGCAGAGCTGATCTACACAATGTCTTACGGCGATTTCGAGGTTTCGTTTTATGTTGAAAACTCAAAATTATATGTCACCAAAATAGTTAAACGCAACTGAAACAGTTGCGTTTAATTTACATATCAAGAAAAGGAGTAATATTTATTATAATTCACAAGTTCATCAAGTAGTTTCGGAACTTGCGTTGTTGAATCTGCATCAGTGAACTGACACGTTCCAACTGCCTTGTGGCCGCCTCCGCCGTACTTCAGCATCAGCGAACCAACGTCCACGCGGGAAGTTCGATTCAAAATGGAGTAACCCACTGCACAAGAGCAACCCTTACCACCCTTACCATCAACGATCCAACATGAAATATTCTGCTCAGGGTAGAGAGAGTAAATCAGGAAGCGATTTCCGGTGTAAATCGGGTTTACACCACGCAAGTCCGTTATAATCACATCATTATCAACACGCGTATACTCGCGCACCATCTTCTTAAACAAATCGGTTTGCTCGTTATACAGCTTGATTCGCTCTTGGATATCGGGCATTTCGAGGATTTCATCGGTAGTCATATACGAACAACAACGCAGCAATTTTTCCATCAATTGGTAATTGCTGATTGTGAAATTCCGAAAACGTCCCAGACCGGTTCGCGGATCCATAAGAAATCCAACAAGAATCCACCCCGTGGGGTTCAAAATCTCTTCACGCGTTAAATTTCCGCTATCAACCTTATCAACCGCGATCATCAAATCGTCAAAATTCGGGAAGCGCTCTTTTCCACCGTAGTATTCATAGATTATTCTCGCGCAACTAGGTGTAATGCGGCTTTCTCCCTTGTACTTGCCCTTGTAACGAATACGCTCTTCCTCGCTGGAGTGATGATCAAACCACAATCCACACCCCTCGACAAACGGAACATTCGCCAAGCAGTCATTTTCTGTGACTGGAATCAACCCATCTTGCAAATCTTTTGGATGCGCAAAAGTCCAACTATCAACGACACCAGCACACAGCAAAAGCGCTCCACAAGCCAGTCCGTCAAAATCCGACCGCGTAATCAACCGCATTGCCATAGGATACCACTCCTTAATTTGTTCTATTTAACTTAATTATACCACACTTTTTTGGAAAAATCAAGTACTTTTTGAATTTTTTTATTTATTCTTGACAAGACTTTTTCTCAAACGAATTTTTCTTGTGAATTTTGAGTCTTTTTCCGCTTGATTGTAAAGATTTTCCAGTAATTTTGCGAGCGCTCTGCAGTCGGATCTGCCAGTTTTTCCGAACGCCGCTGCCTCGAGCACCTCATGATTGCTGTAAATCGCGCAGCCAAGCGATTTATCGGCTCTCATATAAAATTCCTCGGGCAGCTCGCCGCGATTCGGGCGGAATCCGCAAACCCACATTACATCGTGAATTTTTGCAAGCAGCAAATCCGAGTCATTGCTCTTGTAGTAACGCTTTAGTGCCTTTTTCGCATCATCTTCGAGCACCTTGTATCGGTAAATTACAAACGCAATCGATCCCGCAACAATTACAATTCCCGAGATTCCCAAAATGAACGGCAATGGATTCACCTTGTTGTTGCCAAATGGAACAATCGTGGAATCCGACTCTTCTGAATCATTCGATTTATTGTCGGAATCGTCAATTATACTTGATGAATCGCTTGAAACTTCACTACTTTGCATAGAATCTGAATTAATGCTTATGCTAATCTGCGGAGCAGAAAACTCACCCGAGAAGTTGGGAATTGAAATGTCACTTGTGCCAAAATCTCCTATTGTTGCAGCGCTGGTCGGATCAAACGTCACCCAACCAAGTCGCCCGAGATATACCTCACACCACGCATGGAGGTTTCTGGCGCGCAGAATCTGCGGCTCACCGTTGCCCGGCTGTGCGACAAATCCTGTGCAATATCTGGCAGGAATCCCCATTTCCCTCAGAATCAGTGTCATCGAGCTGGCATAAAGCGCGCAGTGTCCGGATTTCACATCATTCAGGAAGCTCATTATCGGGTTGTTGGAATCAATGGGCGCGAACAGCGAGTAAGTGTAATTGTCACGTAAAAAGTCCGCAACCCGCGCGGCAGTTTGGTATACCGCAGATACGTCCGAAATATCGTCGCTGTACGGCTCAAGATTATTTTTGATAATAAACACAGCAAGCGGATTCGCAAGCTCGTCCGGAACGTCCAGATACATTTTGTTCACATAATCTCGATACCGCAAAAATACATTTACCGAACTGCAGAACTTGTCAAAATAATCATTAATTTCATAGAAATCAGCGCCAATCAGATCGTTCACACCTCTAACAGTTTCTGAACCCAATTCACTGGAAAGGCTGTCAACATTTGTATAATTTGGAACGAGCGCCGTAAAATTAAGGGTGCTGACAGTGTTGTATTTTTTGTTGGCACGCGCAACAAAATCGCCGTAAATATCGAACATTTCATTCTCGTAATAACCAAAATCTGTAGCATAAGCTGGCAAAAAAGCAACATTTGTGTCGCAGAGATAGTTCACGGTAATATCTTGCTGATGAATAAGGCCCGAGTCAAGGGGATGAATTATTAAATCGCCGCTATTACGGTCATCAATATATGCCGAAAGAGCGTTCAGCTCTGCCGGTCGGAAAATACCGGATAATTCAGTTTGTGCCCACAGCCCTTTGCTGAGGTCGGTATTCACGGGCGATGTCCACGAACCGCCCGTGAAGTCAATCCCAATGTCACCTCGCAGATACACGGGCAGTTCCCCGGAATTTGTTACACTCAAAATCTCCTGATTGCCCTGTCCGGGTGAACTGATCCCAAGAGTGGCATCGTGAAAATTAATATTATATCTGGGATTTGTGAAGTATTCTGATAAAGCTCCGCTTTCAAACGGACTAGAGCGTTGGTTTGTTGGTCCTATCGAGTTAACAAAATCATAAAAAACCGAATAGTCCAATCCGTCCTTTCCATTTAATAGTATTGACGAAATAATTCCCAAAATCGCGAACACCGTAAATAAATAAGTGCCAAGTGAATAATACTTAGAGTAATATTCGTGACGGTTTACGACCTTGGAAGTGTAAGGCTGTTTTGCTGTATGACGGAGAAATGAAATCTCGTTATATCTGACAACTCCGTGATATGAGGTCACGCCCTTGCCAATCGCAAGCCCTTGAGAATATGAAATAGACATCGCAATAACCGCTATATATAGTGCCACCGATGGAATCAACCACCAGTTAAAGTATAACTTCTCACCAACAAGGGCAGGAATCCATAGTATGATCCATACAAGGATCATGGGGAGCGAGTGGATTTTGTTGAACAGACACGCTGCTGTGATAAGGGAGAAAATGGAAATCAGCAATATTACACCGAGTAACTCACTCCTTTGATATGCCAGTGATTGCGGGTTGATCTGAGTAACAACATTGGATATGAAAAAACCCGAATAGAAAAACCTGCCGTCCATAATCAACAGAATTTTATCCCAAAACAATGACAAACGCTCAAAGAACGGTTCTCCAATGCGCCAAATCGCCAATCCTACAATCAGAATTATGCTTGGAATGGCGATGAGTTTTTTCACAAAAACAAACAGAACTGAGAACAAAATCGATGCTAACACGCAAATTATTCCCGACAGCAATCTATTCACCGAAAGCTGATAAATCTGAAAAATATACATCAGCGCGCATAAATTTATCCCGCAGCACAGCAAGATTCTTTTAAGAATCAACGCCACAGCATTAGGTTTATCACGGTAATAGCTGTCAAAAACCAACACAACGTCCGCAAATTTTTGTTTTTTCATTTTTGTTCCACCATTTTGTATAAAAAAGATTCTTCGATTCTCACTTGAAAATATGTATACCTTGACGTTTCAACGAATCATTTACATATGCATATCTCATATTTTCCCATTGTTCATAATCTCTGAACTTATCTAATCTGACTCCGCTCTTGAGCTGTGTCACAAACGCCGCATTCCGCATGGTTGATACATTCACGAGCGTCTCTTCGCCGTCAAGCTCGCTGTAATTACAGTTTTCGTACTCCTTTGGCAACACGATTCTCGTGATTGCTTGTTCATCGTCTGTCGGAGTTGTGATTAAAACGCTGTCAACGCAATCGGCAAGCACGTTCGTGAGGGTATTCCCTTCCCCAAACTCGTCATTAAGTTCATTTATTCCCTTTGAAAACAACTCGCTGAAACACATTACCGCTATTTTGGATATTTCCTTCGCAACCGCAGCGGAGTCGCCCCAGTAAAGGGTTTGCAAGATTATGTGCTTAAAAAGCATTTCTTCCCTGTCGGCGCTCAGATTGCTCACTACACGATCAAGTATCTCGCGCGTTTTCTCTGTCGAGGGGTCAAAAATCTCGTGTACAAAACCGTTTTGGGGGGGATTTTTTAGAATCTCGTCCGAATCCAAGAGCATTTTCGCATTGTCAAAAATGTTCGTCATTTTGCACAAATCTTCACTCGCGTATTCATCAAGCGACTGCCATAATCTGTCATAAAACGTGATCATAATCCACCCGGTAAGCTGTGCCCTTTTTAGCTCCGTGAACTCGTTGAGCTTGTCAATGTAAGGCTCTACTGCTTTTTTGGCAATGAATCCCGGAGCTTTTAGCTTTCGGTGGAAGGCTTTCAAATTTGCCTCCGCACGTGAAACATTTTCGTCAATTTCACCAAGTGAACTGCGAATCTTATCAGAGCGCTCTCTGAGCGCTTTTAGGCAGCCTTTCACTATCCCCTCGGCATATCTGGGACCTTTTTTTATGTCGAAAACAGCGTCCTCACAGATTTTTTTTACATGGTCGAAAAGTTCTTGCAAATAGGCTTCGGAAGCGGACTCGCAAAGGGTTTGTATCGTTTCCAATCGGTCGGTGACATACTTCATTGAGGCGTTACAGCCGCGTCTCAGCGATTCAAATGAGAAAAGCGGATTGATTATTTCATCAAATTCAAACTTCGGAACATTTCCCGCCTTGCTTGCCAATATCAACGCGTCCGGGCAAACCTTGCCTTTCAGCAGACCCAATTCCATCTCATCCATTGTGTTTTTGCACAAATAGCTATCTAATCCAACAAAGATTTTCAGTGACAAATAACAAAAAATCTTAGCAATAGGTATAGTATTAAAAATGCTCTCTCCGGTAATGTAATTGAATCTCCGCTTCTTGTCACGGTGTAACATATTGTTGGTCAGCTTCTTGTCAACATCACCATCTTGTGTATATGGTACAGAAAAATCGCTCATAATCCTGACGGCGACCTTATCCGCGGTTAAATCATATGTACTCTCCGCCGCATATATACTGCATATCGAAAACGGGGACGAATCGCATTGTAAAGCCACTTTGGGAGAATATGTCTGCGTGAACCTGCATCGTTTAGACTGAAAGCTGTCCAGCTCAGACTTGGTAACCACCGTATTAGCGTAAAATGCCGCCAAATCGCGACCCGACAGCCCCTGAAGCGGTGCGGTGTCCGCAGCAAGCATATGTGCGCAAATCCGCGCGGAATAGCTAACGGAGCCGAATACAGACCTCGCGATATACGCTATGTCGATCGCCATTCCGCCGAAGAATGGATCCCCAAGATTGCCCACAAGCATTATTTCCAGCGGTTTTTTTCCCTTGGAAAAATCGGTGTGAGCGCACTTAAACTCATTCATTATTTTGTCGATGTAATGAAAAACGCACAACCGCGCGCATTGGCGCTTACTCTTTCCATAAATGGGGGTTTTTTGCGTATAGTTGAAAAGACCCTCGTCAAACCACTCGCGAGCAGACTCGGGAAGACGTTCAGGAGCGTTCAGATACGGATAAATTGCCTCCTCGGGGTCGATCTCGATCCGCTCTGTGTCAAGCAGTTTTGAGCCACAGTATTCCGAAGATCTCAGGTTTTCCGCGAGGTCGATTCCAAGAAACCTGATGGTTTGAGAGTCGAAATCACAGAAATTTTCGGCAAAATCCTTACATCTGAGAGCAATGTCCACTCCGTTCATTCCGATTCCGATTATGAATAAGCGGCTGCCGCCAACAGGGCTCTTAAAGTCGTGAATTGTTTTCATTATGCGGTTTGGCATAAACCACTCCATACGCTCGTCCATATCCACGTCGCTCCCCTCTCCTCTGCAGCAATACTTATTAAAATTATACAATACTTTTTGAGATTTGTCAAGTATTTTATTTGATTTCGCCTGTTTTCCATTCAAACAGACAAACGAAATCCCCCGCTATGGCGGAGGACTCATTAATTATTTCACGATTACATTGTATTTTTTCAGCCAACTGTCAATTTGGAGAAAATATGCGAAAATTTGGGGAACCGTCATCAGTTGTCCATACCAGTTTTTGGTAAATGTGGAGCCGTCTGTGTCAAGCATTTCGCGCAGACGGTCGGCGTTCACAATCTCCGTCAGGCGGCAATCGGAGCTGTTTAACAGCGATTTCAGCTTGTCGCTTAACAGGCGCATATAATTGGGATTATGAGTCTTTGGATATGGACTTTTCTTACGCCATACGATCTCCTTGGGGAGGTAATCGTTCATCGCATAACGAACTATTCCCTTTTCGCGATCGTTATAATCCCTGAACTCTCGCGGGATATTGTACGCATATTCCACCAATCGATAGTCGCAGAACGGAACGCGAACCTCCAACCCATGCGCCATCGACATTCGATCCTTACGGTCACGCGGAGATACAAAAAGAAATCACAAAATAAACTCTATGTTCAGCTCTTCGTCCGTATATGTAATTTGCTTGATAAACAGTCTTGCTGTCTGCTTTTTGGTTTCCAAGTCCAGGTTTTTCCAATTGCCCATAAACTCCTTTATCTGATTAAGATCAACCTCCAACGGCTTTTGGGCGGTGATGGCGAGTATCTCCTCGGCGATACCGTTTTTGCAATTTTCAAGCTCGTTTACCTTATTATTGAGGTATTCCAACACAACATCGTTTGCTTTCACAAACCTTTCAACAATTAAATTTATTTCCTCATCTATTTTCGCTTGCCGGATTTTCAGCTCGTTCAGCCTTGCATTGTTTTCGTCCAATTTCTCGGATAATTCGTACTTGAAATCACGGATATGCGGCAGAAGAACGCCCTCAACGCTTTGTTCAAGCTCATCGAAGGTGGAATGAGACTTTCTCTCATAACAAATTCCGTTTTTTCTGCCGTTGCAATAAACATAGCGTTTACCGTTGCGCTGACCGTTTACCACGGTTATCGCCAAGCCGCAGTAACCGCACTTGATAAGCCCCGAAAGCCAACTGTTTTTCCCACGCCCGCTGTTTTTTATTGATTTGTTGATTTCCATCTTTTTTTGAACGCGCAGCCAATCCTCGGAGGGAATAAGCCCCTTGTGCAGATTGAGCTGAATATTCTCGCCCTCTAAGTCTTTGAATTTGCTCTGCGTTTTACCCTTGCGGCAGCCGTAAATCGTACAGCCGTGAATCCCGTCAAACCGTGATATATCATCGTGTAGAATCGCTCCCTTTGATTGGAAATATCTGTAAACGTCCGCGTCCGCGCGAACGTACACGGGGTTGGAGAGTATTCTCATTATCGAGGTGTTTGTGAAATTTTGGGAGTACTTAAATTCACATTCGGAAGAATTAAGGTACTTTACGATTTGCCCCATTGAAACCCCATCCTCAAGATATTTCTTATAGATAAACCTCACTATGCCGCTTGTTTCAATATCCTCCTCAAGAATATGCGACTTCACCCCCACTATTTCAAATGGGATTTTCTTGTATCCTATCGGAGCTATCCCCGCAAGGAACAACCCCTTTTTGGCTCTCTCGTAGAAATTGTCGTTAATTCTTAACTGAATTGTTTTGCGTTCAAGCTCGGCGAAAACCATTATGATTTGCAGCATAGCCTTTCCCATTGGAGTTGACGTGTCGAATTGCTCTGTTGCCGATACAAACTCAACGTTATGCTGCTCCAGCTTTCCGTAAATAGTCGCGAAATCCAGAACGGAACGGCTTATTCTATCGATACGGTAAACGATCACCCTTGATACCGCACCTTGCTCCACGTCCGACATAAGCCTTTGGAAGTCGGGTCTGTTCGTGTTGCCGCCACTATAACCTCTGTCGGTGTAAACCTCGAATTTCTCATCGGGCAGCAGCCTTTTACAGAACTCAATTTGAGTTTCTATGCTTGTGCTGTCTACCCTTTCCACCGATTTTCTGCAGTAAATAGCCGTCATCTTAATCCCTCACTCATTTTGTCAGGATTTTTGGATTTTCGAAAATTATCCGCTATCTCCAACATTTTCTTTGTCACCTCCTCCGCAAGCCTTTTCTTCTCGCTCTCCGTGAGCCTTAAATATGTGATTGTAACTTTCATACGATTATTCCTCCTAAGAAATGGATCATATAATCGTATTCCGATACTGCTTGTTTTAATGTCGCGTCACCAAAACGGAACTATCAGACTATATAGAAAAAGTTTCTGTGAAAAATGCACAAAAATACTTAACAATTTTGTATACGTTGGTTCGATTTCTCTATTGACATTCATCGAAAAATATGTTAAAATCAAAATAGAGATACAGGCGATTCTGATCGTATATCATTCTGCGTTTCTCCTCTATCATACATAGTGGGTCGGTTTCTGTATCTGTGATAATTGAAGGGAGATGTGTAGTATGAAAGCACAAAATAAAAAATCAAGGAAGATATTGGCAGGATTGCTTTCATCAGCAATAATTTTAGGTGCGAGCGGTACAAGCGGTATTCCGCTCGGTTTAAGTGCCGTTGCCGAGCCGACTGAACCGGGTGAACCGGCTGTACAAGCTGAACTTCCATTCATACAAGAAGAATGCAGCGGTGATTTCCGCGATATTGACTCAAACAACAATTTAAGTTGGCATTATAAGGATAACACACTTACAATTTCCGGAAACGGAGATATGCCGGATTGGGGCTTTGTGGATGATACAACGACAAGTCCGGAAAGACCGTGGCAGAACTTCAAAGATCAAATAACAAAAATTGTTATTGAAGATGGCGTAACAAGTATAGGAAGCTATGCTTTTTGTAACCTGTTTTGCCATGACTATTTTGGTTATGTTCTGGAAGTGGAAATTGGCAGAAATGTTAAAGAAATACACGAGGGTGCATTCTATAACACAGGTTTGACCAAAGTAACAATTCCGGAAAATGTGGAAAAAATATACGATAGAGCTTTTTACAATAATTGGATGCTTAGCAGTGTGTTGCTTACCAATAAGACTGAAATCATTGGAGATTCGGTTTTTGAAAAATGTCCTGTTAATAACAATTTAACATATCTGGAAGGCTTTAGCGGTAAATTTAGTGAGTTGACAGTAACAACTGATGAAGGTGAAATACTTACGCCGTATCCGGATAACAAGTTAAGTTGGTCTTTTAAGGATGGTGTACTTACAATTTCCGGAGCGGGGGCAATGCCGAACTGGAACATCATTGAACCGGTGAATAGTAACCCCTATCACTGGCAGCATAGACCATGGGAAGGTTTTAAAAATCAAATAAAAGAAGTTGTCATTGAAAATGGTGTAACAAGCATCGGGGAATATGCTTTTTGTACTGATTATTCCACTGAACCAGAATTAAAGATGACGATTCCGAACACTGTTACATCTATAGGAAGAAATGCATTTTATTATAATTTGCGTCTGAAAGAATTAACAATCCCGGATAGTGTGACAACTATAGGCCGCGAAGCTTTTTGGCACAGTCAAAATTTGGAAAGCATCAAGCTTTCTGAAAATTTGACAGTGTTGGAAGACCATGTTTTTAATGATTGCCGGTCTTTAACAAGCATAGAAATTCCCGAAAGTGTGACTACAATACGCAACGATACTTTTATAGGGTGTACTAGCCTGACGGAAGTAGTAATTCCTAAAAATGTAACTCTTTTAGGAAATACGACGTTTAAGAACTGTACCGCTTTGCAGACGGTGACGTTTGAAGGAACAGACGTTATTCCTAATTTAGGAAACAACGTTTTTGAAAACTCTCCATGTGCGGCAGATGGGGCGAAAGGTCTTATAATTCATTCCTGCGCTGTTTTGGACGATTATAGAGTTCATACTGGTTGGGACGATGCCACCAGTTACAAGGACAATATTGACAAAACGCACGATGTAACCTACACTGCTGAGGGTGCTGTAATTACGGAGACATGTCATGCGAACGGCTGCCACCACGTTGCTACCGCAGAGCTTTTCGTAGAAGGTCCGTATCCTTATACCGGAAGTGAAATCAAGCCGGTTACCAATACATACAGTAACAACTGGGCGGGAACAGGCGATAAAAAGCCGGCCGACACGGATATCCAATATAAGAAAAACATAAAAGTCGGAACAGCTGAGGCATCTCTCACCATTACAAATGATGACGGTACACCCGCGACATCGGAAATCACCTTTATTATTGCTTCCGATACAACTTACACCATTACCGCCACCCCATTTGTTGGCGAATATGACGGTCAAGGGCACAGCATTACCATAAATCTTCCCGATGATATTCCCGCAGGCACGAAAATAACATATAGCGAAACAGAAAACGGTACATACACAGAGGAAAATCCGCCTTATACGAACGTAGGAGATTATACGGTCTACTATAAGGTGGAAACACCCGATGGTCAAGTAATACCCGGCTCTTCTACGGTTAAGATCACGCCAAAGCCGATAACCGACCCTATGGTGACGATAACACCCGACCCCGATGGCGGCAAACCCACGGTAACGGTTACGGACGGCGACACAACCTTGACACCCGGCAAGGATTATACGCTTGTCATCAGCGGTCCAAACAAAAACCCGACCACCGGAGAAAACAAATACGAAGTTAAGGTTACTGGAAAAGGTAACTACAAGGATCCGGTAACCAAACCGGTGTATGTCATTGATTCAGATGGTTGGAGCGGTATGTATGACGGCAAAGAGCACAGCATTACCGTGAAAGGTTATCCCACAGGCTCGAAAATAAAGTACGGAACGACACCCGGTACATACGATTTAGATGATAATCCTAAATATACGGACAAGGGAGATTATACGGTTTACTACCAGGTGGAGTTGCCCAACGGTCAAGTGGAAACAGGCTCTAACACGGTTAAGATTACACCAAAACCGATAACCGACAATATGGTGAAGGTTACACCGGACCCGGATGATCCTAATAATCCTCCCAAAGTAGAAGTTACGGACGGCGACACACCCTTGGTACCCGATAAGGATTATACGGTTGTCATCAACGGTCCAACCCCAGACCCGATTACCGGAGAACCTACATACGAAATTACTGTTACCGGAACAGACAATTACACAGATGAAGTAGAAAAGACCATTCCCGAGGAAACCGGCGGAATCTATGATGTTTCCTCAGAGGGTTGGAGCGGCACATATGACGGCAAACCGCACAGCATTACCGTGAAAGACATTCCCGACGGCGCGACCGTAACATATCTACAGGAAAACGGCACGTATGGTCCAACTAAGCCAACTCATACAGATGTTGGAACATATACGGATTATTATAGGGTAGAACTTAACGGCAAAAAGATAACAGGCTCTGATACAGTGGTGATTACACCAAAACCGATAACCGACCCCACGGTGACGGTAAATGTAGTTGCCGACCCCGACAATCCCGATACTCCCAAAGTAACGGTTAAGGACGGCGGCA
Organism: uncultured Clostridia bacterium; assembly: GCA_947175385.1. Taxonomy (GTDB): domain Bacteria; phylum Bacillota; class Clostridia; order Oscillospirales; family Ruminococcaceae; genus CAG-115. Next base: position 5,062 of record CAMWMN010000053.1, on the reverse strand, counting down.
CAACTTTAACACCCAATAAGGATTATACGGTTACTGTCGACCCGGACACAGGTAAAGTTACGGTTACAGGAACAGGCAACTACAATAAAGACAGAGAAGAAAGCATACCCAAGAATCCCGGCGACGGAACTACTCCCGGTGGAACCACTCCCGGCGGCACAAGACCGGGCGGCACCACTCCTGGTGGAACTACTCCCGGCGGCGATGATACCTCCGATCCCAGCAGTGACAACAGCGACCCCAACAGCGGCGATACCTCCGATCCCAGTAGTGACAACAGCGACCCCAACAGCGGTGATACCTCTGACAACAGCGGCAATACTTCTGACAACAACGATAGTACCACCCCTAATACCCCGAGTGACAGTGACAATCAGAATCCCGGTACGGGTAATCCTATTGCAACGTGGACTTGGATTCTTTTGACAGCGGCAACAGCAACGGGAGTTACTGTAGTGAAATCTAAATCCAAACGCAAGAAAAATTAAATAACCGACTGCCCCTCTCGAATCCGAGAGGGGCAGTTTTGTGATCGATGATTACAAATATGTTCCGTTTTCCTTTTATAACACTTATTTCAAGCAGCGTTGCCATAAAGTATTGTAAATTCAACACAAACATCTCGCGCGTGCGATGCTGTTCCGCGGTTTCGCCGTCAAGATGGTCGACTCCCGCAAGACAGTCCGCATATACCTTGTGGACGAAGCTTTCTGCTTCATCCCGCGAAAGCGGATTTCGCATCAACGCGGCACGCTCAGGCACGCTCGTTGCCCACGGGAAGCCATTGTAAGACATCACATCGGGATTGTGATACCAAGGATAACCGCCGAAGATTTCATCGGCGCACTCGCCGCTTAATGCAACTGTAAACCTTTTCTTAATCTCGCCGCAAAATAGATACAGCGAGCTGTCTACATCAGCCATTCCCGGCAAATCACGCGCGTAAACCGAATCGTTCAGCGCGTCTGCAAGCTGCGGTGTATCAAGCAAGACGTTCGTGTGCTCCGATTTGATAAACTCCGCCATTTGCTCCACATACGGCGCGTCCTCGTCCGGCTGAAACAACGAGGCATGGAAATTTTGGTGATTTTGATGATAATCTATGGAATAGGTGTGTAATATCTCACCCTTTTTTCGGAACTCCTCCGCCGCCACAGCGGAAATTATAGAGCTGTCCAATCCACCCGACAGGAATGTGCATAGCGGAACATCACTTACAAGTTGCCGCCGTATAGCGTCAAATAACAGCTCACGCGTGTGCTCGGCAGTTTCCTCAAAGCTCTCGGAGTGCGGCTTTGCTAGAACTTTCCAGTACTCCGTAATCCTCAAACCATTTTCGTCAAAATAACCAAAATGCGCTGCGGGAAGATCCCTTATATCCCTGAAAACACCGCTTCCGCGAATCCTCGCGGGACCCATGAGCATTATCTCCGCCGCGCCCTCTTCAGTCAAAATCGGTTGAATTTGAGGGTGTTGCAGCAGTGCCTTAATCTCGCTTGCGAAAACCAGACCTCCGTTGATTTCCGCGTAAAATAGCGGTTTCACACCGATTCGGTCGCGCGCGAAGAACAACCGATGTTCGTATTCGTCCCAAACAGCGAACGCAAAAATTCCATTAAACAACTCCACACACCGTTCGCCGTACTCCGCGAACGACTTCAAAACCACTTCGGTGTCGGAATGTCCGTCAAACTCATAACCCTTTTTAATAAGGTCAACACGCAAATCCTCGGTGTTATAAAGTTCACCATTATATACCAGAACGAATCTTCCAAACCGCATCGGCTGCTTTCCGTTTTCGGGATCTATGACAATCAGCCGTCGATGTGCCAAAACCGCGCAATCCCCCTCGTAAAGCCCGTCCGCATCGGGTCCGCGCGGTGTAAGCACGCGGCTCATCTCGGAAATTATTTCACGTTTTATCGCGTTCTTAAGGTTTATTTCCCCAATAATTCCACACATAACAATCGCTCCTTTCATAATTACTATATGCGGGTTATTTAGGGGGGGTGTATGTCCGATTTTGCAAGATTTAAGGCGCAAACCTGCAAATCAGGTTTGCGCCTATGTTGAAAATCTTTGTTGATATTGCACAATCACTCGGTAGTGACGGATTTAGCAAGATTTCGAGGCTTATCGGGGTCAATTCCGCGTAGCACACTCGTGTAATACGCAATCATCTGCAAGGCACACACAGCCGGCAGTGGAGCGAACAAATCATCAAGGTCGGAATCGAAATCCAGACGCATATCCACCATTCCCTCCGCGAACTCGGTTTTCTTGCGGCAAACCGCGATAATACGCGCTCCACGCGCTTTTACCTCTTCCATATTGCTGACTGTCTTTGCCAGAACATCTCGCTGAGTCGTAACCGCAATAACGGGAATATTCGGTTCTATAAGCGAAATCGGGCCGTGCTTCAGCTCACCTGCCGCATACGCTTCCGAATGAATATAAGTAATCTCCTTCAGCTTCAGAGAGCCCTCCAATGACAGCGCGTAATCCAGCCCGCGCCCGATGTAAAACAGCGTATCAACGTTTACGAGTTGCGAAGCTATATACTGGCATTCATCATTTTGCACAATTACGTTCTCTATCGATTTTGGTGCTCCGCAAAGCTGCTCTGTAAGCCGTTTCATCTCATTTTCGTCAATCTGTCCGCGCGCATATGCAAATCGAAACGCAATTAGATAGAGCACCGCAATTTGCACGGAATAAGCCTTGGTACAACAAACGGAGATTTCGGGCCCGGCGGGCGTATGGATACACATATCTGCGCCCCGCGCAATCGCCGAATACTTGACATTAACGATTGCGAGAGTTCGCACCCCGCGCGACTTCGCAAGCTCCAACCCCGCCTTTGTATCGGCAGTTTCGCCCGACTGCGAAATAACGATCACGAGGTCGTCTTTGTTCATAATGGGATCCATATAGCGAAACTCGCTGGCTACCTCGACCGTTACGGGCACACGCGCAAGCCTTTCAATCACATATCGCGCAACGATTCCGGCATACATTGCCGTTCCGCACCCGACCACGAAAACCCGCTTTACATCACGCAGCAGATCATCTGTCAGACCCACCGCCTCAAAATCGGGAACACCATTATTAATGTAGGCATCAAGAGTTTTCTTCACTGCCTCCGGCTGCTCGTGAATTTCCTTGAGCATATAGTGCGGAAATCCACCCTTTTGCGCCTGTTCCACGTCCCATTCTGCGATTTGAACTTCTTTCTCCAGCGGAAGTCCGTGACCATTATAAAAATGCTGTCCGTTTTCATCCATACAAACGATTTCATCATCATCAAGCAGTACGAACTTTTTTGTAAATTTCAAAAATGCGGGAATGTCGCTTGCAATAAAGCCCTCATTCTCGCCAACTCCCACTATCAGCGGGCTTGACTTACGCACAGCATACACGCGGTCGGGAAAATCGCGGAACAAAATCCCCAACGCGAAACTCCCGCGAAGTTCGCGCATCGTTTCCGTTATTGCTTTCAGCGGATTTCGCTCGGCATAATAATAGTCGAGCAAACACGCGGCAACCTCGCTGTCCGTCTGCGATGCGAATGTGTAGCCGCGCTCCGTAAGGAAGTCCTTCAACTCGGAATAGTTCTCGATGATGCCGTTATGTACGATGGTTACGCGCCCGTTAGAGTGCGGGTGCGAATTGACATCGGACGGCTCTCCGTGCGTTGCCCACCGCGTATGTCCGATTCCGCAGTGACCGATCGGTTTTCCTTCATTTGCAAGTTTCTCTTGCATAGCTTGCAATTTTCCGCGTGTTTTTATGGTTTTAATCAAATCGTTTTCGAACACGGCAATTCCCGCACTGTCGTATCCACGATACTCCAGCTTCTCAAGCCCATCCATCAGGACATCTGCGCAATTACGTCTGCCGATATATCCAACAATTCCGCACATTTCACAATACCCCCATAGTCTGAATTTGAATCATCAAAGTCAAAAACTTGCAAATATCTGTATTTTCTAATATATTCTACCCATTTACATTATATCACACTTGGTTGAAATTGTCAAGCATTGTTGAAGGATATCCGAAAATCAGCTCCCAAAGCGGATTTAGAGAATTTATGCAAAATGACGAATTAAATCGCCTATTTGGGAATCCCAAACAGGCGATTATTCACATATTTCACCGCAGAAAGAAACTTTATTCACCGAAAAACTCCGGTACAGTGCTCTCCACTGTCGACTCGGAGGGCAGCTCCTTATAGGGCTTGAGATTGGAAAAATTCACCGAAAGCTTATGATAAGGACACTTCAGCGATACAAGCGCGCCACTCTTGGCATTGGCGCTTACCGTCACCTTTTTACCGTCAAAATCCGTATCATAGGTCAAAATTTCGTCATTTTGCACAATTTGTTCATTTGTGCACTTTGACAATGAGTTTATCGAATCAGCTATTATTTCAGGTATCATCGCGTATTCGGAACTCTCCTCCGCCTCAAATGAAAGATTTCCCAAAGTCCCTGTACACACGGATTCGGTGATGTTTAGCGTCATTCCGGCGAGCTGTTGTGGTTCAGTAAATGTGAAGCTCCAATCGCCATCGCCGGAGTGTGTAACATCGGCTTTTGCGTTCAGTTTGTCGCAGTTGATTTCCGCGTTTACAGTGAACCCTGTATCGAAATTTGGCTTGGTTGAGCCAAAAGGGAGATTCGCATCACACCCACAAAGGGAAATCGATGCCAAACAGAAAATACTCACCAATCCGATTTTTATGCATTTTAACAAGAAAATTCCTCCCCAAAAATTATTTGAGGACTTCGGACAGAAAAACTTGCGGCAGCTTATTAATAATGTCGCTTGCGAGAATTGACGCATAGGGCATCTCCCGCACCATCAAATCCGCCGCATAACCGTGGCAGTAAACCCCGCAGACCGCCGCCCAAAACGAATTAACGTCCTGAGCTGCAAGTCCGGCAATTATCCCGCAAAGAACATCGCCGCTGCCGCCTTTCGCCAAACTGGGGTTTCCGGAAGTATTTACAAACACGTCATCGCCATCCGTAATAACAGTATTCGCGCCTTTCAGCAC
>CAMWMN010000052.1 GCA_947175385.1 uncultured Clostridia bacterium | reverse complement strand
CCCGATGAGAACGCTTTTGACTGGAATGCGTTTGATTGGGAAGATATGAACAAACCGGAGCTTTTGTCGCATAAAGACCTCGCGGAGTTCTCGGAGATGCGCTTTGAAGAAGTGGAATGTGATGATTTGAGCGTTGAATAACGTCCTTGTGAGGAGATATTTGGTATTGGAGTACCTAGGAGCAATAATGGAACACGACATCAATCTGAACATTCACTACACCGCGCCCGATTGGGTGTGGGAAAGAATATCGATGGTTTACCGCTCTATGGAGTATTGGTGCGAAAACGCTCCCGACTCTCCGTGCTGGAAAGGCGAGGGGATTGACTTGTGGGCATCGGTTGAGCCGAGCGGTATACAAATCGCGGGGACTATGCCCGAAAAGCTGTGGAATAAGTGGTACGCGGAACTGAAGTCAAAACTCGCCAAGGAACTCGGCTATGAGATTGGCGAACCCGAAGAGGGATTTGATTTCAAATACGATTGGACATAAGGAAATTATTCCGGAATGCCCGGAAAGGTGAAATAAAATGAACGAATACAAGATAATCCGCGTTTCTGCGGATCTTGCCGATAAGGCAGCAGAATGGTTTCACGAGAAGTGGGGCGTTCCGCTTGAGGCATATAGGGAGAGCATTTCCGAAAGTCTTGTTGATAACACTGTTGTTCCGCGATGGTATGTTGTGCTGAACGGCGACAGTATAATCGCGGGATTGGGAGTGATTGAGAACGATTTTCATGACCGTAAGGATTTAACTCCCAATGTGTGCGCTGTGTATGTTGAGGAGGAGTTCCGCTGTCGCGGAATCGCGGGAGAAATGTTGAATTTCGTCTGTGAGGATATGAAAAACAGCGGAATAGACACGCTTTATCTCGTCACGGACCACACATCTTTTTACGAGCGGTACGGTTGGGAGTTCCTGTGTATGGTTCAAGGCGACGGCGAACCCGATATGACGAGAATGTGCATTCATCGGTGATGATAATTTCCAAAAACGCAAGGCCTCGGCTTTGCGTTTTTTATAATTTTTCCAAAAACACTTTACAAAAGGCAAAAAAAGTGTTATAATAAATATGTATGATTTTATATTTTAATTTGGAGGGAACAAATATGGGAATGACAATGACGCAGAAAATTCTCGCTAAGCACGCGGGTTTGGAGAGCGTTGAAGAGGGACAGTTGATTCGTGCAAAGCTGGATATGGTTCTTGGAAACGATATTACCAGTCCTGTGGCAATCAACGAATTCAACAAGAACGGCTTTGACAGCGTTTTCGACAAGAACAAAATCTCGCTGGTTATGGATCACTTCACGCCGAATAAGGACATCAAGGCGGCTATCCAGTGTCAACAGTGCAGAAACTTCGCGGATAAGTTCGATATTGTGAATTATTACGATGTCGGAAATGTTGGAATCGAGCACGCGCTGCTCCCCGAAAAGGGCTTGGTTGTGCCGTCCGATTGCGTAATCGGCGCGGATTCGCACACCTGTACCTATGGCGCTCTGGGAGCATTCTCCACGGGTGTGGGTTCTACCGATATGGCGGCGGGAATGGCAACCGGCGAGGCTTGGTTCAAGGTTCCGGGCGCGATTAAGTTCAACCTTACGGGTAAGCTGAACAAATGGGTGAGCGGCAAGGACGTAATTCTCCACATCATCGGAATGATCGGCGTGGACGGCGCATTGTATCAGTCGATGGAGTTCACCGGCGAGGGAGTACATAACCTCTCGATGGACGACCGCTTGTGTATGGCGAATATGGCGATTGAAGCGGGCGCGAAAAACGGAATTTTCGAGGTGGACGATGTTACCCTCGAATATGTAAAGGGCAGAACCAACCGCACATTTGAAACATTCAAGGCGGACGAAGACGCGCACTACAACCGCGTTATTGACATCAATTTGTCGGAAATCAAGTCCACCGTTTCATTCCCGCATCTCCCCGAAAACACCAAGACCATTGACGAGGCGGAGAGCTTGAAAATCAAGATAGACCAAGTGGTGATCGGTTCTTGCACCAACGGACGTTACAGCGACCTTGAAGCGGCGGCTGCCGTGGTAAAGGGAAAGAAAGTGGCAAAGGGCGTTCGCGCGATTGTAATCCCCGCGACACAGAAAATCTATATGGAGGCTCTGAAAAACGGTCTGCTTGAAACGTTTATCGAGGCGGGAATGGTAGTTTCCGCGCCGACTTGCGGTCCGTGCCTTGGCGGACATATGGGAATCCTCGCTCCGGGTGAGCGCGCGATTTCCACAACAAACCGCAACTTTGTCGGAAGAATGGGTGATGTGACCTCAGAGGTTTACCTCGCAAGTCCCGCAATTGCGGCAGCAAGCGCGTTGACAGGTTATATTTCTAACGTACAGGAGGGTTAAATTTATATGAAAGCACATGGATTTGTTCATAAATACGGAGATAATGTTGATACGGACGTAATTATCCCCGCACGTTATCTCAACACCTCAGACCACAAGGAGCTTGCCTCTCACTGTATGGAGGACATCGACAAGGATTTCGTAAAGAACGTCAAGGACGGCGACATTATGGTCGCGAATATGAATTTCGGCTGCGGCAGCTCTCGTGAGCACGCCCCTATCGCTATCAAGGCAAGCGGTGTGGGCTGCGTAATCGCGTCCACATTCGCGCGGATTTTCTACCGCAACGCGATAAATATCGGCTTGCCGATTCTCGAATGCGATGAGGCGGCAAAGGACATTGACGCGGGAAACGAAGTCGAAATCGACTTTGACACGGGCGTAATCACCAATATCACCAAGGGCAAGACCTACAAGGCGCAGCCGTTCCCCGATTTCATCAAGGAAATCATCAGCAAGGGCGGACTGCTTAACTCCTTGAAGAAGTGAAAAACGTCCGACACGCGATTTACCGTGATTTACCCGAGTTGGCGCGGATCAAGCAGACAGTGCGCGGAGAGAGTGACAATCCCGATTCGGCGATGTTCTGCGCGGAGCTGCGGTATCTCACGGCATTCCTTGATGAGCATCAGAGCGTGTTTGTATGGACTGTTGACGGGATTCCGACCGCGTTCTGCACCGTTCGAGAGCGCAATAAAAAGCCGTTTTGCGGATATGCGTACATAAAGGATTTATATGTTCTCCCGGAGCGGCAGGGCAGGGGTATCGGAAAGAAACTGCTAACGCACGCACTTGCAAAAATGCGCGAAAAGGGATTTAGTCACGCGGTTCTGGAATGCGCCGAGGACAACACACGGGCGCGGCGGTTCTATGAGCGTTTTGGGTTCACACGCACAGACGGCGGACTTGGAGGATACATCACCTACGTGATTGACTTGTGAGGGAAGAGAGATGAAAATCGTAATTCGGCGCGCCGTGTACGCAGACGCGGAGGAAATGGCACTTGTTGAAACAAAGGCGCATTGGAATGATTCAAGCATTACAAAACCGCAAGAATTTCGCAGGGAGTCTTATGTCAAGCTATTAAGCGGCGGAGAGGATATTTTCGTGTTGACTGCCGATGAGCAAATTGCGGCAGTTTGCATTGTTCTGGATTGCGAGGACGAGGATTATTCGGGTTATGCGGATATAGTCGAAATCTCTGTTCTACCGGAAATGTGGAATCTGGGCTTTGCGCGGAAACTGGTTTCCCATACGTTGGACGAATCGCGGAAAAAGGGTTTTAAGAACGCATACGCGAGATGTCTGGGAGGCACGGACAACAGCTTTGAAGAGCCTATAACACGATTGTTCACGGGATTGGGATTTGATGTCCGAAAGTCCTCTCCCGACCATGATGGTATCTACGAAATAATCTTCACGAGGGTACTGTAAAAATGAAAGACTTAAAGAAAACAAGCGTATTTATGAGCTTGATTCTGCGGCACAAGCCCGAAGCTATCGGCATTACGCTTGACTCTCACGGTTGGGCAAACGTACAAGAACTTATCGCGGGAATCAATAAAGCCGATGGATATTATCTTGATATGAACATACTGGAAACAATTGTCAGAACCGACAATAAGCAGCGGTACAGCTTTAACGACGATCATACGCTGATACGCGCCAATCAGGGGCATTCAATTAATGTAGATGTGGAGTTGAAAGAAGCCGAGCCGCCCGAACAGCTGTTCCACGGAACGGGTGAGAAGTCCGTTGCCGCGATTCGCAAGGAGGGCTTGAAGCCGCAGTCACGGTTGTATGTACACCTGTCCAAGGACAAGGAAACCGCCGAAAAGGTAGGCGCGCGTCACGGAAAGCCGCACATCTTCTTCGTTCATTCGGGGAAAATGTTCCGCGCGGGATACAAATTCTATCTCTCCGAAAACGGAGTCTGGCTTACAAAATTTGTTCCGCCGGAGTTCTTGGGGGAACGATAAAATGTGGACTTATGAATCTGTAAGCCGTTTGGAATTTGAAAAGAAAAAAGATCTTGTCGAACGGATTATGATGGAGCTTGGCTGTGAGGAGGTGGAGATTGAACTTCCGTATGTGCCAAAAACGACATCATTCGGGATTGGATACGAGAAAACATGGGTTTCAGAGCGTATGGTATATTAATTTCAAAGTGGTTATTATCGTATAGACGAGGTTCTGTTTCCCGAAAAGCCTTTTATTGTATTGGAGTATGCCGATACAGTTGATAAGGTTATAAAAAATATTATGGAGGATTGCGATCCGTTTCCATATGATTTGTCCGACGCGGATATTACAAAAGAGGTAAAGTATTCTTTGGGCATAGAACCATGTCTGAGGAATTGAAAACGGAAGCGTAATAATTTTGAAGGGGTGTTTAGAATGGAAAAGAATATCGCAGTAATCAAAGGTGACGGAATAGGACCCGAAATCGTCACCGAAGCTATGAAGGTTCTGGACAAGGTGGCGGAAAGATTTGGTCACAAATTCAACTATGAACAACTGTTGATGGGCGGCTGTTCCATTGATGCGAACGGAGTTCCGCTCACCGGGGAAACGATTGAACGCTGCAAGGCGGCGGACGCGGTTCTTATGGGTTCAATCGGCGGAAACACCACCACTTCGCCGTGGTACAAGCTCCCCGCGGACAAACGTCCCGAAGCGGGGTTGCTTGGTTTGCGCAAGGCACTGGGATTGTTTGCCAATCTTCGTCCCTGCCTGTTGTTCAAGCAGTTGAGCGGAGCGTGCCCGCTGAAAGAGGAAATCAGTTCTAAGGGATTTGATATGCTGATTATGCGCGAGCTTACGGGCGGATTGTACTTCGGTAAGCGTTACACCGAAGAGAGGGACGGCATAATGACGGCGGTTGATACCCTTGAATACAACGAAAACGAAATCCGCAGAATCGCGATAAAGGCATTTGATGTGGCAATGCAGCGCAGCAAGAAGGTTACAAGTGTGGACAAGGCAAACGTTCTCGACAGCTCCAGATTGTGGAGAAAGGTAATTGAGGAGGTAGCTAAGGACTATCCCGAGGTAACGTTCGAGCATATGTTGGTGGACAATGCCGCAATGCAGCTCGTGAAAGACCCCGCACAGTTTGACGTAATGGTTACGGAGAATATGTTCGGTGATATTTTGTCGGACGAAGCATCGATGATTACAGGCTCAATCGGAATGCTCGCCTCCGCGAGTATGAACGAAACCAGCTTTGGCTTGTATGAGCCGAGCGGCGGTTCCGCACCCGACATTGCGGGTCAGAACAAGGCGAATCCCATTGCGACAATTCTATCGGCGGCGATGATGCTGCGGTATTCGTTCAAAATGGACAAGGAAGCCGACGCTGTTGAAAAAGCCGTTAATGCCGTGCTTGAGAGCGGATTCCGCACGGGCGACATTATGAGCGATGGAATGACGCTTGTTTCTTGCTCGGAGATGGGCGACAAAATCGCAGAGAATATATAAGCGTTTTATAATTTTATAAGAAATCCGTCAGCCTTAAATGTTGACGGATTATTTTTATTCTAAATCATTTTTGTCTTTTTCGGAAAGTAAGATTTCACCGTTAATCTTTTCAAACTTTTCAACACGCTTTCTAATCATTTGTTCGATTTCCTTGTTTGCGGAGCGTCCTTCATATTCTGCCACATAACGGAATTTTGCGAAAAGATTGCGGTCCATTCGCAATGTGTATCGTAATAATTCGTTCTTCATCATTCCACCTCTATTTCACCAATTTGATGTTATTATAATAATTATATAAAAAATATTGCATTATTACAAATATGGTGGTATAATGATGGTAAAGTGACGCATTATTTTTTAGGAGGACAAAAATGAGAGTAGCAGTAATAGGTTCAAGAGGACTTACGGTAGATGATTTGGGAATTTATCTCCCCGTCGATACAACGGAAATCATTTCGGGCGGCGCGAATGGAATTGACACCTGTGCAAGGAATTACGCGATTTCACATAACATCAAGCTCACCGAATTTCTTCCCGAGTTTGACAAGTACGGACGTTCCGCTCCGCTGAAGCGCAATCTCACTATAATTCAGAATGCCGAGCTTGTAATCGCGCTATGGGACGGAACTTCCCACGGAACCAAGTTTGTGATAGATAAGTGCGGCGAAATGGGTGTGGCAATTAAGACTTTTGTGTTTAATTGAAATTACATAATTTGGATATCGTTCGACCCAACCAACAAATTTATCTGCGATTTTTGTTATTTTTACCAAAAATTCGCGATTTTTCGCAAAGATAATGTACGAAACATCAAATTTCAAAAAACCCTTGAAAAATGCCATATTTTGCGCTATACTATAATTAGTAAACAATATATCTGGGAGGATAATACAATGTACAACGATTTGATGGATTCAATAGGTTTTGTCGGCAATTACGACAAGGAAATCGCGGACGCTATGGAGCTTGAGCTTAAGCGTCAGCAGCGCAATCTGGAGCTTATCGCCAGTGAGAACATCGTATCCCCGGCGGTTATGGCTGCAATGGGGAGCGTTCTCACCAACAAATATGCCGAAGGCTATCCCGGAAAGCGCTACTACGGCGGCTGCGAGCACGTGGACGTGGTAGAGAACATCGCCATTGAGCGCGCGAAAAAGCTGTTTAACGCGCAGTTTGCAAACGTTCAGGCACATTCCGGAGCACAAGCGAACACGGCTGTTTATGTGGCTCTGCTGCAGCCCGGCGATACCGTAATGGGTATGAGCCTCGCACACGGCGGACACCTTACACACGGTTCTCCCGTAAACATTTCCGGTAAATACTTCAATTTCGTTCCTTACGGCACAAACGATGATGGCTTTATCGACTACGAGGAACTGTATAAGCAGGCTAACAAGGTAAAGCCCAAGCTCATAGTAGCGGGCGCTTCGGCATACCCGAGAGCAATAGACTTTGTAAAGCTTTCCGCTATCGCAAGAGCAGTCGGCGCGTATCTTATGGTAGATATGGCACATATCGCCGGTCTTGTGGCTTCGGGGCAGCACCAAAGCCCCATGCCGTATGCGGATATTGTTACAACTACCACTCACAAGACGCTTCGCGGACCTCGCGGCGGTCTTATCCTTACCAATAACGAATATCTCGCAAAGAAAATCAACTCGGCTATTTTCCCGGGAACACAGGGCGGTCCGCTTATGCACGTAATCGCGGCAAAGGCTGTCTGCTTCGGCGAGGCACTCAAGCCCGAGTTTAAGGCATATGGCGAACAGATCGTCAAGAATGCCAAGGTTCTCGCGGATACCTTGCTTGAAAAGGGGTTCAACCTTGTATCGGGCGGCACGGACAATCACCTTATGCTGGTGGATCTGCGTCCGTTCAATATCACGGGCAAGGAGCTTGAAACTCACCTCGATGAGGTTTACATCACCGTAAACAAGAACGCGATCCCCAACGACCCGCAGAAGCCCGCATTCACGAGCGGTGTGAGAATCGGAACACCCGCGGTTACTACCAGAGGTCTTAAAGAGGACGATATGCGGACGATCGGCGAGTGCATCTACCTCACCGCAAAGGACTTCGACAACAACGTTGAAAAGGTTCGCGGAATGGTTACCGAGCTTACCGATAAGTATCCGCTGTATAAATAACGGAGAATTTTATGAAATATACAAGGGCACAGATAGAGGATAAATTTACACGCGGCGAACGTCTGAAATTCATCTTCTTTTGGGGTCACGGAAAAACCACGGACGATTCCGTAACCAAAACCTGTCTTAGTCAGTGGTGGGATTGCCGCTTCACGGTTGACGGCGTGGAATATCACACTGCCGAGCAGTACATGATGGCTCAAAAAGCCGTGCTGTTCGGTGATGAGAAAATCCGCGCGGAAATTATGGCGGCAAATCACCCCAAACAATTCAAGGCTTTGGGGCAAAAGGTTTCGGGGTTTGTCCAGGAGATTTGGGAAAAGAATTGCTGCGATATTGTAGTAAAAGGAAACGTTGCAAAGTTCTCGCAAAACGAGGATTTGAAAGCGTTTCTGCTGAACACAAATCAGCGCGTTTTGGTTGAAGCAAGTCCCTATGACAAAATCTGGGGGATTGGAATGGCTCAGGACGACCCGCGTTGTGAAAACCCTACGCTGTGGAACGGCACGAATTTTCTCGGATTCTGTTTGATGGAGGCACGAGATATTATTCGAGAGGGTTGAAATGACTAATATTGAAATTGATAGTGGAAAAGCCTTCGATTGGGGAAGAACCTCCGAGGACTACGCGAAATACCGCGATATATATCCGCGCGAGTTCTACGAGAAAATAGTTGAGCGTGGCTTGTGTATAAACGGTCAGTCCGTGCTTGATTTGGGCACGGGAACTGGAGTTCTGCCGAGGAATATGTACTCCTACGGTGCAAAATGGACAGGTACAGACATCTCGGAAAATCAGATTATTCAGGCAAAACGTCTGTCCGAGGGTATGAACATTGATTATTACACTACTCCCGCCGAGGAGATTGATTTCGCGGACGGTTCATTTGACGTTATCACCGCTTGCCAATGCTTTTGGTATTTCAAACATGAGCAAATTCTTCCCAATTTGTGCAGAATGTTGAAACCGAACGGCAGACTTTTGATTCTGTATATGGCTTGGCTGCCGTATGAGGACAAGATAGCGGGGGAGAGCGAGCGTCTGGTGCTGAAATACAGTCCGCAGTGGAGCGGCGCGGGCGAAACCGTTCACCCGATTGAGATCCCGGAGTGCTATTTCTCGCGGTTTGAGCTTGTCCGACACGGGGAATATTTACTTGACGTGCCATTCACTCTCAAGAGTTGGAACGGCAGAATGAAGGCTTGCCGCGGTGTGGGAGCATCGCTTTCCGAAGCGGAGATTATCCAATTCGAGCGTGAACATCTTGAGCTGCTGAATAAAATTGCTCCCGATGAATTTAGTGTGAAGCACTATGCGGCTTACGCGGAACTGAAACTGAAATGATGGTTGTGTGTATAAAATCGCCGAATATTGCGCGAAAGAATTATTTTACGCAATTGGTAAATTGAAATAAGGAGAATGGAAATGGGAACGGTAAAGAATACGGAAGTTTTGTATCGGGAATACAACGAAGTTGCTCCGATTGGATTGATCGCAATGCGCGGTACAGAGGAGCTTGCTTCACGCATTAACAAATATCTCATTCGATGGGCAGACAGGAACGGCAGACCTCACCGGGAATTTATGATTGAGAGCGAGTGTCCGCGTTTCTCATCGGGAGATGCAAAGGGCTTGATTAAGAATACCGTCCGTGGTAAGGACTTGTTTATCCTCGTGGACGTTGGCAATTACAATTGTACATACAAGCTGTTTGACAAGGAGAACTATATGTCTCCCGATGACCATTATGCGGATTTGAAACGCATTATTCAGGCAGCAAGCGGCAAACCTCACAGAATCAACGTAATTATGCCGTTGCTGTACGGCGGACGTCAGCACAGACGCTCCTATCGTGAGTCGTTGGACTGCGCGTTTATGCTCCAAGAGCTGCGCGATATGGGAGTTGAAAACGTAATTACCGTTGACGCTCACGACCCGCGCGTATGCAACGCGATCCCGCTGATGGGCTTTGATAACGTAATCCCGTCATATCAGGTGCTGAAATCGATGTTCGCCGCGTTCCCCGACCTTATAATCGACAAAGAACACTTTATGGTAATCAGCCCCGATGAGGGCGCGCTCAACCGCAATATGTTCTATGCCTCGATGTTGGAAGTCGAGATGGGAATGTTCTACAAGCGCCGCGATTACTCCACGATTGTAAACGGCAGAAACCCGATTGTCGCTCACGAATACCTCGGAACGGACGTTTCGGGAAAGACCGTATTCGTTGCGGACGATATTATTTCCTCGGGCGAGTCGATGCTCGATATTGCCTCGGAGCTTAAAAAGCGCAATGCAAAGCGTTTCTTCGCATATGCAACCTATGGAATATTCACCAACGGTCTTGCAGCATTTGATAAAGCATATGAGGAGGGTATGATTGACGCCGTATTCAGCTCTAATCTCACCTACCGTATGCCCGAGCTGCTTAAACGTCCTTGGTACAAGGAAGTGGACGTATCGAAGTACATTGCATATTTCGTTGCGTGTATCAATCACGACACCTCAATCAGCAATGTTATGGACCCCAACGAGAAAATCAAAGCACTGCTGCGCGAGCATAAGGGGCTGTAATTATGCCGCTTGCCGATAGAATCCGTCCGGCAGAGCTTTCGGACGTTGTCGGACAACCGCATTTGCTAGGCGAGAATAAACCGCTACGGCGGGTTATTGAATCGGGAAAAATCCCGAATATGATTTTCTACGGTCCGTCCGGGGTAGGGAAGACCACTGTTGCGCGAATCATCGCCGAATCCGCAAATATGCGGCTGCACAAGCTCAACGGAACCTCCGCGTCAACGGCAGACATCAAGAGCATTGTTTCGGAGATTGACACGTTTCTGGGCAGCAACGGCATTCTGCTGTATCTTGATGAGATTCAGTACCTCAACAAAAAACAGCAGCAGAGCCTGCTCGAATATATAGAGGACGGCAGCATTACGCTGATTGCCTCTACCACCGAAAATCCGTATTTCTATGTGTATAACGCTATTCTGTCGCGCAGCACGGTATTTGAGTTCAAGCCGGTAATGCCCGGGGATATGGAGAGGGCTGTCCGGCGCGGTTTTGACGCAATCTCCAAGGAAACGGGCGTAGAGTACAGCGTGTCCGATGAGGCGGTGGATTACATCTGCCACGGTGTTGGCGGAGATGTGCGCAAGTGCCTGAACACCGTGGAGTTGTGCGCGCTGTCATCAATAAAGGGCAATGTAGACATCGAAATTGCGCGGGAGCTTACCCAACGCAGCAATATGCGCTACGACCGTGACGGAGATCAGCATTACGATCTGTTATCCGCGCTCCAGAAGTCGATTCGCGGCTCTGACGAAAATGCCGCGCTGCATTACGCGGCGCGGCTGATTGACGCGGGGGACATTATCTCGCTCTCGCGGCGGCTGTTGGTGATCGCCGCCGAGGACATCGGGCTTGCGTATCCGCAAGCAATTCCGATTGTGAAAGCGTGCGTTGACAGCGCAATGCAGCTTGGGCTTCCCGAGGCGCGGATTCCCCTTGGAGATGCGATCGTGCTGCTGGCGACCTCGCCCAAGTCCAACAGCGCCTACCTTGCGATGGACGCGGCTCTTGAGGACGTCCGCAACGGCTTTGTGGGCGATTTCCCGCGGCATCTGCAGAATAAGCACTGCGATGGAGAGGACGCGGAAATCAGAGGTCAGCACTATCTCTATCCGCATGATTTCCCGAATCATTATGTAAAGCAGCAATATCTGCCCGACAATCTTAAGGACAAGATTTACTATCACTTCGGTGATAACAAGCTCGAATCCTCTGCGCGGGAGTACTGGGCGAAAATCAAAGGTAATTAAACACCGTTTCCACCCGCTTGAAACAGCTTTCGGGCGAATAAATCCACGAATGGATGTGCCCTGAATCAATGAAATAATTCAGCTCATTGTTGTGATAATCGTTATCGAACGAGTTCACGATGATGAGCTTTATTTTCATCTTTTCGGGGATTATCGCCTTGATGTAAACACTCGCTCTGTGATTGACCAAGACATCATCACGCGGCTCGGCAAGCCCTGCGAGGTTCGGCGCAAGCTCTACGAACACACCGTAATCCTCAACAGAGCGCACTATGCCCATAACGGTTTCGCCCTGCTCGAACATTGCGGCGTTTTGCTCCCAAGTTCCAAGAAGTTCTTTGTGCGAAAGACAAACCCTGTCGCTCTCAAATGATTTGATTATAACATTTATATCCTGACCCACGTGGAATCTGTCCGATGGGTGAGAAATTCTGGAAACGGAAATCAAATCAATCGGAATAAGCGAGGGAATCCCGCAGCCGATATCCACAAAACACCCGAATTGCTCCATATGCGTCACCCGCGCGGGAATTATATCTCCCGGAGTAAGCGAGGATATGTACTCGTCCGTACACATCTGCTGTGCTGCGCGGCGGGAGAGCACCGCATAAATGCCGTTTTCATCACGGGCGATGTCCGTCACGATAAAGCATACCGGCTTGTTCACGCGTGAAATCAATGCAATATCCTTGGTTCTGCCCTCGGCGATACCCAACGCGCCCTCTTCGCGGGGGATAATTCCGCGCATACACGGCAAATCGACAATCAGATTGTGGCGGCTGTCACAAACGATACAAGTAGCTTCGAGAATTTTCCGCGACCGCATACTTTCCGTGAGAGCCTGAACCGAACCGATACAGCTCAAGTTTTCCGCTGTACCGTACAAAAAACCTTCCGGCATATATTCTGTCATTTTGTACCTCCAACATTTAATCTACTTATACTTATGCCGGGGTTTCCGGAAATATGCAGAAATCCCCCTCAAACAGAGGGGGATTGAATCATAAAACACTTTCACATCATCGGCGCGAACAACCTCAACAGTGCCCTGAACAGCCGTACAAAGAAGTTCACCTTGCAGCAATCCTCATAGGTGATTTCCTGACAATCCTCAAGGGTCTTGAAATAATCTTCCTTGATATCGGGGATACAGCTTGTCCTGTACATCCAGGTAGCGCACTCAAAATGGAGATACAAACTGCGGAAATCGAGATTGATCGTGCCGACAACCGCTATTTTATCGTCCGATACGAAGTTCTTTGCGTGAATGAATCCCGGAGTGTACTCATAAATCCGCACACCGTATTTGGTAAGACGCTTATAATGAGCGCGTGTAACAGCGTGAACAAACCATTTATCCGCGATATGCGGTGTAATAATCCGCACATCAACACCGCTTTTTGCCGCCAGAATCAAAGCTGTGGATACCTCGTTATCAATAATCAGATAAGGTGTGGTGATATATAGATATTTGCTCGCGTCATTAATAATGTTAAGATATACATTCTCGCCAACCGGTTCATCGTCCAGCGGGCTGTCCGTAAACGGAATCACAAAGCCATTGCCCTTAATATCGGAAATGTCCTCGGGGCGGGGCATATAGTAATCATATGATGAGGGCTTCAAATTGTTCAGATAGTTCCACATTGTCAGAAACATCATTGTGAAGTTCCATACGCCCTCCCCCTTAATCATTACGGCGGAGTCTTTCCAACGTCCGTGCTTTTCGTATGCGTTGATATATTCGTCCGCAAGGTTAATTCCACCGTTGAATGCTGTGTGTCCGTCAATAATGAGGATTTTTCGGTGATCACGGTTGTTCATCTTCGCAGACCATATTGGTTTGAATGGATTGAACACCCTGCACTTGATTCCTTTGACTTCCAGCTTCTCGAAATACCGATATGGAAGCGTAAGCAAGCAGCCGATGTCGTCATACACTACCCGGACATCGACACCCTCTTTCGCTTTACGCTCCAGAATCTCAAAGAGCGAGTCCCACATTATACCCTCCTGAATGATGAAGTATTCAAGAAAGATAAAGCGTTCAGCCTTTTCAAGCTCGATTTTCATTGCCTCAAACTTCTCTTCACCGCCCTTGAAATACGTGGTGGAAGTATTGGTGCAAACGGGATACCCGCCGAAATTGTACAGATAGGAGGCTTGACGCTTCACAGAATCCTCGTTTAACTTTTCGAAACTGTCATTCTGGTGCAGAAGTAAACGCTCTTCCTCGTTAAAGCTGTTCATACGTTTACGTAGGCGATCCCCAGAATGGTTGTTTCCAAAGAAGATATAGAACATCACTCCGAAAACGGGTACAGTCAGCAGCGGGACAATCCATGCGATTTTATAGCTGGGGTTTATATCGGAATTGACAATCATAAGCGAAATTAGAACACCCGCGATTTCAAAAACCAAATACGAATAGGTGTACATTGTGCCAAGCGACCAGAACAACGACACAAGATACCCCACCTGAAGCAGAATTCCAATTGCGCACACCGTGACCCTGTTAAAAATGCGCTTAAGCAGTTTTGTAATAAAGTTCATTTAAGTCATCCTTTTTGCAAGGCCTTACATCAACGATAAAAGCCATAAAATACGATTCAATATTATTATACACCATTTTTTGCATTTTGTCAAATAAAAAGGCAGTCTTTCGACTGCCTTTATTCACACAAATCACTCCCCGGAGGGAACAATGTAATAAATTTTTTCGTCCGCTTTGGCATAATCGAGTCTTTCCCGCGCAATATTTTCAATGTATTCATCGAGATTGGACTCATTTTCCAGATAACCGGAAATTCGCTCGTTATCCTCGTTTATTTCGTTTGTCTGTGCAACCAACTCGTTGTATTTTTCCATATTATTACGAATGGAAATTTTGCTGCTTATAATTGACACAACAACATAAACCGCCGTCACCAGAATTGCCGAACCGGCAAGCAGGCGGACAAATCCATGTTTATTGCGCTTGACTTCACGGACTTTTTGTGATCTTAGCTTTAATGACATGACGATTCTCCCCATTATTTTCTGATATATTTTTATTATACATCATTTTCCTATTTGAATGCAAGTGTTTGGGGGCATTTTTTCGCTTGTCATTGATATATTTAGTAGTTTTAGACAATTTTTCACGAGTGATTTGTGCAATTCCTCCAAATGTCTTTTTGAGATTTCTCCCGATAAAACGAACGAATCTGCCGATTGTTTTTCTCCACGCAACCGAGGCGGCACTCTCGGCGAGATTGAGCAGTCTTCCCAGTGTTACGATGTAGGTGAACACTCCCGCGCCGAATCCGAGGATCGTGTACACGCGAATGTAGTTCCCAAGCGACTTGGAAAGCGTGCAAACCGCCCACGCGGAAAGCGCGAAAAACACAATATCACACACGAATGTTGCCGCTTTGAAACGAAGAATCAGCCGGATAATTCGTAGTGCCTCATAAACCAGTCCAAACAGCAGTCCTGCCGCAAACGCAATCATAAAGCAATCGGGAATTGAAAAGCCCATTTTGTCCTCCCTTATCTGAACAGCTTCTTTATTGGTCCGTCCATAACACTGTGGCGATTGTACGACAGAGAATTTACGCACCCGGTCATAGAGAAGTCGCCGGTTTCTGCGTCCAAAGTGATTACGTGCAGGTCATCGCCCTTGATAACAAGCTCTCCCATTACAGTGGACAGCACGATCCTGTTTTCCGTAAAACTGTCGATGTCCTTGACACCGGATACTCGAAGATTTTTGCGGTTCTCCATAATCAGATTATGCGGAACCGCGGCGGTTGTTTTCTGCATAAAAATATCCCTCCCCTGTACAGTGTATTCAACAGGGGAGGGAATTATGATTGATAACGTGTTCTAAGATTAAACGACCTCATAGAGCGCCGCCGCTTCGTCCTTTTTGGTGAACTCCTTAACGTCCAGAACGCGCACCTTCAGCGGCTTTCCAATCAGGATTTCTATAATATCACCCGTTTTTACCTCATAGGAAGCGCGCGCCGCCTTACCATTCACAAGAACCTTTTCGGCATCACAAGCCTCGTTAGCGACTGTTCTGCGCTTAATCAGGCGCGATACCTTCAAATACTTATCCAATCTCATTATCTACTGCTCCTTTACGATAGCAAAAAGCGGCAAGAAAACCCGCCGTCCACGCGTCCGCGGACGGCAAGTGTACCTGCCGCCATTAGCAACAAAGCATAAATTACTTGCTAACCTTCTCCTTGAGAGCCTTACCAGCCTTGAAAGCGGGAACGGTCGTAGCTTCAATCTGAATCTTCTTCTTGGTACGGGGGTTGATACCGGTTCTAGCCTTGCGCTCACGAACCTCAAAGGTACCGAAACCTACGAGCTGAACGGACTCGCCGTTAGCCAAAGACTCGCTGATTGCCTCAATTACTCCCGAAAGAGCCTTCTCGCTGTCTTTCTTGGTAAGACCGGACTTCTCCGAAATAGCTGTTACTAATTCTGCCTTTGTCATTGTGTTAATACCTCCAAAAATTTCTTTATATATAGCGTTCTTAAAGAGCGCTAATTAACTTGTCCGCCACCCGACGCAATTCCTCATCGGACAGCTTGTCCATAGAGCCGCCGCCGGAAATAATCTCCTCCTCGGCAGCTTTGAAAGCCATTATAAACTCGTTTGTTGAATAAGTCAATGCTTTCTCGCCATCTATATGCAAAATTCTGTTCAAGTTACATAAACTCAAAGCGATTTTGCCCAGTGTCTGCTGATTTTGCGCATTATCGGCATCAGCGTTTTCCGTATCCAGTCTATCCAGACCGCGTTTAATCTCGTCTATGCAGTCTTGTGCGCCGTCAATCGGAAGCCCTGCTCTCATCGCGCGCTTGCAAACCTTTTCGCCCCTAAGCAGGGCAGGGAAGGTCTTGGGTACGCTTTCAAGCGTTTCGCTGTACGTTTCCTGATGCTTGCCGGCTTTTTTCAGCGCGTCCCAGTTTTTGAGAACCTCGCTTTCGGTATCCGCCTTTACGTCCCCGAAGACGTGCGGATGCCTGTAAACCAACTTCTGGCAAATATCATTACAAACATCATCAAAATTGAAATTACCTTGCTCGGTTTCGATTTCCGCGTGGAACGCAACTTGCAGCAGCAAATCACCAAGCTCCTCGCGGAGCATTTCCGGGCTGTTGCAGTCAATCCCCTCGCAAACCTCGTAAGCCTCCTCGATAAGATCGGTGCGTATGGATTCATGCGTTTGAACCTTATCCCACGGACAGCCGTTTTCCGAGCGTAAGACTTTTATAATTTTTAAGAGGTCGCCAATGTTATACCTGTTTTTTAATTCAAAGTCCAACATCTAAAACCCCTTTCAAATTCGGTCTACTTTACTATATTAACCT
>CAMWMN010000051.1 GCA_947175385.1 uncultured Clostridia bacterium | reverse complement strand
GTATAATTATAGTGTACATTTATATAACCTAGGATTTTCATTGTGTTCAAGATGATGAGAATTTAACCGAAAGGAAGTTTTACTATGCCGCTTGAAGAAATCAGCCGGGAATTTTCGTTCCCGCTTAAGAAGATGATTGAGGAAATGAAGTTAGAGGTGCTGTATATGCCCGAAAACGGCGAGAACTCGCTCATTTCCAACAACGATACAAACCGCCCCGGACTGCAGCTTGCTGGATTTTATGACTATTTCGACAACAAGCGTGTTCAGGTGTTGGGCAAGATGGAGCACGCGTATTTGCAGGGTCTGGATTCCGACACGCGCAGAAAGCGTATCGAGGATCTGTTGTCTTATCGTTTCCCCGCGTTGGTTATTACACGCAGCCTGGACGTGTTCCCGGAGTTGATGGAGCAGGCGCCGAACTATGAGATTCCGATTCTCCGCACGGACGAGAGTACTACGGTGTTTATCTCCAAGCTTATGGCATTCCTGAATTTACAGCTTGCGCCGAGAATCACCCGCCACGGCGTTTTGATTGAGATTTACGGCGAGGGCGTGATGATTATGGGCGAGAGCGGAGTCGGAAAGAGCGAAACTGCCGTTGAGCTTGTAAAGCGCGGACACCGCCTTATCGCGGACGATGCGGTGGAGATTCGCAAAGCGTCGAACATCACATTGGTCGGCTCGTCGCCCGATAATATCCGCCACTTCTTGGAGCTGCGCGGAATCGGTATTGTAAACGCGCGTCAGTTGTTCGGTATCGGCGCGGTCAAGACCTCCGAAAAGATTGATATGGTGGTTGAGATGGAGCTGTGGAATCCCGAAAAGACCTATGACAGAATGGGCGTGGATACGCACTTTATGACGATTCTTGGGGTTAAAGTGCCGCTGTTGAATATCCCGGTTAAGCCCGGACGTAATCTCGCGGTTATTCTTGAGGTAGCGGCGATGAACAACCGTCAGAAAAAGATGGGATACAATGCGGCTAAGGATCTGCTCCGTCAGCTCGGTATGGATTCCGATGTCGAGGAGATTATGTCAGACTTGAATATTTGACAGTTAATATGCAAATTCAAAGCGCGCCCGTTTTTTGTACCGCTGCTCGGATCAACCTATAGGCGGCGCATTTAGGGGCACTGTAATTAAGAGAAACCTTTCGGGGTGAAGTGCAAATTGCGAAAGCGAGCAACGCATTACACCGCAAAGCGGTGTAATGCGTTGCTCGGCTAGTGCAGATGAGCGAAGTTCATCTGCACGGTTCGCAATTTGCTTTTTAGATAAGGAGTTAATTATGTATAATATAGGTATTGATTTAGGCGGAACTAACATCAAGGTCGGATTGGTGAATGAAAATTATGAGATCGTTGAAAAGGCATCCACGCCGACAAACCTTCCGCGCTCGGCGGAGGAAATCGTCAAGTCTATGGTGGATACGATGTGGAAGGTGCTGAATGCCGCAAAGGTGACTATTGGCGAGGTAAATTCCATTGGAATCGGAACTCCCGGTGTGGCAAACAGAAACAGCGGTGTGGTGCTCTACTCCTGCAATCTGGATTTCAAAAACGTTAATCTGCGCGAGTTGTTCAAGAAGTATCTTGACAAGCCGCTTTATGTGGA
Organism: uncultured Clostridia bacterium; assembly: GCA_947175385.1. Lineage (GTDB taxonomy): Bacteria > Bacillota > Clostridia > Oscillospirales > Ruminococcaceae > CAG-115. The sequence continues at coordinate 15,643 of CAMWMN010000051.1, read as the reverse complement.
GAATGACGCAAATTCCGCGGCATTCGGAGAGGTTCTCGCGGGCGCGGGACAGGGATACAAGGACGTAATCGTTGTTACGCTCGGAACGGGTGTCGGCGGCGGAATCATCATTGATGGGAAAATCTACACGGGATTCAACTTCTGCGGTGCGGAGCTTGGTCATAATGTTCTCGTGTACAACGGCAGACAGTGCGGCTGCGGACGCAAGGGCTGCTTTGAGGCTTATTCCTCGGCGACTGCGCTTATCAATATGACGCGCGAGTCGATGGAGGAACATAAGGATTCCAAAATGTGGGAAATTGCGGGCAGTCTTGAGAATGTTGACGGCAAGACCGCGTTTGACGGAATGCGTGCGGACGACGCGGCGGCAAAGGACGTTGTGAATATGTATATTGACTACCTCGGCTGCGGACTGACGAATATTATAAACACGTTCCAGCCCGAGGTTCTGCTGATTGGTGGCGGAATCTGCAAGGAGGGCGAAAACCTCACCAATCCGCTGAATGAGTATATCAAGCGCGAGGCTTACTGCGTTGACGCAGAGCGCACCACCAAGCTCGATATTTGCAAGCTCGGCAATGACGCGGGCATAATCGGCGCGGCTTTCCTATATACTATTGCAGAGTAAGAATGTGTTCTGATTTTACGGAGAATCGATATGAATTTTGACAGTATTATCCAAGTCTGCAAAGAGTATGGGTGCGTGTGCGAACGAAATTTCACACTCGCGCCGTTGACAACAATGGGGATAGGCGGCGAGTGCGACTTGTTCGTTGAGCCTGATTCGGAGGACTCTCTGCGCGAGGTACTGGATATTTGTCGCCGTGAGGTGATTCCGTATTTTCTGCTCGGAAAGGGCAGTAATCTGTTGATAAACCGTTTTGACGGTGTTGTGATAAAGATTGGCGGAAATCTCGGAGCGTTCGTTTTTGACGGCGAACGCGTAACGGCGGGCGCGGGCGGTTCGCTTGCGGTGCTTTGCGCGGAGGCTGCCAATAAGGGGCTTTCGGGAATGGAGTGCCTGTACGGAATCCCCGGCTCGGTGGGCGGCGCGCTGTATATGAACGCAGGCGCATACGGTTCGGAGATGAAGGATATTGTCAAGTCCGCGAGGTGTATAAACGAGCACGGCGAAATCGTTGAGATCCTCGCAGAGGATATGGAGCTTTCGTATCGGCACAGCGTGTTCTCCGAAAATAAATACTGTATTTTGTCGGTGACTATTGAGCTTAAACGCAGCATTGAGAGCGAAATCAAGGCGAAGATGAAAGAGATTGCCGCCAAGCGCCGCGACAAGCAGCCACTGGAATATCCAAGCTGCGGGAGCACGTTCAAGCGTCCCGAGGGATATTTCGCTGCCGCGCTTATCGAGGAGTGCGGACTTAAAGGGTTCACCGTGGGCGGCGCACAGGTGAGCGAAAAGCATTCCGGGTTCGTAATCAACAAGGGCGGCGCAACGTTCGAGGACGTGATGGGCGTGGTTGATCATGTCAAGTCGGTAGTCCGCAAGCAAAAGGGTGTGGAGCTTGAATGCGAAATGCTGATTCTGGAGTAGGAAAAATGAATAATCCGTGGGAATCAATCAATCTGTTCGATTACGAAAATCATATGAAGTTGGATTCCGTAATGCAGCTCCAGGTACTTAACCAAATGATGAAAAATCAATTGGACACGTATTCCGTTGATAATGTAATGATTTTGGGAATCGCGGGCGGAAACGGGCTGGAGCATATCAACCGCGAGAAATATTCCATTGTTTACGGAGTGGACATAAATTCGCAATATCTGCGGGAAGTAGAGAAACGGTATAAAAATCTTGACGGCACGTTGAAATGCCTTTGTGTGGATTTGCTTACCGAAGTATCAAAGCTCCCGACTGCCGATTTTGTGATTGCGAATCTGTTGATTGAATATATCGGGTATGATTGCTTTAAGGCGGTTGTAAGCCATGTAAAACCGAAATATGTTTCTTGCGGGATACAGATAAATTCCGGAAGTGAATTTGTTTCGGACTCGCCGTATCTTCACGTGTTTGACGGATTGAACAGCGTTCATCATCAGATGGACAGCGATAATTTGACACGAGTTATGGGTGATGTTGGATATAAATCCATATCAACGATCGAATATTTATTGCCAAACGGAAAGAAATTAGTTCAAATTGATTTTATTGATTTAGAATAAGGTGGGGTATGCAATTTCTGATTGTAACGGGAATGTCGGGTTCGGGAAAATCCGCGTGTATAAAGGTTCTGGAGGACATCGGGTTCTTTTGTATAGACAATATGCCCCCCGCGCTGATTCCGAATTTCGCGGCGATGTGCAGCGAAAACAGCGAAATTACGCGCGTGGCGATTGTCACGGATATTCGCGGCGGTGTGATGTTTCTGAATTTGTCCGAAACCATTGCGGGTTTGAAAAATACGGACGGGTTGGAGTTTAAAATCCTCTTTTTGGAGGCTTCCAAAGAGGTGCTGATGAAACGGTACAGCGAGACGCGTCGCAAGCACCCATTGGACGATATTTCCGACGGGGATTTGTCCAAGGCGATTGACGCGGAATGGGAGCTGCTGTCGGAAATACGCACTCACGCGGATTTCTTTATAGACAGTTCGCTGCTTACCGCCGCGCAGCTTAAAGATCAGGTCGCGGGGTTGTTTTTGGACAAGCCCACCGACCGAATGATCGTAAGCTGTATGAGCTTCGGGTTCAAGTACGGTGTGCCGGGCGAGGCTGATTTGGTGTTTGATGTACGTTGTCTTCCGAACCCGTTCTACATACCAGAGCTTAAACGCAAAACCGGTCTGGATGCGGAGGTTCGCGACTATGTGATGCGGTTTGAGCAGTCGCGCGAGTTGGAGAGCAAAATCCTCGATATGGCGAAATTTCTGATTCCGTTGAATGTTCAAGAGGGCAAAAGCCGTATGGTCATCGCGTTCGGCTGCACGGGCGGCAAACACCGCAGTATCACGTTCGCCGAGCGAATCGGCGGAAGTCTTGCGCAAAACGGCTGCAATGTGAGAATAATCCATAGGGACGTGGAAAAATAATTGATGAGGGTGTGGTGTGGTGTCTTTTTCATCGGAGGTTAAGCGGGAGTTGTGCAATGTCCGCGAGCTTTCGGCGGGCGAGATGTCCGCAATGCTGTACGGGCTGATGTTCGCGGGGCGGACAGTAAACCGCAAACCCGTAATCCAGACGGAAAATGCGGATTTGATTGCTGCGGCGAAAACACTCTCCGAGGAAGTATTTCTGGGGGCAAAGACCGAAACTACGCGTCTGGTGAGAAACGGAAGTTCATTGTATACATTTTCGGTGAAGTCCGCACAAGTTAGTGAGTTGTACGGGGATTTCAGTATGATTAATCCCGAAATCGTTTCGGGGAACGACTCGGACGCGGCAGCATTTCTGCGCGGAATTTTCGTGTCCTGCGGCTCGATAACCGACCCGAAAAAGGAATATCACCTCGAAATCGTCCTCCCCGAGGATAGCCGCCGCGAGCATTTGGCAGCGTTTATCCGCGAACACGGAATGGAAATTAAAACTGCCTCACGCGCGAATAATACGATCATCTATGCCAAGGAGAGCGGACTTATCGAGGATTTTCTGACCTACATCGGCGCGGGGATTTACGCACTTGAGATTATGCAGGTGAAGATTGAGAAAGATTTGCGTAACCGTGCCAACCGCAGCGTGACCTGCGAGTGCGCGAACCTTGACAAGACCGTTGCCGCGAGTGAGAAAATCCGCCGCGACATCGAACTGATTATCGAGAAAGGCGAGTTTGATTCTCTGCCGCCGGAGCTTCGAGAAACGGCAGAGCTGCGGCTTGCGAATCCCGAAAGTTCGCTGTCGGAGTTGTGTGAGATGTTCACTGGAGCGTCCGGTGCGAACCCACCAATTTCCCGCAGTGGGCTGAATCACAGGCTGCGGCGGCTTTCCAAGTTCGCAGAGAGTTTAAGAAACGAATAACGGAGGACGTTGTTGTCCTCCGTTTTTGTATTATCTGATGAAGTTTGTCCTGATTTTGGGTTCGGGGGTCGGGAAGGCGATTCCGTTTGCCGCGCCTTGTTCGATACATTTCATCAGCCACGCCATATTAGCGCCGAGCACGCGCATTGTCTGAAGTCCCTCCTCATCTTGCAGAACCTCCTCGGGAGAGTTTCCATGTACCTGATTCCAGTAATTGGAGGAAACAATCGGCATTAAGTTTATCGTGAAGTATTTGTTCATCTGGTCGAATGTTGCGGACGCTCCGCCACGCCGACACGAAACCACGGACGCTGCGGGCTTTCCGCGGAGAAACGCGCCGCCCGAATAGAACGCGCGATCCATAAACGAGGTTATAGCGCCGCCCATTGACGCGTAGTGTACGGGCGAACCGAACACAAAGCCGTCCGCGTTTTTCGCCAGCTCCACAAACTCGTTTACGGTGTCCTCCGAGAAACAGCGGCCGAGCTTTACGCACGCTCCGCAGCCGATACATCCCGTGATGGGCTTGTTACCGATCCAGAAAATTTCGGTGGAGATTCCGTTTCGGTCCAGCTCCTTTTCAACCTCGCACAGTGCCGTGTATGTACAGCCCTTTTCGTGCGGCGAACCGTTTACCAATACTGCTTTAAGCTCTTTCATAGTAAGTTCTCCTTGTAATGAATATTCATTGACTTCCGTCTATCTAATATTATACAACTTTTTATTGAAAAATTCAATAGATTTGCACAAAAACCTTGTATAAATTTTGTTCATTTTTTTAGAAAAATTTTGAAAAACCCCCTTGACATTACAAGGGACTTGTGGTATAATAGTTTCAGAGATTGAAAATAACTGAAAGGGGGATCGGGTTATGTTTACAAGCTCACAGCAAATGAATGGAGGCGGATAAAATGAGTGATTGTTTAAGTGTGCTGAAGTCCGCGCGCGAGGCGGAGCTTGAGGTAAAGTCAATGCTGGAGCAGGTTAAGCTGTTCCACGGGATATTGAACCTCAAGGGCAGAACGCGTGAATGGGCAGAGCGCACGGTGGAAAAAATCGCGGAATTGGAAACCGAGCTGAACCGTCAGATTGACGAGGCTGTCGACCGAAAACGCGAGGCGGTGAGGGTGCTGAGCGCACTCAGCGGCGCGGAAAAAGCCGCACTGTATCAGTACTACATATTGGCGCGGGACTGGAGCGAGATCGCCGATGAGTTGTATTTCAGCGAACGGCAGATCTATAACATCAGAAAGCGCGCAATGGCGCATCTTTGTGAGCGTTATGAGAGTGTGTCCTAAGGACAAGCTGCAGTATAGTTGATAGTTATTGGGGTATGACTCTAATCCACTGTTTGGAGTGAAATTTAGGGGCGAAAAATTCCAAGCTACTCAACGATGATTAGTGCAAATTCAAAACGCAAGCGGTGTAACGGCTCGCTTAGCGAGCACAGATGAAATCCGCAAAGCGGATCTCATCTGTGTGGTTTTGAATTTGCCATCAAAATCAGGAGGAGATTATGGCTATTAAAGATGAAATCAGACGTTTGAGAACCGAAATGGGGCTTTCCCAGAAACAGCTTGCGGCGCAAATTGGCGTAACGCCCGCCGCGATAGGGAATTACGAGTGCGGAGTGAGCTTTCCTAAGGAGGAAAAGCTGATGGCACTGTTCACCGCGCTGAACTGTACTCCCAACGACCTGTTGGGTGAGGGATATGTCGAGGAGGACGTCCTCGCGCATTCGGCGGATTACGCGCGTCTGGACGAGCAGGGGCGTCGCCGTGTGGACAAAATCACCGAACAGGAGATGAACCGAATCGGTTTGGCAACACGGAGCGGAGCGAATGAGGAAAATAGAGAGGTTCTGATTGCCGCGCGTGACGGCGGCGACCCAAAGAAGTCCGGGCTTACGCCGCGCCAAGGCAAGAGTGTTCTGGACGCGCCCGATTATCACGGAGGAAAACGGTAAAAATGAAAATTTCGACCCGAGCTGGGCTGGCAGAGATCTATGAGCGCGCGGATATCCATTCATTGCCTATTGACCCGCTTGCGGCTGCGCGCTCTCTCGGAATCAAGACGGTGAGCTACAAGATAATTAGTGAATACTACCACATTACTTTTGAGGAGCTGTACCGTAAAAGCCTGTGGGGATTCAGTTTCCTTGAGGGGGAATTTCCCGTGATTGCGCTGAACGAGAGCGCGTGCGGCGAACGCAGGCGGCGGTTCACGGCGGCGCACGAGCTTGGGCACTGCGTGCTCGGGCATTTGCGCGGCAGGAATCTCGAATCGGCGGAGCGCGAGGCGAACCGCTTCGCCGCGGATTTCCTCGCGCCGCTGTGCGTTATCGAGCAATGTGGAGTGCGCTCCGTTGCCGGGGTTGCGCGGTTGTGCGGAATTTCCGAATCGGCGGCGGAAATCAGATTACGTGAGCTGAGGGACGGGAATTTCCGCCGCGACAGCCGAATTTCGGAGCAATTTTCGGGATTTATCGTGCGTTATTTTCAATGAGCATTGCCCCACACCATTGCGCGGTGTGGGGCAATGTTCGTATTTTGAATTTGCATAAGATTCCGAGGAATTTTCAAATTCTCAAAAAAAATTGACAAAACCCCTTGACAAATACATAGTAATATGATATACTTTAAGGGTAATGAAAAATAATTGCGAACTCGCAAATAAAAAAGGAGATTTTATTATGGCAAACAATTACAGATTTGAAACACTTCAGGTTCACGCGGGGCAGGAGAAGCCCGATGCCGTTACAGACGCGCGCGCGGTTCCGATTTACGCGTCCACCAGTTTTGTGTTCCATGATGCACAGCACGCAGCTGACCGTTTCGCGCTGAAAGACGCGGGCAACATTTACGGTCGTCTGACAAATCCGACCCAGGACATTTTCGAGCAGCGCATGGCGGCTCTTGAGGGCGGAGTTGCGGCTCTGGCAACCGCATCGGGCGCGGCGGCGATTACATATACGATTCAGGCACTGGCTCACGCGGGGGAGAACATTGTTTCCTCGCGCAACATTTACGGCGGAACATACAATCTTTTGGAGCACACACTGCCGCAGTATGGTATTATGGGCAAGTTCGTAGACCCGGATCCTGCAGAATTCGAGAAAGCGATTGATGACAAGACCAAGGCTTTGTATGTGGAAACGCTCGGGAATCCGAATTCCAATGTCGCGGATATTGAGGAAATCGCAAAGGTAGCCCACAAGCACGGGATTCCGTTGGTTGTGGATTCCACATTTGCGACTCCGTATCTGCTCCGCCCGATTGAGTACGGCGCGGATATTGTGGTTCACTCCGCGACTAAGTTCATCGGCGGGCACGGAACCGCAATCGGCGGTATAATCGTTGACGGCGGCAAGTTCGACTGGGCAGCGGGCAAAAAATTCCCGTGGATCTCCGAGCCGAACCCCTCTTATCATGGCGTTTCGTTCTCGCAGGCGGTTGGCGCGGCGGCATTTGTAACGTATATCCGCGCGATTCTGCTGCGCGATACCGGCGCAACGCTCTCGCCGTTCCACGCGTTTATGTTCCTGCAAGGTCTGGAAACGCTGTCGCTGCGTGTTGAGCGGCACGTTCAGAACGCGCTGAAAATCGTGGATTATCTCGCGAAAAATCCCAAGGTTGAGGCGGTTCATCACCCGTCGCTCTCCTCCGAGCCGACTCACGCTCTGTATCAGAAGTACTTCCCGAACGGCGGCGGTTCAATCTTTACGTTTGAGGTGAAAGGCGGCGCGGCAGAGGCGATGAAGTTTATTGATAACCTCGACATTTTCTCGCTGTTGGCGAACGTTGCGGACGCGAAGAGCCTTGTAATTCACCCCGCGTCTACCACGCACTCGCAGCTTAACGAGCAGGAGCTGCTTGAACAGGGAATCAAGCCCGGAACAATTCGTCTGTCTATCGGAATCGAGCACGCAGACGATTTGATTGCGGCTCTGGATAAGGCATTCGCGGCTATTTAAGATGAACAAATTCTTCAGGGTTTTGGGGTACATTCTCGGGATAATCTGGCTGCTGGTACTGATTTTTTTCATTTCCGGAATTTACTCGGAGTTCAAGCGCGAGGACGGCAGTCTGCCGATATGGATAATCCTCATTCCGGCTTGGTTTGCGTTGGTCACGGCGGTTATATTTATTGTTCCGAGCGTGACTGCCAAAAAGCAGCGCAAGAAAGAGCGCGAATACCGCGAGAAAAACATCTCCAATATAATTCTTTCCGATGATTTTTTCGGAGTGATGGTTTTCGAGCACGACAGTGAGCTGAAAACGCTGGATTCCAAGGACATCAAGCTTCCGCCGTTCGGCGCGGATTCTCCTGAAATCCTGGAGATTTACGAATATTCCGAGGATTTGCGTAGCACGATTTTCGGGAATCTGCGTGAGTTGTATAATCACGCTGACGAGCTTTTGGAGCAAATTTACCCTGAATTTCTGGAAACTTGCAATGATTACGAGGAGGTTGACGAGCGCGGCAATCCATACACGCTTGAATCGCTGCGGAAGTCTGTATATGTAAACGCAATCACGGTTATGAACAACGGAACATATTTCGAATTGGAGTTCGACACCGGTTACGTCAATTTTGGCGGACACGGGTTTGTTGCCTGCGTGAACTTCTCGGATAAAACATTGGATTTTAACCTTGAAGGATAATAAAAAAATCCCCCTCCTGGTGGCGGGGGATTTCTGTTATTTACCGGCAATCAACCCATACATCTCGGGGCGGCGGTCACGGAATACGCCCCACTCGTACCGCATAGCACGTATCTCGTCGAGGTCGAACTCGCGGAGCAGAATGCAGTCGGATTCGCGGTCGGCGGATTCGAGAATCTCGCCAGTCTGGTCGGCGATAAAGCTGCTGCCAAAAAATGTCAGCTCGCTGGATTGGTGAGCGTTGCCGTCATCGGGGGAAACGGATTCTGTTCCCGTGCGGTTCGCCGCAATCACAGGGAGAATATTCGCCGCCGCGTGCCCTTGCATACACCGCCGCCAGTGTGGCATACTGTCGCAGCCGATAATCGGCTCACTGCCGATAGCAGTGGGGTAGAGCAGCAGCTCCGCGCCTTGCAGTGCCGTACAACGCGCCGCTTCGGGAAACCACTGGTCCCAACAGATCCCAACGCCGATTTTCCCGAAACGCGTTTCCCATACACGGAATCCCGTGTCGCCGGGCGTGAAATAGAACTTCTCTTGATAAAAGTGGTCATCGGGAATGTGCGTCTTGCGGTACACTCCGAGGATCTCACCGCCGTCTATCATCGCGATTGAGTTGTAGAAGTTGTTCACATCACGTTCGTAAAACGAAATCGGCAAAGCGATGCCCAACTCGCGCGAAACCTCCACAAACCGCTTTACGGCGGGGTTTTCAATCATTGGAGCTGCCAAGTCATAGTGTTCATACCGCCGCTCTTGACAGAAGTATTTCGTTTCAAAAAGCTCGGGCAGCAACACGATATTCGCGCCCTTTGCGGCAGCCTCGCGGACGAGCCTTTCTGCCTTTTCAATGGATTTTTCGCGCGTTTCCGGAATTGACATCTGGATTGCCGCAACTGTTATTTTCTTCATTAACTTCTCCTTATCTTAAAAGCAAATCCAAAACCACAAAGACGAGCTTTGCTCGTCTTTGTTCGCTGAGCAACCTCAACACCGCTTTGCGGTGTCGCGCTCCGCTCACGTTTTGGATTTGCACCGTTCGTTAATAGGTTGCTTGGGGTTTAACGTTTTAGCCTAAGTACCCGTTCATATTTCTTATCCGAATCGAACACAACCTTGATTTTACCCGCCTTGATTAGCTTGTCGATTCTCAGCGCGTACCACCAGTCGCCGATTCCGAGCGGGTTTTCGCCGAGGATACGCCCGATAAGTAATGCCTCGCGGATTGGCTCATTGGTAAGATATTTGCGAATCAGGAAATCATAGAAATTCGCGGGAACGCTGATAACCACGCCATTTACAACCGCACGCAGGGGAGCATTTTCGGATTGCAGACGCTTCCAGTCGAACGCGTTTTTGCGGATTTCAATGCGTGGGATTTTCCGTTGGAGCGGCAGAAAGTCCGCGAAAGATTCGGGTGTAAACTCGCCCCACGAGTTGTAACAATGCGCGTTATTGTCAACTGCGATCACTCGCGGCATTTCCACGGCATATATCTCGCTGTCATAATTTTCCAATAGAGAGCACAGCCACAGCAATCCGCACATTGAATACGGCGCGGAGCAGTACCATATTCGAACAGGTTCACCGCTTTTGAGGTACGCGAACAAACGCTCCAACTGCTCCGAATATATTGCTCCAAGCCGTTTCAGTTCTCGCTTCATCTCCACGTCCTTGCCCCATTGCTCACGGTAGAGCATTCGGGCAATCAACCGCCGTCGATATTCCCCGGTAAGCGGCTTGCTAATATCTCCAATATTTGCCATAAACGCAAGGCAAACCACATCACGGCTAAGGATAAAACCTTGTTTCATCGCGTATTTCATCGTGCCCGATTCGCTGTCACCAAACAGGATTTCAATCATATTGCACCTCCTAGATACTAATCCCTCATTAAAAACTTAACATCTTTGCGTCAATATTGCACCTTTCGCTGCGTCAAAGTTCCTTGCGCTAGGTGCAATCTTGGCGCAAATCTTGTCAAGTATTTTAACGGGGATTGGTATAAATTGGAATTTGCTGGGTAATGCAGTGGATATTTCCGCCGCCGATGAGGATGTCTCGCGCTTGAATCGGGATTACCTCGCGCGTGGGGAACAATTTCGCAAGCAGTTCACGCGCAGGCTCGTCCGCAGGGTCGCCGAAAAAGGGCATAACCACCGCATTATTCGCGATGTAGAAGTTGACGTAGGACGCCGCCAATCGTTCACCAGGAGTGCGCGTGGGCTGAAAATCACAGGAATCCAGACCTTCGCATTCCTCGGCGGTGACAGTCACGGGCGACGGGCAGCGCAGCTTGTGAACCGTTATTCTGCGCCCTTTCGCGTCTGTTTCGCGCTCCAGAATCTCAAGACAGGAGCGCGAAAGCTCGTATTGTGGGTCTTTCTCATCGTCCGTCCATGCGAGAACCACCTCGGCGGGTTTTACAAACGCGCAGATGTTGTCCACGTGCTCGTTGGTTTCGTCATTGAAGATTCCGCGTTTCAGCCAGATTACCTTGTCTATGTTCAGATATTCATGCAGATTATGCTCAATTTCATTCTTTGTGAGGTCGGGATTCCGCCCCGCGCTTAGCAGACAAGCCTCGGTGGTAATGCACGTTCCCTCGCCGTCAACATGAATCGAGCCGCCCTCTAGGGTAAAATTGCCCAAATCGTACATATCTTTTTCGTACAAATCGCACAATTTCCGCGCCATTTTATTGTCCAAATCCCACGGGAAATACAGCCCGTCCACCAAGCCGCCCCATGCGTTGAAGTTCCAGTTTATGCCGCGGATTTCACTTCCGTTTGTAACGAAGGTCGGCGCGTAATCCCGCGCCCACGAGTCATTGGAGGACATCTCCACCACGCGTATCCGGCTCGGTAAAAGCCTCCGTGCGTTCTCATACTGCCGCTCGGAGGCGCACACCGTTACGCGTTCACTGCGGGAAATTGCCTCGGCAACTTGCGCAAACGCTTTTCGTGCCGAGTATCCGCCGAACTGCCACGAATCCGCGCGCTCGGGGAAAATCATTATGCAGCCGTGGTGCGGCTCCCATTCCGCGGGCATTCGGAATCCATCTGCGCGCGGTGTTGAATCAATTATTTTCATAGGTTAAAGCTCCTGTTTTTGTGTATTGTGTTACTTTTTTATTTTATCATATTGTGTATAAAATGTCAAGATATATTGTATTTTGTTGATAATCACGAATTTCACATAATCGTCACATAAAAGATTGGTTAAAATCATTCAAAGAAAATTGTTGACAAACGACACATTTTCTGATATAATAAAATTAGCATTAAGTGTGGCATTAGTGCGGCGGGGTTCAATCGGATTCCGCGGTATTTTAGAACCATTTTGGAGGATAAAAATGGAAAATAAAGATTTTAACAACAACTACAACAATGGTTATAACAACAACGGCAGCGGCGAAAACCCCAAGACGCTTGCGATTGTCGGCTTTGTACTTAGTTTCTTTATTGCGCTGGCGGGTCTTATTGTGTCCGCTATCGCGCTGAACAAGTACAAGCAGACAGGTTATACTGAGGGTAAAGGCTTTGCGACTGCAGGTCTGGTTATTAGCATTGTATCTATGGGCATTTCCCTTCTTGTGTCGGTGTGCTATGGAGCCGCTATTATGGCTTTCCTCGCAGGCGAGGCAGCGGGGAGCTTGGCGATTATGCTGTAATCACAGCGGAAAAGGAGTATTGATTATGAATACAAAGAATCTGGCTATTGCAGCGTTGGTTTGTGGTATCATAGGTATAGGCGGCTCGTTTATTCCGTACGCAAAGTACATTATGCCGCTGTGTGCAATCGCGAGTATTGTGCTGGGAGCTATCGCGCTTGATCAAATCAAGAAAACAGGCGAAATCGAGAATAAGAGTTTGGCTCTTGGCGGGCTTATCTGCGGAATCGTTTCGTTGGCTTGGGACGTTATTGCGATAGCGTGCGCGGTATGTGCGATTTGCGCGCTTGCGGGTGTGGCGAGCGGTCTTGCGGCATACGCAGTAATTCTGTAATTTAATGGTTACATAGCGTTATTTGACCCTCCCGAGCGAGAGCGCGGGTGGGTCGAATTTTTAGGAAAGGTGTATCTATGTTCCCGGGATTTCAAATTGGTTCTTTTTTCCTGAGCAGCTACGGAATTTGCGCTCTTATCGGAATTTTCACGGCATGTCCGCTGGCAATCTGCATATATAAGAAGCACACAGGCGATGATATTTCGATGATTTTTGTGTTTCTGTTCGGCGCGATTGGTGTGTTTATGGGAATGCACCTGTTATTCGGAATCACGAATATTCAATATTGGGGGATTCTGCTGAACGCAACAAACTTCATCGACTTCTGTAAGCGCTTTGGAATACTCTTCGGCGGTTCGGTGTTCTACGGAGGACTTATCGGCGGACTTATCGCGGGGGGAATCTCCATCAAGGTGCAGAAGCTGCCAGTAGACATCGCGACCGACTGTGGCGCAATGGTGATTCCGCTGTTTCATGGGTTCGCGCGGATTGGGTGTTTCTTCGGCGGATGCTGCTATGGGGTAGAGTGGGAACACGGCGTGACTTTTACAAACTCAATCGTGGAGAGCGCGAACGGAGTTCCGCGTGTGCCAATCCAGTTGATTGAAGCGGGATTCGAGTTTCTGCTGTTCACGGTGATTTTCATTCTCCTCACCAAAACCGACAAGCTGCGCGGCGGTCTGTTGGGATTGTATCTGCTGGTGTACCCTGTCGGGCGGTTTGTGTTGGAGTTCTGGCGCGGTGATGAGTATCGCGGTTTCATTTTCGGACTATCCACCTCGCAATTTATCAGTATTCTTGTATTTGTTGGATCAGTGGTTTTCTTTGTTCTGAGAGCGCGGAAAAATCACAAATCTGAAAAATCTGTATAAAAAATGCCGAGCTTAACGCTCGGCACTTTTCGTATTAAAATAAGATTACTGCACATTGTCAATCGTATCGCCGATTGTTTGACCATTCTCGTGAACGATAATGCAGATATAGCCGTCATCGGTAGTGTCCATAACCGCGCCTTCCGCTGCAGCCTGCTGCATAGGGTAGAACGCGAGGTCGGGATTGTTCTTGACATTGTCATAGAATGTCGCAAGTGCGTCTTCTACCTTTTTCTCAGAACCTGCTTTGGGCTTAACCGCAATCGCATACTGGAGCTGTGCGCTCATACCGCAGTAAGCCAAGCAATACTCCTCGCAGTCGTCGATTGAGAAGTCGGGAATCAGCACGGGAGCGGTTTCTGCGTCCATCAGCATCATAAAGCTCCACGCGTCAGCTGTGAGCATTGACTTGACCATACGTCCCGCCTTGTTGTCGGGATATTCAAGATTGCTGTTATCTGCGCCCTCTTCGCCATTGCCGCCCTCGGGATCGGAGTTCTCATCGGGAGTGCTCTCGGTGGTGGATTCGTCCCCAGTGGACTCGTTGGATTCGGTTGATGTTGTAGATGTTGACTCGTTCGCGGTAGACGAATTGTTGGAACTGTTGTTTGAAACATTTTTCGTATCTCCGCAGCCCGTAAGTGTCATCGCAAGGACGATTGCCGCAAGAGCAGCGCTTGTAAATTTTTTCATAAAAAACTTCCTTTCAAAATAAAAATGAAATAATTTTGCTGCAAAATCTGTAGCTTGCATTAATATTATAATATATCTCTCCGAAAAAATCAATAGTAATTAATGTTGAATTTGTACAAACGGGAATGCAAATTTTCGTGATTTTGCACAAAAAACCGCGCCGAATAAAAATCGGCGCGGGACGCATATTACCGGAACATTGCTCGGATTTCCCATTTTATCGGTACTACCAGTACATTTCGGTGATTTTGCTTGATTATTCGCCTCTCTGCTTAGCGAAGCACTCGCTGCAAAGAACGGGTCTGTCGCCCTTCGGCTCGAACGGAACTCTCGCGGTCTGTCCGCATTGCGCGCAGGTTGCTTCATAGAAAGTACGCGCACCTCTGGAAGCGTTCTTCTTGGCATCGCGGCAAGCCTTGCATCTCTGCGGCTCGTTCTCAAAGCCTTTTTCCGCATAGAACTCCTGCTCGCCGGCGGTGAATACGAAATCCGCTCCGCAGTCCTTACATTTTAGTGTCTTGTCAGTGTACATAGTAATACCCCTTAATAAAATAGAATTGACCCTGTCGGATTTGCACCGACCAACTTACTGAACCTCATTGAGGCAGGTCATATGTAATGGGAGAAATACCCAATTTAACTGTTTTCCGCAAATTTCAAGCCGCAGAACATTTTTCTTAGCTTGGTTCTCGCCCTGGAAAGTGCGTTATCTACGGTTTTTACGTCCACTTGGAACTCGCTTGCGATTTCGGTGTAGGAAAGTCCCATTGTTGCAGCGAATATGCATTTCCGCTCCAACTCGGAAAGCTCGGAAGCGACCTCGCGAAGAGCCGACTCATATGACTCCTTGGCAAGCACTACCTCCTCGGGAGTGGGCGCTGGGTCGGCGATGTCGGCAAGCTCGTCAAAATCTGCGTCACGGAGGTTTGAGCTGTGACGTTGAGCCATTCGTGCGGTATTGCGCAGCCGATTTGCCACACATACCGAGGCATACACTCCAAATTCGCCACGGCTTTCGTCATATCCGCGGATTGCCGCCAGAAGCCCGTCCATTCCGTCCGACACGAAGTCCTCATAATCGGCGCGGCTGTAACGCTCGGAGAATCTTCGAGCCGCCGCCAGAACCATCTTCATATACCTTGAAATCAGTTCTGTGGTTTTCGCGCTGTCAGGGGGATTATTTGCAAGCAATTCAAGATCGCTCAACGATGAATAGTCAGCCATAGTATTCTCCCCGCAGGAATTGACAGATTTTTTTACATATTATATTGTAACATATTTAATTCGATTTGTCAACGATTTTTTGTAATTTCTCACGAAAACCGCCAAAAATTAACAAATATGTGAATTATCGGTTGGATTTTAGGTTATTATTACTACAAATTCTGTGAAAATTTGTAATTGTTACACGAATAATTCACAATTGTGCATATTC
>CAMWMN010000050.1 GCA_947175385.1 uncultured Clostridia bacterium | reverse complement strand
GAGTGGTATAAGGGCTACATCTACGGATATGTTCCCGCGTTGGCAACGGTTACCAATAAGAATCTGTTTCTGTTAGGAAGCTGCGATATACTGTTCACGCTGTTCCACGGTTCACTTGAGGAGGAACTGGAGAGCCTGCTGAACTCTCTCTCTGCCGCAGCATAAGGGAGCGCGGTATGGCGAAAAAGTCTGTTAAATGCGTCTTTTGCGGCAAAGAAACGGAATTTACATTACACGCAAACTTCACGGTTTACTGTCCGAAATGCAAACATATGATTCACAATGAATGTGAGCGAGGATACGGACCCGTAACTCCGTACTTTTTCTTGGTGGGAGATGACGAAATCGCGAAGGTTGATTCCATAAAAAATCGATATACTTTGTATCTTGATGGCGAGGAGATTCCACTAAAAAAAACGTATTATGACGCGATAAATGAGGCGGGCGGAATACTGTCCGGGAGATTTGGATTCGCTGAACGGAGGAACAATGGCGAGTGAAATCTACTTTTTTATGACAAGGGACGATTTGTTACATATGCTTACGCGGGTTGAGGAATCCATTGGCGTTAAGTATATCGAAAACGCGGCATATTACTCAAAGGATATACCGATTTACGATTCGTTGACGGATTATGAATATCTCGGAATAAGTAAGACGGGCGACCACCAAAGCGAAAGCTTTCTCGTGCTAGAAAAGTCCGAGGAGCTTCACCCCGAGGAACGTTGCCAATTTGACGGCAGAATGCGGTATCTTGTCGACCAGAGCAATCACCCCGATTCCGTTGCGTTATGGCTTGGCGGTATGTATCGGGACAAGTTCCTCGTCTGCGGACATATGGGAACAATCAGTGCAAGCGATAAATCCAAGCGAATATTCAACGCGTTTCGGAAATGTATTAAGGCTCAATGCAAATACAAAAAGGGCAGATATTTTTTCAGCGATAACGTAAGGAAAATCTCAGGCGGGGTTCGGCTGATAACAATAAATGCCAAATCGCCCCCGGAATACGATTTGAAAATAGAGGAGGAAGAAAATGGGAAAAGTTAAAATCTGCGCGGACAGCGTATGCGATTTGTCGGATGAGCTGAAATCCCGATACGGAATCAGTACCGTGCCGCTGTATGTGAACAAGGGTGACGAAACCCTCAAAGACGGCGTGGAAATCACGCAAAAGGACGTTTTCGCGTATTACCGCGAAACGGGCAAGCTATGCACCACTGCGGCGGTGAACATTGAGGACTTTACGGAGTTCTTTAAGGAACAGCTTGAAGGCTATGACGAGTTGGTGATGATTACCATCAGCTCGGAGTTTTCAAGTTGTTTTCAGAACGCGAACATCGCGGCGGAGGATTTCTCGAACGTTCGTGTGGTCGACTCGCGTAATCTGTCCACGGGAGAGGGTCTTGTGGCGGTTTCAGCCGCAAAGCTTGCTCAGCAGGGCTTATCCGCGGACGAAATCGTCAAAAAACTGGAGGAGATAATCCCCAAGGTGGACGCAACGTTCTTTGTGGCAAACGTAGAGTATCTGCACAAGGGCGGGCGGTGCTCGTCCATAGCGGTTCTGGGAGCGAATCTGCTGAAGCTCAAGCCGTGCATTGCGGTACAGAGCGGCAAAATGATGGTGGTGAAAAAGTATCGCGGCGGCATTGAAAAGGTGATCCGCGATTATGTCAAGGACAAGCTTGAATCCGCCGAGGTGGACGATGATTTGATATTCATCACGCACACCACCTCGGAGTCGAACACATCGCTTACCGCCGAGGAGATCCGCAAGTACAAGGAGTTCAAGGAGATCTCTGTCACGGACGCGGGCTGCACGGTTGCGTGTCACTGCGGCGAGGATACCCTCGGGATTTTGTTTATCCGCAAGTAAAGAATGGCGCATTCTCCGCATATAATACACGGTAAAAGATTATTTTTATCGGAGGTTGTTATTATGATGGAGAATGTATCGAAATACGCGTTTATGGAGCAGGACAGACCGATTCTCAAGGCGGAACTCGTAGGCAACAAGGATTATCCGAATGTGCACGGGGATATTTATATGTATATCCTCGACAACGGATTTTACCTTCAAGGTGACTTTTCGGGACTGCCCCAAAATTCGGACTTCGCGTTCCATGTTCATGAGGGCTTAATTTGCGAGGACTCCGGCGATAAGATGCTTTTTTTGCCGGACGTAATGTCGGACGCGCTCGGAAATGCGTCAGCACAGATATTCTTGGACAGAATTGATGTGAACACCCTCGCCGACCACCCTATTATGATTCACCTCAAGGCAGACGGTCAAGAAATCACAGTTGCCTGCGATGTTCTGGAGAGGGTGCTGTAACGATTGACGGTTATCCGAGTTATAACTATAATCCACTGTTTGGAGTGAAGTTTTAGCGCGTTGTAACCAAAAACAACGTATTCGAGATTAGTGCAAATCCGAAATGCGAGCGGCGCGGTGCACGCGCAGCGTGAACCGTGATTCTCAGCAAGTGCGCGCGGAGCGTGCACGGTTTCGGATTTGCCATCAAAATCATCAAATTCAAAACGCAAGCGGCGCGTTACACTGCAAAGCGGTGTCACGGGTCGCTTAGTGAGCACTCTTGAAATGGTGCGCAGCACCATTTCGAGAGCGCGTTTTTGAATTTGCTATTAAAAATAAGGAGAATTAAAATGAGCGAAATTAGAAATTTGGATTTGTGGGAAAGCGGCGCACGGAAAATTGCGTGGGTAAAGCGTAATATGCCGCTGCTCAGAGGAATTGAAGAGGAGTTCGCGGCGGAGCAGCCGTTCAAGGGCTTAAAGGTTGCTCTGTCGGTGCATCTGGAGGCGAAAACCGCATACCTGTGCAAGGTGCTTGCGGCGGGCGGCGCGGAGATGTACGTCACGGGCAGCAACCCGCTGTCCACTCAGGACGATGTTGCGGCGGCACTGGTTCACGATGGGCTGAATGTGTTCGCGTGGTATGACGCGACCGATGAGGAATACCACTCGCACATATCAAAGGTAATCGAAATTTCCCCAAATATTATTATAGATGACGGCGGAGATTTGGTTAATCTGATTCACAACGAGCACCCCGAGCTGATTCCCAATGTGCTCGGCGGCTGCGAGGAAACGACTACAGGAATCCTGCGGCTGCTGGCGATGGACAGAGAGAAAACGCTGAAATTCCCGATGGTACTCGTAAATGACGCGGACTGCAAGCATTTGTTTGATAATCGGTACGGCACGGGGCAATCCGTGTGGGACGGTATCAATCGAACAACCAACCTGATCGTCGCGGGCAAGGACGTTGTTGTCGCGGGCTACGGCTGGTGCGGAAAGGGCGTTGCAATGCGCGCCAAGGGGCTTGGAGCGCGCGTAATCGTTACGGAGGTCGACCCGATTAAGGCGATGGAAGCGGTTATGGACGGGTTTAAGGTTATGCCGATGAACGAAGCCGCGAAAATCGGTGACTTCTTCGTTACGGTAACAGGCTGCGCGGACGTAATCGGCGAAGCAGCGTTCAATAATATGAAGGACGGCGCGATTTGCTGCAACGCTGGACATTTTGACGTTGAGGTGAATATGGCGAAGCTCCGTGAAATGGCGGTGGAGAGCCATATTGCGCGTAACAATATAATGGGTTACAAGCTGAAAAACGGCAACACGATATTCGTAATCGCGGAGGGCAGACTTGTAAATCTCGCTGCGGGTGACGGTCACCCAGCGGAAATTATGGATATGAGCTTTGCGATTCAGGCACTGTCTGCGGAATATATCGCCAAAAATTCGGACAAGCTCAAATCCGGCGAACATATGACGGTAAATGTTCCCAAGGAGATCGACCGCAAGGTGGCTGAGCGGAAGCTCTCCGCATGGGGAATCGGAATCGATAAGCTCACCCCCGAACAGGAAAAATATTTAGGCTTGTCATAACAGTTGACAGTTATTTGAGTTATAAACATAATCCGCTGTTTGAGCGGTGCAATTTCAGTGCGTTATAACTCACAGAAACCAAATGGGGGTGAAGTGCAAATTCAAAACGCAAGCGGGGCGCAAAACCGTGAAACAGTGTTGCGGCTCGCTTAGCGAACCCAGACGAGCTTTGCTCGTCTGGGTGGTTTTGAATTTGCCATTTAGATATGTTTAACATACTTGTGGTTGACGACCACGTGCATATTCGGCGGCTGTATGAATACACGCTTGAAAAAAACGGCTATCGCCCGTTCACTGCGGAAAACGGCGAACAGGCGCTGGCGGTTCTCGGGAAACAGCATATCGACCTGATGATTCTGGACGTGATGATGCCGAAAATGGACGGCAACACGTGCCTGAAAACAATACGCGAAAGCGGAAATAACGTTCCGGTGCTGATAATCACCGCCAAGGGCGAATCCGAGGACGTGCGCAAATCGTTCATGCTCGGCACGGACGATTTTATGGTCAAGCCCGTTGACGAGGTGGAAATGCTGCTGCGAATCAAGGCGCTGCTGCGGCGGAGTAAAATCAGCGAGGAACAGCGGATTACAGTCGGCGGCACAGAGCTTATCTATGATTCTTTTTCGGTGGTGAGGGACGGAGTTACCGTGGTGCTGCCGCGCAAGGAGTTTCAGATTCTGTTTAAGCTGCTGTCATTCCCGAATAAGACGTTCACACGGCAAAACCTAATGGACGAGTTCTGGTCGATGGATTCCGACAGCGAGGAGCGGACGGTTGATGTTCATATTAACCGCTTGCGCGAACGGCTTAAGGACAACCCCGATTTCTCTATCGTCACCGTGCGCGGGCTGGGGTATAAGGCGATAAAGAACGGTTGAGAGCTTACGGAGGGTGATTTAATTTGAGCGTATGGAAATTCGTTTATTTTCCAAATAAGGCGGGGAAATATGTCATAACGCTTGAAACGCGAAATAATCCACAGTATTTCCTTTGCAGACGGTGCTTTCTGCGTGAGCTTGAACGCCTTGGGGAGTTCGAGCCTTTTGAGGAGGTCGTTACCCTCACCGAACCGACCGAAATTATGACGTATGAGCAGGCGCGTAATTATCCGTTGACGGAAGAACAGCAGATACTCTGCGAGTACTGTTTTCTCGACGAAAACGGCAGCGCGCCCGATGTTCCATATATCGCGGAGCGCGTTGTCGAGGGCTTTGCGTTCTGCGGCTTCGAGATAGCGGACGAGTGGGAAATAAGCGCGCTCACCAACTGCGGCTTTGACTATGATAAAGCGTTTACAAAAGCCGATCTGAACAAGTGGGGGCTGATAGAGGACTATCAAAAGGCTCGAACGGTTTTAAGCCGAATGTTCAAGGAATACGGAGACGATCCCGATGCTAACGATTGGATGTTGTTCGCTGTGTGGCGAAGAATATGCGAGATGTGAAATGTCGGTTGACGAGGCTTTGATTTTGGGAGTTAAGGACAACCCCGATTTCTCGATCGTAACGGTTCGGGGATTGGGCTATAAAGCAATCAAAAACAGTTGACAATGTACACTGCAATTGGAGGTTAAAATGGAGGAGCTTGACTGCAGATTCACAAGAGAAAATCAATATTTTCAGTTCAGAGTCGGAGCAATAATCGTAGAAAACGGCTGCGTGCTGTTGGCAAGCAACGCGAACTCGGGATGTTGCTATTCAATCGGCGGCGGAGTGCATATGGGAGAAACCGCCGAGGACGCGGTTCTTCGAGAGATTTACGAGGAAACGGGCGTTCATTATGAGATTGACCGCCCGGTGGTGATTCACGAAAATTTCTTTACCGAGAAATTCGGCAAAATGAAGGGATATGATTTCCACGAAGTGTGCCTGTATTTCCTGATGAAACCGCGCGGAATGCAAGAGCTGCACTCCGACAGCTGTACACGGTTCGGCGACAAAGAGGAAATGCACTGGATTCCGATTGAGGAGCTTGGAAATTACAGGGCGTTCCCGAGTTTTCTGGCTGGCTATCTCAATCGGGAACATATCGGCATTGAACACATCATTACAGACGAAAGGGACATAACATGAAAACCGAAAAAATCAATAAAAGCATTTTCCCGATTATTATGACGTTTATTGTTTTCATCGTCATTCAGTTTGACGCCGCCGCGCTGATAATACCGAACCAAATAGCGGCAATGGTTATAACTCCGATATTATGGGGAATAGGCGCAATTTATATACTTATTAATACCAAAAAGATAAATGAAACGGATATGCTCTACAACAATTCCCCGCTTACAAGCAGGGATGGACTGACGCTTTTCTTTGTAATCGCGGGCGGTGTGGCAATGGCATTAAGCAATTTTCTTTATGCAAATTCGCTGCCGTTATTCGTCAGAGAAATTTGCTCGCCATATCCGCTGTATGACATCAGAAATATAATCTATTATCCTTTGGAAGTACTGCTGATGCTGGAGCTTTTGATATACTCTCAAAAGGCGGGGGAAACCTTAACAAAGAAAAACGCGTTTCCATGGGGAGCAATCGCCTTATTTGTGCTGTGGGGACTTCCGCACATATTATGGCACGGTTATCCGGATGGCGTCGTATCAGCTTTGAGAGCATTTATATATTCGATTCCGTTTTATTCCTCCGGCAAAAACATAAAAACAAGCTATATCGGTATGTTGATTTTGTGGTTTTTATAAAGTGATGAATTACCGAGGTTATTATGAGCAGCAAATCGAAAAAAAGAAATCCTTTCTGGATAGTCAATCGTCTTGGAATGAAGCTCACGATTCTGTCGAGTATAATCATTCTGGCGGCGGATATTCTGGCATTCACCGCCGCCATTGTAGTCGGATTTCTGATGGGCGGAACAAACAGCACCACACAGGTTGTGGGAACGGTAATCGCAAGTATCATCATCGGAATGCTGCTGTCGTTCATTATCGGGAATACGGTCTTAAAGCCGCTCTCCGAGTTGGTTAAGGCGACCAAAAAGGTCGCGAACGGGGATTTCAACACCACTCTGCCCATTGGCTGGACAGAAAAGCATACCGTTACTGAGCTGCGGGAGCTTATCATGGACTTCAACGAGATGACTGAGGAGCTGCGAAATACCGAGATTTTCCGCAACGATTTCATCTCCAACTTTTCGCACGAGTTCAAGACTCCGCTTGTGTCAATACGCGGATTTGCACGGCAGCTCTGCGAGGGAGATTTAACTCCCGAACAGCAGCGGGAGTTCTCGAAAATCATTCTGGACGAAACGGAGTTTCTGTCCGTTTTGTCGCAGAATACTTTGCTGCTGACGGGCTTGGAAAACAAGGACATCATTTCGGACAAGACGCTCTTTTCTCTGGACGAGCAGTTACGTGACTGTATGATTCGCCTTGAGCCGCAATGGTCGGAAAAGGACCTTGAAATTGAAATGGACTTGGACAAAATCTCGTTTTTCTGGAACGAGAGTATGCTGTCGCACGTATGGAACAACTTGTTCGACAATGCGGTGAAGTTTGTCCCAAATGGCGGGAAAATAACAGTTTCATGCAAGCCGGACGGTGAGATAATCACCGTTTCCGTGACGGACAGCGGCTGCGGAATCCCTGAGAACGCGATTCCGCACATCTTCGAGAAGTTCTATCAGGCGGATTCCTCGCACGCTACCAAAGGTAATGGACTAGGTTTACCGTTGGTCAAGAAGATTGTCGAGCTTTGCGGCGGCAAGATATGCGTGGAATCCACGGTCGGTGTTGGGACTGCGTTTACCGTGACGCTGCCGAATAACAGGGGGTGAATCCTATGGATTTTATAGGTGAGATTTCACGGTTGTATGACGGGAGCATTCTCCCGAGTGAACCGTATACGGGGGAGCGGGCGGATATTCCCGAGGAGCTTTTGGACATTCTACGGGTGGCAGACGGAATTCGGGAAACGATGCCGAATCCCGAAACGGGCGAGCCGATGTCTATCGCGTGGGTTCTATACCCCTACGATTATATGGTTAAAGAGAGTGAATTTTACCATAACGAATACGGAGTTGAGGGAACGGTGTTCGCCGATGACGGCGCGGGGAATCCGTATATTCTCAAGTCCAACGGGAGCGTTTCTCTCTTTGACGCAATAGACGTAGCGGAATCGCCGATTGCCGTTTCTTTAATGGATTTTTATACAGCTTTGCCGGGCTGATACAAAATTGAGGAGTAAAATCAAATGGTCATAAAACCCGCTTTAATATCGGATTTGAATATAATTAGGGAAATTACCCGCGCAACTGTTTCCGAAATTTATCCGCATTATTATTCAAAGGGAGCGGTTGAATTTTTCCTCAATCACCACAACGATAATAATATCACGAATGATATTTCAAATAACCGAGTTTTCCTATGCGTGGATTGTGTGGATTCAAAACAAGTCGCGGTCGGAACGGTTACAATTAAAAACAATGAGATATGCCGTTTGTTTGTATTGCCCGTATACCAAGGGAACGGATACGGAAAAGCATTAATGGATTTCGCCGAAACAAAAATATCCGAAAAATATAACGAAATCAAACTTGATGCTTCTCTTTCGGCTAAAACCATTTACCTTAAAAGAGGTTATAAGGAAATCGAGTATAACACCATAAAAACAGATAACGGCGATTTCCTGTGTTATGATGTTATGATAAAGCAAATTAAGTAAAATACGCGCCTATAATCGGCGCGTCAAACAGTGTATAAATTTGCGGTTCTCCCCGACGCAGGCAACCCGAGCCGGGCTGGTAGGGAGAACCGCATAAAAATAAATTAACCGAAAGGGGTGAAGTGCAAATTCGGAACATAAGCGTTGCCGAATTTGCTATTAAGATGGTTTACGAAAAGCTGATGAAATGCTATGAGGCGGTGGAAAAAAAGGTGACGTTCAAGCCCGGAATCGCGCTGATTCTCGGAAGCGGTCTGGGGGATTTCTGCGATACGATGGACGTTCGCGAAACGCTGCCGTACAGCGAGATTCCCGGATTCCCGACCAGCACCGTTGCGGGTCACAAGGGACAGTTCGTGTTCGGATATTCAAACGGGGTTCCGATTGTCGCTATGCAGGGCAGAGTGCATTATTACGAGGGGTACTCGGTTCAAGATGTGGTGTTGCCCACGCGGCTGATGCATATGATGGGCGCGAAAACGTTGTTCCTCACTAATGCGGCGGGCGGAATCAACCCGTCCTTCCACGCGGGGGATTTTATGCTGATTTGCGACCACATTTCCCTGTCAGTTCCCTCGCCGCTTATCGGCGCGAACATTGAGGAGCTTGGAACGCGGTTCCCGGATATGAGCGAGGTTTACAGCCGCCGTCTGCGCGGAATTATCGAGAATGCCGCCGCTGCAGAGGGTGTTCCGCTTAAAAGCGGAGTGTATCTGCAAACCACGGGTCCGAACTACGAAACTCCCGCAGAGATTCGCGCGTATGGGCGGCTTGGCGCGGACGCTGTGGGAATGTCCACCGCAATCGAGGCGATGGCGGCGCGGCACTGCGGAATGGAGGTCTGCGGGATTTCGTGTATCTCCAATCTCGCGGCGGGAATCTCTTCCAATCCGCTTTCGCATAAGGAGGTTCAGGAAACCGCCGACCGCGTTGCGCCCCTGTTCAGGCGGCTGGTGGCGAGAAGTATTTCGGAAATCGCAAAGGCTTGAGATATGAAAATCCCCGTCCTGTTGGGCGGGGATTGAGTTTTAGCCGTTGACTGCCTTGTACAAGTCGTCTATATGTTCATAATCGTAGGTTTTGCCTTTATAGGTGGCTTTTATGTTTGTGCAGTCCAAAAAATCATCCTCGCCAATCTCTGTCACGCTGTTTGGGATAGTTACGCTTTCAAGGCTTTCGCAGCCACGGAAAGCCCCCCGCTGAGCTCAGTTACGCCGTTGGGGATAGTTACGCTTGTAAGACTTTCGCAGCCCCAGAAAGCTCCTCTGCCAATCTCGGTTACGCTGTCGGGGATATTTATGATTGTAAGGCTTGTGCAGTCCTCGAAAGCCCAATCGCCAATCTCGGTCACAGGCTTTCCCTCCAAAGTATCGGGAATCCTTACCTCCGCAGACTCCTCGATATATCCTGTGACAACCATACCGCCAAGTTCGCTGTCATATTCATACTTGAACGCACTCGCCTCCGTCACGTCAATTTCGGGGAGAATATCCCATGTACTTTCTGTCTTTGGGGTACTTTCCGCATCCGCATTTTCAGATGTTGTGCTTTCAACTTTACTGTTATTTGCAGTGGGTGATGTGGCTGTTGAGACGCTGTTTCCGCTCGGATTCTCCTTGTCAGCGCAAGCCGCAAGCGACAGCACCATAGCCACCGCGATTGCCGCTGTTGACAATTTTCTGATATTCCTCATTTTTTCTTCTCCGTAACTTTTGATTTAGGAAGCTTTTTTGCTTTCCCCTCAAATTAAAAAGTGCGCAGCCGAAGCCGCGCACTGAAACACGCAAAGCTCCGATTGCTGCTACACAATTTCGATATCCCCAAATAAGGCACACGAATAGAAAGCCTGCGCATTTGCCAATGACAATGCCGCATGCCTCTCGGAATATCTATAAAATTGTGTAGCACCTTAATTATAGCAGATTTTTCCTCGTTTGTCAAGGGGTTTGCAAATTTTTTCAAAAACCCCTTGACAAAGGTCTTTTTTTGTGATATAATATTTATTGTCGGTGTAAAGGGGATTTACGTTACACCCCGAAAGGCGCATTATGAACGATAATATTGTACTGCTGCTTGATTTTTATGGGGAGCTGCTCCCGAAAAGTCAACAAACCGCGCTCGATTTGCGGCTTAATTCTGATTTGTCGCTCGGTGAAATCGCCGAGGAGATGGGCGGAATCTCGCGTCAATCGGTGAACGATTTCCTTAAAAAGGGAAAAAAACGGCTGATTGAATTGGAGGAAGTCCTCGGGAATGCAAAGAGGTTTCTGGAGATTTCGAACGAGCTTGAAAATATAAAGTCCGCGCTTGCGGAATTGCCGGAGGAATACTCCGAGCGGCTGTCGGAAACGGTTGAACGCATTCGGGGTATTATGCGAAACTAACACAGGGGGTTTGTGCCATGGCTTTTGAGGGGCTTTCACAGAAATTAAATAATGTTTTCGCGAAGCTGAAAGGTCACGGAAAGCTCTCCGAAAAGGACATCAAGGACGCGATGCGCGAGGTGCGTATGGCACTGCTTGACGCGGACGTGAGCTTTAAGGTCGCGAAAGATTTTGTCAGCCGTGTAAGCGAAAAAGCGCTCGGAGCGCAGGTTCTCGAAAGTCTGACTCCCGCGCAGCAGGTTATAGATATTGTTCACCAAGAGCTGATCGAGCTGATGGGAAACACCACCGCAAGACTGGATTTTCCGTCCAAGCCGCCGTGCGTTATTATGATGTGCGGACTTCAGGGCGCGGGTAAGACCACGCACTGCGCGAAACTCGCGAAGTGGCTTGAGGGGCAGAACCGCAGACCGCTGTTGGTTGCGTGTGACGTTTACCGTCCGGCGGCTATTGAGCAGCTCCACGTTGTTGGTGAAAAGGTCGGCGCGCACGTGTTTGACGAGGGTCAGGGAAATCCCGTGGAGATCGCCCAGCACGGTATCAAATACGCGAAAGACCACGGATTCGATACGGTTTTGTTGGATACAGCGGGACGTCTGCATATCGATGAAACGCTTATGCAGGAGCTGCGGGACATCAAGTCCACTACGCAGCCGAACGAGATTCTGCTTGTCGTGGACTCTATGACGGGTCAGGACGCAGTGAACGTTGCCGAGAGCTTTAACGGCGCACTGGACATTACGGGCGTGGTGCTCACCAAGCTGGACGGCGATACGCGCGGCGGTGCGGCTTTGACGGTACTAGAAATCACAGGAAAGCCGATCAAGTTTGCGGGTATCGGTGAGAAACCCGAGGATCTTGAGCCGTTCCACCCCGACAGAATGGCAAGCCGAATCCTTGGAATGGGCGATGTGCTGACGCTGATTGACAAGGCGAAAGCGAATATAGATGAGAAGGAAGCCGAAAAGGCGGTAAAGAAACTTCAAGAGAACAGGTTCGACCTTAACGATCTGTACGCGCAGTTCGAGCAGATTGAGAAGATGGGCAATGTTCGGTCGCTGCTGAATATGATTCCCGGTGTTGCGGGGAAAATCAAGGACGAGGACATTGATGACAAAAAATTGCCGCATACAAAGGCGATAATCACGTCAATGACCAAACGCGAGCGCGAAAAGCCGTCCATAATTGACGGAAAGCGCAAACGCCGTATCGCGGCTGGCTCGGGGACTTCCGTGGAGGAGGTCAACCAATTGTTGCGACAGTTTGAACAGATGCAGAAGTTTATGAAGCAGATGGGCTTCGGCGGCAAGAAAAGACGTTTCCCGAAATTCCCGGGAATGGGCGGATTTCCGGGAATGTGAGAATTGAAACTAATCAGCCGATTTGAACGCGCTAAGGAGGACTGAAAATGCCAAGCGAAACCAAGGCGACCATTGTAATGGCGGCAATCGGTATTCTTATCATATTGATTGGAGTTCTGTTGATGTTCTTTACGCTTGCGAACTTGGGCTGGGTGAAACACCTCCGTCCGTCATCGCGAATCAAGCACGGGATTTTGTCCGCATTTGTCTTGATTGTCGGGATTGTGTTTATTTTGTTTAATTTTTTACCTGATTAAACATTTGATGAATATGGTCGGATTCTGACAACATCCAAGGAAAATTTGATTTAATGGACAACACAGCGTCAACTGTTATAATGATTATCGTCGGAGCGGCGATTTTTGCGTACGGGGTGCTGCTGATGATTTTCGCAATCACGGGTAAGGGCTTCGCGAAGATGCTTGATTCCGCTCACAGGGCAAGACTAGGTTGTTCAGCTGTGATGACTATGCTTATCGGGCTTTGGCTTGTGGCACTGAATTTTACCGAATAAAACAAGTGTTTGCTTGTTTTTATATAATTAAAACCGAAAGGAGAAAAATAATATGGCAGTTAAGATCAGACTCAGAAGAATGGGTGCAAAGAAAGCTCCGTTCTATCGTGTTGTTGTTGCTGACTCGCGCTTCCCGCGTGACGGTCGCTTTATCGAGGAAATCGGTTACTACGATCCCACCAAGGAGCCTGCGGTTGTCAACATCGACAAGGATAAGGCTAACGAGTGGATCAAAAAGGGCGCACAGCCTACCGACACCGTTAAAAGACTGTTAAAGTAAACTGGTTATTTAGCTAAGGTATTTTAATTCATCGCAACCTTCGGCGTTTCCGCTCATCGAGGATTCGCCACAGCAAATTTACCACGCATTTAACCTCTATTTCTATTGGAGGGAAAACCTATGATGAAAGAACTTCTTATAACCATCGCCTCAGCTTTAGTTGAGG
Organism: uncultured Clostridia bacterium; assembly: GCA_947175385.1. Classification (GTDB taxonomy): domain Bacteria; phylum Bacillota; class Clostridia; order Oscillospirales; family Ruminococcaceae; genus CAG-115. Next base: position 4,060 of record CAMWMN010000050.1, on the reverse strand, counting down.
ACAAAACAGCCGTTGAGGTAACCGTTGACGAGCCCAATGAGGAGGGCGTTGTAGTTTACCATCTGCACGTAGGACCCGAGGATATGGGACGCGTTATCGGCAAGCAAGGCAGAATCGCAAAAGCGATCAGAACAGTTATGCGTGCGGGCGCTGTTCGTGTAAACGAGAAGATCTCCGTAGAGATCGACTGATTCACAAAATCCGCCGTGGAATCTCCACGGCGGATTTTTTGTACGGGACACCTCAACAAACTTACCGCCCCATACTTTAATAAGGCGGTAAGTTTTCCAAAAAACACAAAATCGCGGGCGAATCCAATTGTTGACAGAGATAGAGAATATATCAGGATAGCTACTTAAAGCTATTCAATACAGATATTCTTGAACATACACCCAACAGAGCCATCCAATGCAAGTCTTCCGCTTTCATTACCATCAAACCGATAAATCGCAGCAATTTCAACTCCATTCACAATGAGCATTAAGTTATTGTTTTTGTTGTTTAGTGTGATAGTGTTCCATACACTTGAATCAAAATCTTTTACTTGAAGATATTCTCCATCATCATCCGTTAGATAATGGGAATCCACTCCTGATGTTGTCTCAAAGGAAATCTTGCCATCAGAGTGCAGACTGAACCAAAATCTCTGCTCACCATCGAAATGACTGTTTTTTGGACAGAAGATGTTGGAATTATCATATAAAACAAATGAGATTCTACCTGATTCACCAATATTAAAATCAAAAGATGCCGAATAGCCACTCCAAATACTATCACCTATTCTCAGTGCGGGAGGAAATATTCCAACTGGAGAAGGTTCAAGCTCTTCGCTTTGCCTTATAATTTTCTCTCCATCGATCGTGACAACATTCCACATTACCCATTCTCTGGTGTTTTGAATGGATAAAATGTTTGTAGCCGATTCAAAATCAGCATGGTTTGTCAACTGATAATCTCCTATGGTTATATTTGAATTTGATTCAGTGAAAGTGTCACCTATGTCCTTTAATCCGGCAGCATCACAAGCAGAGAATGTTATGCTGACAACCGAAAAAAGCGACACAATTAACACATTACAACACTTACACATATCAACACCCCACCTCATTAGTAAACAGAGAAGCACCCCACTCAAAAGTACATGTCCCAATCTGATATGATGTTAATATTGGCTCATAAGTGACCACTTGATAATACGATTTGTTCGGATTCATTATGGTAATATAAATTTCCTCCAGGACCCATCCCGGTCCAATTATAACCACATACAACCATAGCATGGGCAATTCTATTTGTGTAATCCTGCCAGTCGGAATAAATTGGTTTGTAATTATCTATACATTCTTCAATCTTAAACATTGTAATAAGTGTATCCAAAGTAAACGACTTACCAGTATATTCCTCCAGTATACTTTTTGCCACATTGGGATAACACACATACTCCTGGTTAGCAAGTCGATCTCGAATCGCCTCAGCGGTAAAGGGGGGTTCCTGAGCGATATCTTAATAATGGATGCAAGTGCCGAAGCCCAACAATAACCGCTAGGATATAAAGTGTTCGATCCGTTAGCAACAATGGGCACAGATAAACTGTTTCTACGAGCGGCGCGAGGAGAAACGCAGTTCACGACTTCATTATACGCCGTACCATCTTCAACGACCACCTTAAAATGATTAATCGTTGAAGCAGTCTCAAAAGTCACACTCGGCGTGTTTACCACCGTACTTCTTAACTTTTGCTCCGATGACACAGTATATGTCTCAACCACCGTCAAGTTATCATTGCAATCTAAAGCAAACATAGCTTTTTCTGTCATTACTAGTATGCTTGGATTATTTTGGCTAGTATTAAGCTCATTTAGTGAATTTGCAAACTCGCTTTTACCAAATTGACAAGAATATGTGCCATCTTCCTTATCAATCACAGTAAGCATAGCAACAACATTACCCCTACATAAAACGGGGAAAAAATAGTATGGGGAGTCACAAGCATCATATTCATATGCCGTCACAGCTGGTGCAAGTCTTAAATTAATTATCTCCTCATAAGAAAATCCGCAATCCATAAGTTGATCTGCAGAAAGATTCGAAAAACAAAGTCTTCCATAATCTATTGCAGATTCAGGAACATCGCCAGAGAGCAAGTATAGACTAATGCCATCAATCACGTCCGTTTCCACAGCGGATGCAGTTGAAATAGTCATAATCATTGTCATAATTACAAACATAATAACTGACAATACTTTCTTTAATTTCTTCATTTCCCTTTCTGGTTACCGTGTTATCATACAGCAACCACACAATCACTTTAAAATTGATAATAGGCTTTCTGCGTTGTTTTCATTGTTCATCACGAATTGACATATTTAATCTCGTTGAACAACAACCTCTTGGGTTTATTTTTAATATTATATCAAAACAATTTGATTTTGTCAACCACTTATTGAAATTTTTTCCGCATACTCATATAATATCTGTTCTGTTTTTTATTTTGCTCTTGATTTTATCGGAGAAATGTTGTATAATTAAGGTAGGCGGATTCCGCTGAAAAACGATGTGAAAGGACTACTTATTATGAATATCTGGCATGACATAAACCCCGCGCGTATCACTCCCGAGGATTTCATCGCTATCGTGGAGATTGAAAAAGGCAGCAAGAAGAAATATGAGCTTGACAAACAGACGGGATTGATAATCCTCGACCGAATTTTGTACACCTCTACGCACTATCCCGCAAATTATGGGTTTATCCCGCGGACACTTGCGGATGATGGAGATCCTCTGGACGTGCTGATTCTCTGCAACGAGCCGATTGATCCGTTGGTGGAGGTGCGGTGCTATCCTATCGGAGTAATCACTATGCTTGACAATGGCAAGAACGATGAAAAAATTATCGCGATTCCGTTTGAGGACCCCACCTACAATGCCTATCGCGGAATCGAGGCGCTCCCATCTCATATTTTCGAGGAGATGCGGCACTTCTTCTCGGTTTACAAGCAGCTTGAGGGCAAGGAAACCGCCGTTAACGAGGTTCAGGGACGCGATGACGCGGTGAAAGTTATCAAGCAATGTATCGAGAACTACAATGAAATTTATGCTCCTCAGCACCCGTTCACACCCGAGCACGCTCCCAAGGCGGTAAAAAAGTGATTCTGGCAAGTCAATCTCCGCGAAGGCGCGAACTGTTGGGATTCATCTGCTCCGAGTTTGAGGTGATTCCCGCTGTCGGGGAGGAAATAATTCCCGAAAAGGCGACCCCCGCAGAGGCGGTTCTGGCGCTCTCGCGGCAAAAGGCGGAAGAAATCGCGGCGAAATTCCCGAATGAAACGGTTATCGGCGCGGATACGGTGGTCTCCATTGATGGGGAGATCCTCGGAAAGCCCCGCGATGAACAAGACGCTGTCGATATGCTGAAAAGGCTCTCGGGGCGCGTTCACAGCGTGTTTACGGGGGTTTGCGTGGTTTTCCCCGACGGAAGAGCCGAGAATTTCGCCGAGGAAACCAAAGTCGAATTTTATCCGCTCTCGGAGCGTGAAATCGCCGACTACATAGCCACCGGCGACCCAATGGACAAGGCGGGCGCGTATGGAATCCAAGAGCGCGGCGCGAAAAACGTCAAGGGCATTGTCGGGGATTTTTACAACGTAATGGGGTTGCCCGTTTCAAGATTATATCGGATTCTGAACGCGTAATAAACTCGGCTCTCCTTTTCGGAGAGCCGAGTTTATTATATGGAAAGTTCAGTCAATTCATTTGCTGTTTACGATGTGACCATAGCAATGTCAATAGTTGGTATTTTCGGTTTTCCGTTTTTTCGCGGTTCTCCTTGTCTGCAACCGGGAGAACCGCGAATTAAATATGCGATTTCGGAAATGATTCATTGGATTTTCTTCTTTATCGCCTCCTTTAACGAACTGCTCTGCCTGTCTGCATCAGTGAGAGCCGCGTTTGTTTTGTTGTTCTTATTTTACCACATTCGATTTTGGATTTCAATAATTATTACAAAATTGTAACCGATTGTTACAGAATTGTAACCTTTTTGTGTATGTATAAAGCATAC
>CAMWMN010000049.1 GCA_947175385.1 uncultured Clostridia bacterium | reverse complement strand
ATGTTTATAAGCCACAGCTGGGGCACGGAGTCCCCCAGTTCTCCACTATTATAAGAGCTGCGTTGCGTAGTCGAGAGCGTCCTGACCGGGGGCGCGAATATCCAGAAAACTGAACTTCTCCTCGGTAATGGTAGGCGGAATGTTCCGACAGAGCAAGTTGATATAGACGAGGTAGACCTTGCACGATGCCGAGGCGGCGTTCGCGCGGGCTACAATATCATCGCTAAGCTCGGGAGTAATCAGCACAAGCGCCGAAAGACCGCACAAATCCGTATTGTCGATTCGTGAAACAAAATCCTCCGGATTGGTGTTTACGGGAATTACCGACATCAGCTCGTAAAACCTCTCGAACTCACCCAAATCGGATACCTTGCAGATATTCTCGCCCTCATAGTCCACATATGAACCAACATTCTTTTTAAGCAATGCCGAAACGAACGCTATAGATGTTTCAATCACGGTATCGGTGCGCATAAGAATATCCCCATCGCCGCGCCAACCGCACAGAATCGCGGCGCGCTGCTCGGTTAAGCTGTCATACTGCTTTATCATAATATCATCAGTTTTTGCCGTGAGTTTCCAGTGCACCATCTGATACAAATCTCCGTCACGGTAATCGCGGACGTGGGAGAAATCATCGCGCTCGGCGGTGATGATGTTCTGAGTGTAGCTCTGGTCGCCGTGAGTGGGCTTGAGAACATCTTCCAGCTCAAGTCGGCGCGGCAGAAATACAACAGAAATCTCAATGTTCTTTTTGCGGGAGATTCGGATGATCCGCAGCGGGTCGTAAACGCAAATCTTTCGGATTCGGCAAGAATAACTTCCACGATAGATGTGACGGCAATTAACAGAGAGCCTAGCCGAACCGAGCGGCGGAAGAGTCGTGAAAATCCGCTTTTCCACGAATAACCCCGAATCACTGTCGGGCAGAGTACACTGGATCTCCGCAGGTACGCAGGGGAAAATCGAGCTGTTTTTGACGTTCAGAAACATCTCGAACAGCGTGTCTTTTTCGGAAACAACGCGCTTTTCGTTAAATTCCGCGCGAAACAGAAATGCCTGAATCAATGTGCAGATCGTTCCGACAACGGGATATGCCGCAACCGTGATCAGCAGCACAGCGGAAACCTTGCTGGTATATGCCATCGAAAATCCCAGGCACGCCAATATCGCCAACGTGTAAAAAATGCGATTCTTAACCATAATCAGCTCCGTGTTATGGGGGGCGTTACAGAGGATACCACGTCCTCAAGGACGCTGCGCACAGTTCTTTTGCTGAGCCGTGTTTCCTGGCGGAGCGTGATTCGATGCTCGAATACGGGAATCAACAAGCGGACAATGTCCTCAGGGGTAACATAATCCCGACCGCGAAGGTAAGCAAACGCGCGCGAAGCCTGCATAATAGCAATGGAGGCACGCGGCGAAACTCCCAACGCAACGGTCGGGTGATTCCGCGTGGCGGCGGCAAGCTCGGCTATGTAGCGGCAAAGGCTCTCGGAAAAGTTTATCTCCTTGATATCCTCCATACACTCGCAAAGTTGCTCAACAGTCATTACATTGTCAACGGAATTTGCGGGGTTGTCCGTAAGTCTGTCCATCATAATACGCGTTTCTTCAGCAATGGTGGGATAACCCATGCTTATCTTAAGCATAAAGCGGTCAAGCTGAGCCTCGGGCAAGGGGAATGTTCCAACGTAGCCTTGCGAGTTCTGTGTGGCAATTACCATAAACGGATTCGGCAGTCTGTGGACAACGCCGTCAACAGTGACTCTCTTTTCCTCCATTGCCTCCAACAACGCGGACTGCGTTTTCGGCGAGGTACGGTTGATTTCGTCCGCGAGGAGAATGTTCGTCATAGCCATTCCCGCGCGGTATTCAAACTTACCCGTGTCCTTGTTGAACATCGTGAACCCTGTGATGTCGGACGCCATAACGTCAGGAGTGAACTGCGCGCGCCTGAACGACAGACCCGTGGCTTTTCCGAGAGCCATCGCGAGTGTGGTCTTTCCGACACCGGGAACGTCCTCGATAAGAACGTGTCCGCCCGACAACAGACCTGTCAGTACGATCAGCAGCGCCTCGTCCTTGCCCTTGATGACCTTGGAAATCTCCTTGGCAAGCGCGCCCATAAGATATTGATTGGTGAATCTTTCCGGCATAGTGTTTCCTCTTTTTTAATATTTTGCAAAATTATTACAGTTTGTATAATTCACGGATTGGAAATCCATGCAAACCAATATATAATAATTTTACCATATTTTTGTTCAAAAATCAACACATTTTTATAGAAAATGCCTTAAAATAAACAAAAATTGGCGGAAATTACCGTTTTTTGTTCTGAATTGAGGGTGTTTGTCCACAAAGTTGACAAATAATTTTACATATAAGGCTTGACAATTTGGTAAAAATGTTGTAAAATAGAAATAGGCTATTTATACAAGGACTGCCGGGAAACACCCGCCGCCCGATTGGCGGTGCGGTGCGGAAGTTTATCGGCGATCCGATAAAATGGCTATGACGTTTATGATGCCATGTTTATATAACGTTGTGGCGGCATAATGTACGATTTACGGAGAAATCCTTATAAATTTACATTCTTAATTTTATCTCTGCGCGTTTGCGCTTTATTTTATGCTGAACCTGCGGTCGATTGGCACTGTTCTTTATGGGTTTGTCTAATCAGACAAATTTCCCGATATATTTTTGCTGAGGGTTCAGAATACTATAACGAATAACCGCATTTAGGAGGGTATATTGGCAGCGGGGGAATTCTGTCTTTGCACGGATTCGCCGTGTTTGCCGTATGAACGCGTTCCCGTACAGGGAACGTATGTCGAAAATCGTATAATTATTCCGCCGAATTATTTACTGTCCGCGACAGCGGAGGGATTAAAATAAGGAGGGGAAGCACAATGCCAATCTGGGTTGGAATCATCTTAGGCATTGCAGGGTTGATTATCGGCGCGGTTGCGGCGGGTTTCATCTGCTTTCAGCAGGGAATAAAGCACCGCATAAAAACCGCCGAGGCGCAGTTTGAATCCGCCGAGAAAGAAGCCGCGCGAATCGTTGAGGAAGCCGGCGAAAAAGCGGAACAGGTCAAGAAAACCGCGCTGGTCGAGGCAAAGGACGAAATCTATGCGCTGAGAACCAATGCCGAAAAGGAAATCGGCAGAATGAAATCCGATGCTGAAAAAGAGCTTAAAGAACGCCGCGGGGAGGTTTCGCGAAACGAACGCAGAATCGCTCAAAAAGAGGAAACCCTTGACCGCAAGACCGACAAGATGGAGAAGTTGGAAGAACAGCTCCAGCAAAAGCACAAGAAAGCCGATGAGAAAATCGCCGAAGCTGAGAAACTGAAGAACGGGCAGATGGAGATTCTCGAAAGGATTTCCGGGTTTACACAGGAACAGGCGAAAGAGCATCTGTTGAATATGCTTGACAGCGAGTTGAATCACGAGAAAGCGGTAAAGATTGCCGCTTATGAACAGAAAATCAAGGACGAGTGCGACGATAAGGCGCGTAAGTACATTTCGCTGGCGATTTCGCGTCTGGCAGCGGATACCGTGTCCGAGTCGGCGGTATCGGTTGTCGCTATTCCAAATGATGAAATGAAGGGCAGAATCATCGGGCGCGAGGGACGCAATATCCGCGCATTGGAAACGTTAACGGGCGTTGATTTAATTATTGATGACACTCCCGAAGCGATTACGCTGTCTTGCTTTGACCACGTTCGCCGTGAGATCGCGCGAATCGCTTTAGAACGTTTGATTCAAGACGGACGCATTCACCCGGCAAGAATTGAGGAAACCGTTGAAAAGGCCCGCCGCGAGGTGGAACTGCGAATCAAGCAGGAGGGCGAACGCGCCGTTATGGAAACAAATGTCAACGGTCTGAATCATGAGCTGGTACGCCTTATCGGTCGGCTTAAATACAGAACTTCGTTCCGTCAGAATGTACTCGACCACTCCATCGAGGTGGCTCACCTCGCGGGGATTATGGCAAGTGAGCTTGGCGTGGACGCAGCTCTTGCGAGAAGAGCAGGACTGCTGCACGATATTGGAAAGTCGCTGGATCACGAAATTGAGGGTTCGCACGTTCAGATTGGTGTTGACGTCTGCAAAAAGTACAAGGAAAACCCCGAAGTTGTTCACGCGATAGAGGCTCACCACGGCGATGTGGAATGCCGTACGGTAATCGCGTGCCTGGTTCAGGCGGCGGACGCTATCAGCGCGGCTCGTCCGGCGGCACGCTCCGAAAACTACGAGAATTATATCAAGCGTCTTGAAAAGCTCGAAGAGATCTGCAACTCCTACGGCGGAGTTGATAAGTCCTTTGCGATTCAGGCGGGACGTGAAATCCGCATAATGGTCAAGCCTGAGCAAGTCAACGATGACACTATGAAAGTTCTCGCACGGGAGATTGCCAAGCGAATCGAAAACGAGATGGACTATCCCGGTCAGATCAAGGTCAATATGATAAGAGAAAGCAGAACCGTGGATTACGCGAAATAATTTCTATCCGCCGCGCAGGGTACACTTGCGCGGCGATAGCTTGTAGAAAACAAGCATGTTACGGGATGCAAGTTTAGCGCGTTATAGTCCCAAGTAAGCTATCCGCGAGCAGTGCAAATTCAAAACGCAAGCGGCGCGTCACACGCGTAGCGTGGAACGGGTCGCTTAGCGAACACAAACGAGCGTCAGCTCGTTTGTGTGGTTTTGAATTTGCCATTAAAATGTAGTGCAAATTGAGAAAGCGAGCGGGGCGCAACACCGTGAAACGGTGTTGCGGCTCACTCAGCTAGTGCAGATGAGCAAAGCTCATCTGCATGGTTCTCAATTTGCTTTTAGAATAAGGAGGAATTATGCACCTGCTTTGCAAATGCGGGAAAGATATGTGGAACGGGGAAATCCCGAATGACATCGAATTTTCCGTCTATTCCGACAGACGTATGAACGAGATTCTCGAAGAGGACACAATAGACACTGTCGACCTTGCGCAGATGAATGACTATAATGTCTGGAGATGTCCGAAGTGCGGGCGGTTGTATGTTTTCAGAAATGAAAGCGGCGAGGCGGGGAATAGGGTCGCTTGTGTGTATAGGTTGGAAGATGTCTAGTATACAGTGGAATCCGTGGCACGGCTGTCATCGGTGCAGTCCCGGCTGCAAGAATTGTTACGTTTACTATCTGGACGCGCTGCGTGACAGAAATGCAAGTGTAATAGTCAAAAACAAAACGAGCTTTAACAATCCGATAAAAAAAGACCGTCACGGGCAATACAAAATCCCGCCCGGAACGGTTCTCGGCTCATGCTTTACGTCCGACTTCTTCATTGAGGAGGCGGATGAGTGGCGCGGCGAAGCGTGGGATATGATTCGACAGCGCAGCGATGTTACGTTTCTGATTCCGACAAAGCGGATTGCGCGGTTCGCGGAGTGCGTTCCCGAGGATTGGGGCGAGGGCTGGGACAATGTGGTAATCGCGGTGAGCTGCGAAAATCAGGAAATGGCGGACAAACGGCTACCAATTCTCCTGGACGCGAAAATCCGCCACAAGCTGATTTTTGTCGCGCCGATTCTGGAATATGTGGAGCTTGACGGTTATCTGCAAAGCGGAGAAATCGAGCAGGTTTCCGTTGGGGGCGAATCCTACGAAAACGCGAGGATTTGCGACTTCGATTGGGTTCGGAGAATCCGCGAGGTATGCCTTAAAAACAATGTGGAATTTGACTTCCACCAGACAGGCGGAAGATTTGTAAAGGACGGCAGATTGTATCGGATAAAGCATTGCGACGAGCATTCTCAGGCAAAAAAGGGAATGGCGTTTCTGGAGGGCTTGAAAGAAAAATGAACAGAAAATTCAACAAGGCTTTGTATCTTTTGGATCAAGGTAAATACGGCGAGGGCTTGGAGCTTTTTGAAACGGCATTTGAACAGGAGGACAATCTTCTATGGAAACTGGAAATCAAGTCCTGTATGATGGAAGTCCTTTACGAAATGGAGGAATTTGATAAAGTCCGCGAATGCATAGACTTTATTCTCCGAAATACCGATGAGTACGATGATTCCAGACCGCGAGAATTTGCGGAGGATATTCTCGAGGAAATGAATCAAGTGGGGAGGTAATATTTCCTCCCCACTTGTTTACTATTGTGGAAAACCGCGTCCGTTAATCTAAACCTCCACAGTCTTTTCAGCCGTTGTCTTGCGTGTAGAGCCGATAATCCGCATAAACGCGTGATTCCGCTCAAGAATGAACTTGAAAATCACTGTGCCGAGGATTCCGATAACCACAAGCTCCCCCAAGGCTACCGTGCCCATACTGAACCAAAGCGGCTCACCGCAAAGGAACAGATCGAATCCCACGATTACTCCGTTGCTTACGATTGGCAGAACCGCCGCTAACCATATGTTCTTGGTGTAGTACATGGGTAATACCGCAATTGCTGTCGCAAGAGTGCCGAGAATGACGTCAAGCAATCCATACGGGCTGAACAGGTTAGCAATCAAGCAGCCCACTGTCAGTGCAGGCGCGTAATCCTTGCGGTAAAAGCACAGCAGCACCAGAATCTCCGAGAATCGGAGTTGAATAGGTCCGTACTCCAATGGGTATACCATGAGAGTCAATGCCACGTATGCCGCTGCCACAAGAGCGAGTCTTGTCAGGTTTTTGACGTTGAAAATTTCGTTTTTCTGCATAAAAAATCTCCTTGTTTTTTTACGATGGTTAAGCAAAGAAAACATCGTATTAAATTGTATCTTGTAAGAAATGCGCCAACCTAGCTGTTCTCCCCACCTACGGCGACCCGAGCTGGGCTGGTGGGGAGAACAGCATAAGAGCATCTCTAATAAGATATGTATATTGTATCATATTTCCACGGAAATGTCAAGGGGTTTATTGACAAAATTTGCTGAATGCGGCATAATGGATTTTTTTGCAAAAAACTTCCAAATCCCCTTGATTTTTCCGAAAAAGTGTGTTATAATGAAAATGTATAAATATTCACTTTTTGTGACTTATTTGAAGGAGGACACACCAATGGACGAAAACGCAATCGAGCTGTTCAAGAACAGCATAAAATACGCAGATGTTCCCGAGGAGGTTATCGAGAAGTATCGGGGCAGAGTTCCGGACGACTTCATTTCCTTATGGAGAGAATACGGTTTTTGCACCACCGAGGACGGGTACTACAAGATTGTCAATCCCGATGATTACGCGGACATTTGGGAAGACCTTTTTGAAAACGCGGAAGACGCCGGCACGGTTGTTGTTATGGTAACGGCTATGGCAGACTTGATTTTTTATGACAGCAGTACGCTCAACAGTACGCTCTTTTATGACAACAACAGTATGCTCTGTTATGCCGACATTCGTCACCAAAATGTACATGCAATCTGTGATGATTTCTCGATGACAATGGGGGATATGAGAACATACGATTTCCGCAGCGATGAACTTTCATGGGACTTGTACGAAAAGGCTGTGCAAACACTCGGCGTTCCCGCGTATGATGAATGCTTCGGGTATGAGCCGCTCCTGAGCCTTGGCGGTAAGGAAAAGGTTGAAAATCTCCGCAAGGTTAATCTCATGGTTCATCTGGATATTGTAAGTCAAATGCAAGACCCTGCTGAGTGGTGATAAATCGAATATTTAACCCCCGCGACTGTCATCGCGGGGGTTTTGTCAACCCCATTTTTACGCGGATATTGACAAATTTCCATAAATACAGTATAATAAAAAGTACGCAATATCCTTACAGCGAAAACTTCCAACTCAAATGAACATTTCATTGGGAACTAAAAATATGGTATAATATAGAAAACACTATATCCTTACAGCCAATTGTGTTCGACTAAAATCAACATAATATTGGGAACTAAAAGAACGGACAAAAGTAAGCACACAAAGTCGGGACAGCGCGCAATAATTATGATATACTTATATTACAGCAGGAGGCGATGAAATGGAATGGACAAAGGCAATAAGCACGGCAATCGAGTATATTGAAAGCAATTTAACCGAGGATATTTCCGTTGAAGAAATCGCGCGGCAAGTCAACATCTCCCCGTTTTATTTCCAGAGGGGATTTGGAATGCTTTGCGGATTCACGATTGGCGAATATATCCGTAACCGAAGGCTGGCTCTCGCCGCGGAGGAGCTTGCCGAGGGAAACACAAGGGTGATTGACGCTGCGATTAAATACGGCTATGATTCTCCCGACAGCTTTGCGAAAGCGTTTTATCGATTCCATGGAGTTATGCCCTCTATGGTGCAAAAAAATTCTACAATGTTAAAGGCTTTTGCGCCGCTGAAAATTTCACTATCATTGAAAGGCGGTTATGTTATGGATTACAAAATAGTTAAGAAAGAGAGCTTTTCGGTTTTGGGTGTGGCAAAGAACTTCACCTACGAAAACGCGAAACAGGGAATCACCCAATTCTGGACCGAGCTTGGACACTACAAGAACGGAAACCTTGTCTGCGGAATGTTCGGTGTGAATATTCACGAGGCGGCAATCAAATGCGACGGCGACAGCGAAAGCGAGTTTGAATATCTGGTTGCCGACCTGTATAACCCGTCTGCGGATATTCCCGAGGGTCTTACCGTGCGGACGATTCCCGCGCTGACTTGGGCGGTTTTCCCGATTAAAGGACCTGCCCCTGAGGCACTTCAGGACGTAAACACCAAAATCTTCTCGGAATGGCTGCCCGCGTTAACCAACTATGAAATTGCCGCGGGTATCTGTATAGAGATGTACGATTTGCCGAGCAATTACCCCAACGGAATAAGCGATGAGAACTATTACACCGAAATCTGGGTTCCCGTGAAGAAGAAATAAATAAATCAAACCCCACCCGCAGTGTTTGCGAGTGGGGTTTCCTTTTTTGGTTCATTGTGGTATTGACAAACTCATATAAGTATGTTATAATATTTAAGAAATATCCGCCACCGGGTGGAAAGCATTTGCCGCGTTTCGTTAGGTCTTTGAAGAAGCGTGGCGGGTGCTTTTTTATTTTGGAAAAGGAGATAACTCTATGCTGAAATCCTTTACGAAAACCGAAATTCTTTTGTGGAGCATATCCTCGGGACTGATAATCACCGCGTTTCTCATATTCGACCGAGAAAATTTCCTGAATCTCGCCGCCTCTCTGGTCGGCGTAACATCGCTGATTCTCTGTGCCAAGGGCAGACCAACGGGAATGGTGCTGATAATTGTATTCAGCGTTCTGTACGGAATCATCTCATTTTTCTCCGCATATTACGGCGAAATGATTACCTATCTCGGAATGACCATGCCGATGTCGATAATCTCGCTTGTTTCGTGGGTGAAAAACCCGTACAGTAAAAACGAGGTTCGCGTAAACCGAATCCGCGGTCGGGAAATCGGATTAGCGCTCGTTCTCACCGCCGCTATAACCTCGGGGTTCTTCTTTATATTAAAATACCTCGGCACGGCGAACCTCATTCCAAGCACGTTTTCCGTGGCAACGAGCTTTTTCGCGGTGTATCTGACGTTCCGCAGAAGTCCGCTGTTCGCCGCCGCATATGCCATTAATGACGCTGTTCTGATCGTCCTCTGGAGCTTGGCTGCGATGAACAACGTGAAATACATCTCGGTTGTTGTATGTTTTGCCGCGTTCCTTGCCAACGACATCTACGGATTCGTCAACTGGCGGAGAATGCAACGGCGTCAATCCTCCAAATAGTCCTTATTTTCCGTTTCTCATCTTATCGGACGTGTACACCACCTCGGCATAAATCGCGGCAACGATTTGGTACAGTTCCTTTGGGATAGTCTCGCCAGCGTTCAGCATTACCAACAGCGCGGCAACACTGTCGTCACGATACACGGGAACTCCCGCCTCGTCCGCGATGTTGACGATTCTCTGCGCCAGCTCTCCTAAACCCGAGGCTACCACCACGGGCGCGTAATTCATATCGGGATTGTACTTCAAAGCCACCGCCGCGTTCTGTCCATACAGACGCTTGTTATTTGCGGGGGGCATAGGGTGTTTCTGTTTCGGCATAATTTACTCCTTATCTAAATGGCAAATTCGAAACCACGCAGAGCTTTACAGCAGACTTTGGTTATAACCCAAGTAACTAACTACTAGCAACTAACAACTATCATCATACTCTTGTATTTAATGATGTTCTCTTGTCCGTAATTTTCGGGAAAACCTCCACAAGGTTATGCGGCTTTTTCAGGGGCGCGGTTTCAAATGTCCGCGCGGAATAACCGCTGCTTCGGATAATCTTGGTAACTCTGTCCTTCATCGGCTCGATTTCCTTTTCAAAACGCGGTGGATAGAGCAGCGACAGGTTGACCTCCTCACCGAGAGCGTACATATCCAATTCAAAGCGTCCGATACTCTCCACATCGAATGTCAGGAACAGGTGATAATTTCGCTGAGTTCCGGGGGTATTATTGGGATTATTCTCATCGTTGTCAACCCAAAGTTCTCCGAACGCACGTGTTCCGCCAACATCGAGCGGTAAAATATAATGCGCCAACGGAGTGAACACTCCAGGAGCGTTAAGCAGACTTTGCAGCAGATTTGCGGCATTGAAGCTGTCCAATGACTTCAACGCGGGATTGTTGATATTCTGTTGAATGAAATCCGTGAGGTTATCCAATGTAGAGCTTACGGGCGGGCGGATTCCGTGTTGGGGAAGCTCGTTTTTCACCGCCATTTTTTCTATTATGTCAACAAATACCCCGAAGAGTCGCTCTCTAAGCGGAATATCGGGCATATCGCGGAGCATTCCGTTCAGTTGGTCGATAAGCTCTTGCATAGTGTTTATCTTGGAAAAATCCGCCAACATCGCGTTCATCGCATCTTCGTTATCGGGATTCACCGAAAACAGTCCCTCGGCAAGCTCTTTCAACGCATCCATTCCGCTGATTCGACCGCGATTATATGCCGACAAAATATGCTCGACATTGTACCCCGATGATTTGAGCTGATTCATATATCCGTTTTCACTCATAGTTTCGTTCAGAATCTTATGCCAACCTGAAAGTTCTGCGTTCTCGCCCTCAGATTCGGGCTGATTTTGCTCAACGCCCTCCAAATCCGATTTATTGTTTTCTACATTTTCCACAAAATCTTCATCTGAATTTTTGACATTTTGCCGAAATTCATCATTTTCCCCATCAAAATCTAAAAATTTCCCATTAGAATCGGGTGAAAGTGGTTGATTTTGTGAAGAATTTGTAGTATAATTATTAGTAGGAGATTGTTCGGGCATATTCTCGACATCTTCCATAGTCCGAACATTGGGATTTTGCATCGGATTCTTGTCGAAAATCGCCGAATACAGGCGATTGAAGGAGTTTCGGAGCGATTCGCGCAGAGTTCCCGAGGAGATTTGCGTCAACAGGAGATTGAAATACTCCTTGCACATATACGGGCTGTTGTTGTAACGCGACAGGTTGTGCGTAATCAGCGGGATAAGCATCTGAGTCTTATCATCGTTCAACAGACTTCCGCTTACTTCTTTAAGGATCGAGAGCGTTTCTCCCTTTAGGTAGTCGAAATACTGCTCGGCATCGTCCGCGCCCCACTCCTGCGACAGATTCAGCAGCTTTTCGGAGAGTTTCTCGTTCGGAGAGTAATACTCCGACAGGAACTTGAGGTTTGCACGCAGCGCCCCGAGAATTTCATTCCTGTTCTGAGCGAAGTTTATCGACTTCAGCAGATTTCCGATAAGCTCCTTGGTATTCGGATCGGTGGTGGTTTGAGCCACCTCACGCAGAACATCGTAAAACTCGTGTCCCGAGAACATTGTGTTCTGCTGTTCTTGGTTCTGAATCTCCTGTACAAGCTGTTCCGGGGTTACGTACAGCTCTTTGGCAAGATTTTCCAAACTGCCGTACAGCTCGGTATGACCGGTAATAAGGGCTTGATTCAGCACCTCTACGTTAAGTAAATCCTTAAGCATCTCCACCGCGAGAGTGGGATCCTTGGCGACCTGAACCTGCAGTGGGATAAGCTCGCGGTTGCCCATCTCAAGCCGACTTCTGGAAGCCGCATCGGAGTTCACGCCCGCCGCCCCCACGCCCGTCAGCTTTACGATGTCAAACGGTTCGGTATTCGCGTCCTGTTGGCGCGGGCTGTAATTATAGTTCTTTGAGGTTATGGGGTTATTTATCTGTGGAATTTGTGCCATGGTATATTCCTCCCAAACGGAATTTATTCGTTACCTCTATTTTAACATATTCTGACGAAATAATAAAGGGCTTTTTTGAAAAAAATTCAGAATCTTTGCTAAAAATTCTACGGAGATTGTAAAAATTAATTTTTTATACGTTCCGTAAATTCGGCGGCAGATTCTTAATATATAATTAAATTAAACAAATAAACGCCTTGTGCGTATTCGGAAAGGAAATGAAATTATGGCAAAAATTGAATCCGGCATGGAAGCTATGCTTGATATGTATTTCTACGAAACCAACTCTTTGCTTGAGCAGTTGGACGAAATACTTTTGCGTACAGAGCAGGCAAACGCCTTTGAAAGCGATGATATCAAGGAGATTTTCCGCATAATGCACACCATCAAGGGTTCTTCCGCGATGATGGGCTTTGATAATCTCTCGGTATTGGCGCATAAAGCGGAGGATATGTTCTTCGTAATTCGCGAGAATCCCGATGTTATCACAGACGTGAGCTTTGTGTACGACCTCGTATTCCAGGTTTCCGACTCCTATAAAGCACAGATTGAGGCGATTCAGAATAATATAGGCGGCGAATACGAGCTGATGAACTTTGACGACCTTATCGACAAGCTGATCAAGGCGCGCGATAAGCTGAACTCCGAGGCATCGGGAGAAACAGCTCCCGCGTCCGAGGCGGCTCACGCTGCGTCAAAAAGCGAGCCTCTGCCCGTAAGCGATGGAAAGACATCCGTGCGCGTATTCTTCGATGACGGCTGCCAGATGGAAAATCTTCGCGCATTCCTGTTGATCAACACCATTCGCGAGGAGTGTTCGTTCCTCGAGTTTTACCCGAGCGATGTTGAAACCAACGGCGAAAGCTCCAAGGAAATCGTTGAGAATGGATTCCTTATTACATTCACAGCGCACGACGGCAAGGACGGATATGTACTTAACCTTATAGAAACCGCACTTAACGTGCAGTCCTACGAGATACTGAACGAGCCGGTAGATACCGCGCCCAAGGCTGAGGAGACTGCACCCAAGGCGGAAATCCCTCCCGAACCGGCAAAGACCGAGCTTAAGGTGGAAAAACCCGCGCCCAAGACCGAGCCCAAGCCCGCGACTCCCACGGACGCTTCCATTGAGAAAGCGCAAGCGGCTGTCGCAAACGCGAATGCCCAAGCGCAGGGCGGTGCGCAGAAGCAAAGCCTTATCAGCGTAAATCTGGCAAAGCTGGACGCGCTGCATGATATTGTCGGAGAGATCATCACCACCGAGTCGATGGTTATCTCCAATCCCGACCTCGAGGGTCTGGAGCTGGAGAGCTTCAACAAGGCGGCACGCGATCTTAAAAAACTGACCAACGAACTTCAGGATACCGTAATGTCCATCAGAATGGTTCCGCTTGCGGGCGTATTCCAGAAGATGAACCGAATCGTTCGCGATATGCGCAAGAAACTCAATAAAGATGTTGATTTTCTGCTTGAGGGCGAGGATACCGAAGTTGATAAGTCCATAGTGGACAGCCTCCAGGATCCGCTGATGCACCTTGTCCGCAACTGTATGGATCACGGCATCGAGGACAACGTTCAGGACAGAATCTATGCGGGCAAACCCGAAAAGGGCACTCTCAAACTGACTGCTCAGAACGCTTCGGGAGAGGTTATCATTACCGTATCCGATGACGGCGCGGGCATTGATCCCGATAAGATTATGGCAAAGGCACGCAAGATGAACTTGCTCACCAAACCCGAAAGCGAGTATTCTATAAAGGAAATTCAGAACTTGATTCTGCTGCCGGGATTCTCCACCAACGAACAGGTTACCGAATTTTCGGGACGCGGCGTTGGTATGGACGTTGTAAAAGCAAATATTGAGAAATGCAACGGCACGATCATCGTGGATTCCAAGAAGGGCGAGGGCACGAGCTTTATCATCAAGATTCCGCTGACATTGGCGATTATTGACGGTATGGAAATTACAGTCGGCGATTTGGTGTTTACAGTGCCGATCTCTACCATTAAGGAGAGCTTCAAAATTGAGGAATCGCAGATTCTCCGTGACACAGGCGGAAACGAAATGATTATGATTCGCGGTATCTGCTATCCGATTTTGCGTCTGCACGAGAAATTCAACATCGATACAGATGTCACCAAGCTCGAAGACGGCATTCTGCTGTTGGTTGAAACCGACAACAAGAGTATGTGCATCTTCGCGGATAAATTGATTGGCGAGCAGCAAGTAGTTGTAAAGCCGTTCCCGAAATATCTGTCACGATACAACATCAAGGGCGAGGGACTTTCGGGCTGCACGATTATGGGTGATGGCAGCATTTCGCTTATCATTGATACCAACACACTTATTGGTTAAGGGGGATAAATAGAAATGACTAATGATGTTATAAAAGAAGCTGTCGCGAAACAGCAGTCGGGCGACAGAAAACTCGCGGCAGATAATAGCATTCTCGGAAAGGTTATGACCTTCAATATCGGCGACCAGATTTACGGAATCGAGATTCAGTATATTCTCGAAATTATCGGAATGTCGCATATTACCAAGGTTCCGCACGTGCCCGACTATATTAAAGGTATAATCAATGTGCGTTCAAAGGTTGTGCCCATTGTTGATATTCGTACACGTTTCGGCAAGCCCGAAATTCCGTATACGCCGCGTACCTGCATTATTACATTGGATTTCAACGATACCTCTATCGGTATTATCGTTGACAGCGTTGCGGACGTTGAGGATATTCACACGGGCGATATTTCGGCAGCTCCCGAAAACAAGAACGTAAATGTCAACGACTTCATACAATATATGATAAGAGGGGAAAACGGAGAAACCAAGCTTATCCTCGATGTGGCAAAATTGCTGGACGAACAGGAGGCATAAGCCGTGAGCCTGGAAATTACCGAAGCCGAATTTCAGCGTCTTGTTAAGTATATGTACGATAATTTCGGGATCAATCTGTCCGCAAAGAAGGTATTGGTTCAGGGCAGACTCGGAAATATGCTGAACGAACGCGGTTTCAAGGATTACAACGAGTATCTGGACGCAGTCGTTGCCGATAAGACGGGCGCAGAAGTCACTACTATATTAAATAAGCTCACGACAAACCATACGTTCTTTATGCGTGAGCCGGAACACTATACCTTTTTGAAGAGCACGATTCTGCCATATATGACAGAAACCTGCAAAAAGGATCACACGATTCGAATCTGGAGCGCGGCTTGTTCGTCCGGCGAGGAATGCTATACCACTGCTATGCTTATCGACCAGTATTTTGGCGCGGATAAGGGCAAATGGGATACGCGTATTCTGGCAACCGATATTTCCCAGAATGTAATCGGCAAGGCAAAGATGGGAATCTATACCGAAGAGGGAATGAAAGGTCTTTCCAATGATTGGAAAACTAGGTATTTCAATAACCTGGGCAACGGAAAATACGAGATTTGCCAAGGAATAAAGGACGAGGTTATCTTCAAGACATTCAATCTAATGGATCAGATGCCCGATAAATACAAGGCAAAACAGTTTGACCTGATTTTCTGCCGCAATGTAATGATTTACTTCGACCAGCCCACCAAAGAGGCGCTTGTAGAGCGGTTCTATGATGTAGTAAAGCCAGGCGGGTATTTCTACATCGGTCACGCGGAAAGCATAAACCGTAACGCAACCAGATTCAACTATATCCAGCCCGCGATTTATCGTAAACCGGAGAAATAATTCCGCGTGATTAAATTTTGATTTCTCCCTGCCATTGGCAGGGAGAAATCAAAATTTAGGCAACATCGCACAAAGATTGTGTGGCAGTTGCGCCAGCAGATTTTTCGTCAGATTGTACAAAATCGACGCAGTAAGGCTGGCACCTTTCAAGGAGATTTTGTGCAAGATGACGGAAAAGATGCAAGTAAATGCCGTACAAAGCGCGCAGCGCGGTCTTTGTGCGATGTTGCCTATATACAATCCGTATAAAAGTAAGGTGATTTTATGGATAGAATTAAATTGTTAGTAGTTGACGATTCTATACTTTTCAGAGAAGTTCTGACACGCTATATCCGTCAAGACGATATGATCGAAATCGTTGGGAAAGCGGGCGATGCTTACTCTGCGCGAGATATGATCCTCAAATTCGAGCCGGACGTTATGACTCTCGACCTCGAAATGCCCCGAATGGACGGTGTGGCATTCCTGAAGCGTCTGTTGCCGCAGTATTATATTCCCACTATTGTGGTTTCAAGCTCGGATGAACGCAAATCCGCGTGCAAAGAGGCGGGAGCTGTGGAATTTCTTGCCAAGCCAGCCGCGCGTACCAACAAGGATATGGAAGCGTTTGCGCAAGAACTGTGCGGCGCGATTCGCCGTGCGTATAAATCTAATCATCCAAACGCTAAAATTGATGTAAATCCGCCAAAGCCCGCTTCATCAAACACATCGAATACGATTACCAATGCCGCGAAAACGGCAGCTATGGCGGAAAAGGTAGTATCACAAAGCGCGCAGTATATTGCTGCGTCAAACGCTCACAAGCCCGGTGAAGAACCGGCAGCGCTCGTTTCAGCGCCCATAAAGCACACAAAACTGAAAAAATCCGAGGCTATTATAGCGTTGGGCGCGTCCACCGGCGGCACCGAGGCGCTTGAACAGGTAATCCGCCAGTTTCCCGCAGATACCTCGCCTGTGATTATTGTGCAGCATATGCCCGCGGGATTCACAAAGCTGTATGCCGAGCGTCTTAACCGTTCTTGCAAGATGGAGGTCAAAGAGGCAGTAGACGGCGAACGTCTGCGCAGAGGGCTGATCGTAGTAGGCGCGGGCGAGCGTCATCTGCGCCTGTGCAAGGACGTTAATGGTTGGTATATATCCTCCAAGCCCGGCGAAAAGGTTTCGGGGCATTGCCCCTCAGTGGACGTAATGTTTGACTCCGTGGCGGACGTTGCCGGACCGCTTGCAATCGGCGCAATTCTTACTGGTATGGGTCGCGATGGGGCGGACGGTCTGCTTAAAATGCGCCAGCGCGGAGCATTCACCATTGGTCAGAACAAAGAAACCTGCGTTGTGTACGGTATGCCGATGGAGGCTTACAAGTGCGGAGCTGTAGAGGTTCAAGCCCCCTTGTATAAAATCGCCGAGATTATTCTCAATAATCTATATTAAGGCAACACCGCACAATTATTGTCGTACGATTGCGTTAAGCAAATTTTTCGTCAGATTTTCGAAAACGACGCAGGAATACTGTCGTATTTCAAGGAGTTTTTGACAAAAATGATCGAATGAACGCTTTGCGTTCAACCTAAAATTTGCAAGCAAGCGTGCGGCAAAGGCGGCAGCCGGTAATTGTGCGGTG
>CAMWMN010000048.1 GCA_947175385.1 uncultured Clostridia bacterium | reverse complement strand
ATTTTGGTGACATATAATTTGGAGTTTTCAACATAAAACGAAACCTCGACATCGCCGTAAGACATTGTGTATATCCGCTCTGCGCTGGATTGATATTGCGGACGTGGGTCTTGGGCAAGCAGCTCAATTAGAACATTGAGCTTTTCATTTGGAATCGTATCGGCAATGTTTTGTGGTATAATAACATCAAGTATACCCGATGTTGTGGCAAGCGCCCATCCGTTGGAAGCTCCGGGAATGCTGTCGGCATACGGAATATACGGCTTGATGTCAAAAATCGGTGTGCCGTCCATCAAATCCGCGCCGCTAACGACCAGCGCGCCGGATTTGATCTCCTCAAGCCGCACCACGCTTAGTCCAAGACGATTGGGGCGAAATGGTGAGCGCGTTGCGAATACGCCTTTTCGGACATTTCCGCCGAGTCGGGGAGGGCGAACCGTTGGCGAAAACGTATTCTCCGGGACTTGAGAAAATCCCCAAATCAGCCAAATGTGTGAAAAATCCTCCAGTCCTCGAAAACAACTCGAATCAGAAAATTCATCTTCAAAGATAATTTCGGAACGCATAGATGTTAATCCACTTTGCCGTGGAGTACCAAATTTCTCGATTAAATCGTTGTGGACTTGTGCGATTTGACGAATTGTGTATGAAAACATTACAATTACTCACTTTCGATGCATTTTGTCCAGTATTTCCTGAATCGCCCGATTTATTTCATCAACTTCAAGCTTAAATTCCCGCGCCGAAACGCGTGTTGCCCCGGAACCCAGAATAATAAGTTGCTCCGTGCCGTCTGAA
Source organism: uncultured Clostridia bacterium (assembly GCA_947175385.1). GTDB lineage: Bacteria > Bacillota > Clostridia > Oscillospirales > Ruminococcaceae > CAG-115. Next base: position 16,906 of record CAMWMN010000048.1, on the reverse strand, counting down.
GTTGCCACACGAACGCGATTGTCGCTACTCAACCGATGTGCGGTCTTTTCGATGAACATATCCGCGGTTTCCGCTTCGCGTGTGTAAACCACTTTTAGATTTCCATATTCTTCCACTTCTCGACCGCTTTTAATTCTATATGCGTCGAAAACCAAAATCACATTGCAGCGCCGAAAACCTTGATAGTTACACAATATATTGATAAGCTGTGCACGAGCAGCATCTAGATTTAGTCTGGCAATCTCTGCCAGCTCGTCCCACGAAAAAATAATATTGTACCCATCAACTAATAAAAATTCCTCACCGCGCTTCGGCGGCGGAAGCTTCGAGCTTTTCTCGAGATCCTTGTCACGCCGCATTGCTACGCGGCTTTCGCGTTTAATCTTACCATACGTACGTTCAAAAATTTCCATTAATTCCTTGTCGGTTGCAGCGCGTTGCTTATATGATGAAATCTCGGATTTTGTTGGATATTCAACTTCTTTTGCACGGAACACGTATGGAATGTGCATTTTCTCGGGAACTTCACTCCATTTAACCAGTTGCGCCGCACCATGTGAGCAAAAGATACTATCCGCAGTGTTTTCCACATCAGATTCGTGATTATAATCAATTTTTTTAATGATTTCTTGTGCATTGTGACAAGAAAAATATCCCTTTGGAATTAAAGTTAGACTCCCCAAACCGTGTGTATATGCATTCACCTTGCGTTGATAACCGCGCATCTCATAAATTGAGCAGCTCCCGGTGATTGTTGAAAAGTCAGTAAAACCGCATGGCTCCGCGAAATGCGCGCCCATTCGTTCCAAGTCTGTAAGCGCTCTGCCAACGCAATTAACAGGAATCACCAATTTGAATGAGTAAAACGGTTCAAGCAGTGTGGATTTTCCGCTTGCCAGTCCTTGTCGAACGGCTCTCCATGCGGCTTCACGAAAGTCCCCGCCCTCAGTGTGCTTTTGGTGTGCTCGTCCGGTGATCAGCGTAATTTTCACATCTGTGAGCGTTGAGCCGGTCAAAACACCGAGATGTGACCGCTCACGGAGAGCTTCAATCACCTGATTCTGCCAATTTACTTCCAGATTATTACATTTTGAACAAATCTCAATTCCGCTTCCCGGTGGCAGCGGCTCAAGGAGCAGATGTACCTCCGCATAGTGGCGAAGCGGCTCGTAGTGCCCCACGCCCTCAATTGGTTCGGCAATTGTTTCGCGATACGAAATATTTCCCTCGTCAAATGTCACCTTCAGCCCGAATCGCTCTGCTATGCGCCTTTGAAGTACCTCAAGCTGCAACTCACCCATTACCGAAACGCGAATTTCGTTCAGTTGCGAACTCCAAGTGAATTTTAGCTGTGGGTCTTCTTGCTCCAATACTTTAAGCATCGAAAGTGTTTCGACCGAATCCGCCCCCTCCGGGAGGATTATCCGATACTCGAGAATCGACTCCAGAACTGGCTTTGCGCCTATTTCCTGCGCTCCGAGCGCTTGTCCCACATATGTCTGTGACAATCCAACCAACGCGCAAAGCTGCCCCGATTCAGCAGAATCGACTTGAGTGAATTTTATTCCGTTATAAACACGGATTTGTGAAATTTTGTCACCTGAATTGTCGATAGCTGTGCGGTTTTTCAGCACTCCGCCGTTGATTTTGATGTGTGTTAGACGCGCGCCTTTTTCATCGGTAGTGATTTTGTACACTAATGCGGCAAAGTCTTTGGTGCGCGCTTTGGGTATCGCAAGCCGTTCCAGAACGCTAAGAAGTTCATCTATGCCTTCGGATTTTAGTGCCGCCCCGAACATTACCGGGAACACCCTCCGCGTTGCAATGGCGTTTGAAATGAGGGTTTCCGGCACATCACCTGAATCGAGCAGGGAATTCATACATTCCTCGTCTAACTCAGCAATATGTTCAAGAAAATTATTTTCCAATTCAACAAAATTCTTGTCCAACTTCAACAAATCATCAAGCAGTTCTTTGTTAGATTTATACGAAATGTCCATCTTGTTCACAAAAACGAACACAGGAACTCCAGTTCGCCGTAAAAGCTCCCAAAGCGTTGCTGTATGGGGCTGAACGCCGTCTGTGCCGCTGATTACCAACACCGCCGCATCCAGAACCGAAATCGCGCGCTCTGCCTCAGTAGAGAAATCCATGTGCCCTGGGGTATCGAGAATTGTGATTTCGCAGTCATTAATTCTCAGAATCGCTTGTTTTGAGAAAATAGTTATCCCGCGCTCACGTTCAATCGGATTGTTATCGAGGAATGCATCGCCGTTGTCAACCCGCCCGCAGTGCCGAATCGCCCCCGACTTGAACAGCATAGCCTCTGCAAGTGTGGTTTTTCCGGCATCAACGTGAGCCGCCAACCCGATAACCAGTCTTTTCATTTTTTCACCTACGATTCTTGTTGAAATTGCATAAATTATCCCGCTTGGGGAGCGGGATAGAAAATGTGTTTGAATAAACTGCACAAATCAACGTGTGATAATCACTGTTGCTGTCGCGTAATGCTTGCAGTGATCAACGGAAATGTTGATTTCAAAGCCCTCGCGCTGTTCCATCAGCTTCGCGTTTCCGCTTGTGATGATGAACGGAGATCCCAATCTATCGCGTAAAACCGCGATGTCGCGCGCTCTGATGATGCGAAAACCGGTACCGATCGCCTTTGCCAGTGCAATTTTTACGCAGTAATTTTCGGCAATAAGTGCGGGTGACAACTTACGGGAAACAAAAAAACGTATCTCGTCCGCAGAAAAATAATTCGACAAAAAAAATCTGTTTTTTGCACTTTTTGCGATTCGGGGAATCTCAACAATTGCTGTTCCGGTGCGGATATACAATTTACTTGGCATGGCTCTGTAACCTCGTGCGGAGCATTCCCGGAACTTGCTGCACAATCGCTTTCTTTGTCTTTTCATTGGGGCTGAAAATCAGCATAACTGTGCCATAATCACCGTGCTCTACGAACAAATAAGCAACATCGTTCTCGTTACCGCTCGATGCGTGAACAGTTGTCTTGGCGCGATTTCCATTCTCCGGTGGCTCTTTTTCGGTAAAATCCTGCGCCTTGGACAAATCAATTGTAATCATACGTTTCCGGCGACTCTTTGCAATGATTTTATCGACGTCCATCTGATTGTTGGTAATGATATACTCGTATTCAGAGTTAATATTTCTAACCAGCCACACACACAAAGCAATCGCCCCCGGCACCCCAAAAAACAATATCGGAGAGATAAACCCGGCGCCTAAAACACACAGCATCGATACAATCGCTGCCGCGAGGATCAATCCAATTACTTTCAGGACATCAGCTCCCGTCCGTTTTTTAGAAACCAATTGTTCACATACACAATCCATTAGAACACTCCCATAAATTTCTACTGTAATTATACCACATTTGTTAGCAAATTGTCAAGAGGTTTTATGGAATTTCGATAAATTTTAACGAACTTTTTCCGTAAAATTGCTTGTATTATAAAATTTGCATGAAAAATTACGAATATGTGTTGAAATTTACGGATTAATTTGGTATAATAAAATAGTATGGGTATCTTGATACTTATTGGAAAATACAGGTTATTTCCGTGAAATTAAAAGGACTGGTAAATTATGCCGAATTTTAGGGACAAAAAACGTGTTGTAATCAAAGTGGGCAGCAGCACGCTCGCCTATCCCGAAACGGGAAGTATGAACATTCGCAAGAGCCGCGCGTTGGTCGAGGTCCTGTCGGACTTGAAAAACGCAGGTAAGGAAATCGTGTTTGTAAGCTCGGGGGCACAGTGCGTAGGTGCGGCGAAAGGCGGGTTTCCGGAGAAGCCGCGGGACATTCCGTCCAAGCAAGCGTGCGCGGCAATCGGTCAGACCGAACTGATGAAGTTTTACAGCGAGAACTTCGAGCGTTACAACCACAAGGTCGCGCAGCTTCTGCTGACGCGTGACGTTATCAGCAACGAAACCCGCCGCACGAACGTAATAAATACATTTAACAAGCTGTTTGAAATGTCGGTGATCCCGATTATCAATGCCAACGATGTTGTTTCAATCAAGCAGCTCGATTTTGATGAGAATGACACGCTCTCGGCGATTGTTGCAACGCTTTGCAAGGCCGATTTGTTGGTGATGCTTACCGACGTGGACGGGCTTTACACCGGCGATCCCTCCGACCCGGAATCGAAATTCATTCCCGAGGTTGACAACATAAATATGGAGATTATCACAATGGCGCAGGGAAGCGGTTCGGCGGTAGGCACGGGCGGAATGCTCACCAAGATAGAGGCGGCTCAGATTGCCGCCGAAGCGGGAATTGATTCCGTGATTATCGGCAATAAAGACCCCAAGCTGCTCTATGAGCTGTTTGAAACAGATAACGCTCGCTGCACTTACTTCAAGGCTCCGAGGGACTGAAAATATGTGTAATCTAAAATTGGAAAGGACAGATTATTAAATGAGTGTTGAATATATAGAAAATCTTGGAAAAAAAGCAAAATCCGCCGCGCCGCTGATTGCGGGCTGCGAAACCGCGAAGAAGAACGAGGCGTTGTCCGAAATTGCGCGGCGAATCAACCAAAATACGCGGGAGATAATCGCCGCGAATATGGTTGACATTGAAAACGCTCGCAAAAATGGTATGAGCGAGGCAATGATAGACCGCCTGACACTCACAGAGAAACGAATTTCCGCGATGGCGGAGGGCGTTGGACAAGTTGTGGCGCTTCCCGACCCGATAGGGACGATCCTCAGCGAAAAGACGCTCCCGAACGGTTTGAACGTCAGGAAAATCCGTGTGCCGATGGGTGTTATCGGAATCATCTTCGAGAGCCGCCCGAACGTTACCGTTGACGCGGCGGCATTGTGTTTCAAGGAGGGCAGCGCGGTGATTCTGCGCGGCGGTTCGGACGCGATAAATTCCAACAAGTTCCTTGTAAATTTGATGCGCAAGACCATCGCGGATTTTGGTTTTCCCAAGGACTGCATTCAACTGGTTGAGGACACAAGCCACGAAACCGCCAATGAGATGATGCGGCTGAACCGTTACATCGACTTGCTGATTCCGCGCGGCGGGGGACGCTTGATTCGTGCTGTTATTGAGAATTCCACCGTTCCCGTGATTCAGACGGGCGAGGGCAACTGCCACGTTTTCGTGGACGAAAGCGCGGATTTGGATATGGCGGTGAACATTATAAACAATGCGAAAACTCAGCGGCCGTCCGTTTGCAACGCTATTGAGAGCATTTTGGTTCACGAAAAGATCGCGGAGCGGTTTTTCGCGAAGCTGGACGAGTGCTGGCACGGAAAAGTCGCGATTGTCGGTGACAAGCGCACTTCCGAGCTGATTAATGTGGAGCGTCTTGCCGAGGAAGCGGATTACGGCACGGAGTACCTTGATTTGCGGCTTTCGTCAAAGATCGTAAGCTCTGTTGACGAGGCGATTTCACATATCAATAAATACGGAACAATGCACAGTGAATGCATTGTAACAAACTCCGATGAGAATGCCGCGAAATTCCAATGCGCGGTGGACGCGGCGGCGGTCTATGTGAATGCCTCCACGCGGTTCACAGACGGATTCGAGTTCGGCTTGGGCGCGGAAATCGGAATTTCCACACAAAAGCTCCATGCGCGCGGACCAATGGGCTTGGAAGAAATCACCACATATAAGTATTTGATAAGTGGAAACGGGCAGATAAGGGGATAGAAAATAAATGTCAAAAAAGAAAAGAAAATCCGCCGAACAGCATAACGATGAGGTTTTGAGTGAGCTGTTCGGAAACATTGAGGATGTTGACAGCGACATTGAAAACAACATCACAGAGCTTGGCGATATGCCGGACGATGACATCAAAACCGCAGAGCCGCCGAAAAAACATCGATTCTTTTTCGGTTTCGCGATTTTCACCGTAATAATGGCGGTAATCGGCATTATTTCGTGTGTTTCGTTTATTTCGGGCGCGATTCGCAACATAGTGGACAACACCTCGCTGAAAAACGAGTTCGCGCGGTTTCTGCTGCCTGTTGTGGCAAACGACATACCTGCGTTTGAGCAGCCCAACGATCTTCCCGATTCGGTGAAAATCCGTTGTTCGGTGTGGAATATCCTTATTAACAAAGATATTTCGGGATACAAAATATCTCTTGACGGTCAGTATCAGATTCCGGAATATGATATTGACAAGTCGTGCAAGGAGCTTTTCGGAAGTGAGGCGACACTGAATCACCGCACGATCAATTACGGCGATTTGCAGTTCAGCTATTCCAATCACGTTTATAACTGCACACGCGACCTCAGATACCTCAATTACGCGCCGAAAATCACTGATATGACAGAAGAGAACGGTGTATACAAGCTGACAGTGGAGTACATTTCCCCATCGCTTTCAATGCTTGCCGAGGAGCTGGATTTGGAATCCACTGCGGACAAGTCAATGATTTACAACGTTACGCGCGTTGACGGCAAAATAACGCTGCTCTCTGTGGATTTTCCGCCAAGCAGCTACGCGAACGGTATTGTTAACACACATGGTTAATTACCATATTTCAACTATTATAAGTTTTAGGAGGACTTGAAATGAATACAAATTTTAAGAAGCTTGCTGCGGCGTTTTCGGCGGCAGTAATTGCGTGTACGTTTACAGCGTGCATGGATAACGGAAGTCTGATGACCGTAGACGGCACCGAAATACGCAACGGCGTTTATATCAGCTACCTTACGAATTTCACAAACACAGCGCAGTCAAAGATCAGCGAGGAAAGCTCCGCAAATTCAACGGATTCAACGGATTCCGAATCCGAAACGGATTTCTGGAGCGCTACCATTGATGGCAAGGACGTAACTGAATGGATCAAAGAAAACACTCTTAAAAGCGTCCGCGGACACATTGGTGTACAGCGTCTGTGCGAAAAGTACGGAATTTCGCTTACCGATGAGGAGTTGACCGAGATTAACACCCAATGCGACAAGGAATGGGAATCGTCCAATATTTATGCGAAATACGTTTATGGATTCGACACTGTAGGCGAAATGAACGAGGCTCGCGGCGTCGGCATCGAATCCTATAAAGAAATTGTCCGCGTGAATATGCTGCGCAATAAGCTGTTTTTGCATTACTATGATACAGATGGTGAGCAGGCAGTTTCCGATGAGGAATACAATAAGTTTATAGATGAGAATTATGCCGCGATCCGCATAATGTCGCTGCCTTACAAGGATTATATGGGCAACGAGCTTACAGCCGAATCCGACATTAAAGCGATAAAGGATAAGGCTCAGGAATACGCAGATAAGCTCAACGATGGCGAAAGATATGAAACAATACGTTATCTTTATGAGCTTGCAAAGGCTCAGGACGAGGCTCGTAAAAAGGCGTCAACGGAATATTCCGAGGAGGTTGCGGGCGGTCTGTCGCCCGATGAGTACATCGAAAAAGCCGCAAATGAGGCGACCTATACCGTTCCCGATGATGCAAGTCTGTTTAATATGGCATTCTCTAAAGCAAACTCCTCTTATAATACCGAAGTAACGAATTTCATTATGTCACTCGCGCGTGACGGAAAGCCGTATGTATTCCACAGTGACGAGGCAAAAACATCGTATGTTGTTGTCCGCATGGAAATGTCCGTTCTGGAAAACTGGAAAGAATCAAATCGCGAATCAGTACTTCAGCAGATGCGCGGAGATGCGTTCAATGAACTGATTGAGCAAGCGTCTGCGGATTATGAGGTTCAGCAGGACAATTATCTTGTGAATACAAAATATACCCCCAAAAAGGTCAGCGAGTATGTCAAGCCGGCTTATTAATTATGCAACTTTTGGGAATTAATAACGTTTCAATGAGCTTTGCCGACCGCGTACTGTTCACCGATGCGAGTTTTGATGTATATGATGGTGAGAAAATCGGATTTGTTGGTGTAAATGGAAGCGGAAAAACCACGTTGTTCCACATCATAAACGGTAAAATTTCACCCGATGACGGGAATGTGCATATTGCGGGCGGCATAAAAATTGGATATATGGAGCAGTTCGCCTGCAAAGATTCGTCTCAAACACTGATAGATGAAACTCTGGAAATTTTTTCGGGATTGCAGGAGTTGGAGCTGCAAATCGAGGAGCTCCACGATAAAATCGACCTTGGAAATTGTTCGCCCGAAATCATTGAGCGTCAAGCACTGCTGCGCGAACAATTCGAGCGCGATGGCGGATTGACATATCGAAGCCATACGGCAGCGGCACTGATGGGATTGGGCTTCGCCGAGGAGGATCTTAATTTGCCCGTAAGCGTGCTGTCGGGCGGACAGCGCAGCAAGCTGCAGCTTGCGAAGCTACTGCTCTCGAATGCTGATTTGCTGTTGCTTGACGAGCCAACGAATCACCTCGATATAAAGTCCGTGGAGTGGCTTGAGCGCTTCCTTGCCGATTATCGCGGCGCGTTCATCGTGATTTCTCACGACCGATATTTTCTTGATAAGGTCACGGAGCGTACATTGGAGCTTGAAAATCACCATATCCGCGATTATAAGGGCAATTACACGCGTTTTTTGGAGCTTAAGGCAGAGGCGCGTGAACATCAAGAGCGGGTCTATGACCGCACAATGCGCGAAATCAAGCGGGTCGAGGGTATTATTGAGCAGCAAAAACGTTGGAATCAAGCGCGGAATTACGTGACAATCGCCAGTAAGGAAAAGTCCATAGAGCGGCTTGAACAGACACTTGACAAGCCCGAGGACGCGCCCGAAGCGATAAAGTTCGCGTTCCGCGCGGCAGACGGATGCGGAAATGACGTGCTTGAGGCTCGAAACCTAATGCTCGGATTTGACGGAAAGACCTTGTTCAGCGGCGTGAATCTTGACATTAAACGCGGTGAGCGGGTATTCATTATCGGCGACAACGGCTGCGGAAAAACATCTCTGTTCCGCGTGTTGACGGAACAGTATCAGCCGCTTGGCGGGGATTTTCGGTTTGGTGCGCGGGTGCAGGTCGGCTACTTCGACCAGCAGCAGCGGGGACTGTCCGAGGATAAAACCGCGTTGGACGAGGTTTGGGACACATATCCGAAAATGCCGGAAACCGAGGTGCGGAGCGCGTTGGCGGTGTTCCTGTTCAAGGGCGAGGACGTGTACAAGCGCGTTTCGGAGCTTTCGGGCGGCGAGAGGGCACGGGTTGCGCTGTTGAAGCTAATGTTGTCGGGAGCGAATTTTCTTTTGCTCGATGAGCCGACAAACCACCTCGATATAACGTCCTGTGAGGCATTGGAGAGCGCTCTGGCGGGCTATGACGGCACGTTGTTGGTAATCTCGCACGACCGTTATTTGATTAACAAGCTCGCTAACCGCGTATATCACCTCACTCCAACAGGAACTGTGAATTATCTCGGAAACTACGATTATTATTTGGAGCGTACCATGCAAGATTCCAAGCCTTCTCCTGCAAAAACAGAGAAGGTTCAGTCCGAACAGGCGCTGTCCTACAAGCAACGTAAGGAACGCGAGAGCGAACACAGAAAGCTAATCGGCAAGGTATCGCGCCTGGAAAATTCTATCGAGGAAATGGATTCCAAAATTGCCGAAATGACGGAGCAATTATCCAATCTTGCAGATTATAAAGAGGCAATGGAGTTATCCGAACAGATTGAGCAGCTCCGCCAAGAACAGGAATCGGCGATGGAGGAATGGGAGCAAGCATCTGTGGAGCTTGAAAATTTTGAATAACTCGCACATAGAACTTGCATTTCGGAGGGATTTTCGGTGACAAAGCAAATTAGGGCATATTTGGCTTTTCTTGAGGAGTTTTTTGCGGCGGATCACACACTCGAGGAACTCCTAAAGCAGCGCGAAAAGCTGCTTCAGCGAATTGCATTTTATCAGCATGAGCGCATTGTGCACCTTATTGTTACGATGTCGTTTGCAATTTTCTTTCTTTTGTCATTGGGGCTGTGGTTCGCAAATGGCGGAATCGGTCTGATTGCGCTCACGGTACTGCTTCTTGTGATGACAATCGCGTACATAAAGCATTACTATTTCCTCGAAAACTCGGTTCAAAAGATGTATCTTTACTACTTTAAGGTGGAAAATCTATAATGCAAAATGTGCAGGATTTTGAAATGAATTATTCATAGCTGTATCTTGCAAAATGAGCATAAATTCACTCGCAGAGGGATTTGCGAGTGGTTTTTGCGTGTAAAAAAGAATGAGGTGAACCAAATGTCGATTTTTGATGTTTTCAAGCAGATTGAGAGTCGCGAACCCGCACCGACAGGAACTTTGGAGTATATCATTGTAGGGTTGGGTAATCCCGGGAGTGAGTATGATTCTACGCGCCACAACATCGGATTTATGACTGTGGACGCGCTCTGTGAGCGGCACGGACTGCAATGCAAGAAAGTGCGGTTCAAGTCGCTGACTTGTGATGCAATGATTGCGGGGAAGCGCTGCCTGATTATGAAACCGACCACATATATGAACAAAAGCGGTGAGGCGGTAACTGAGGCGATGAGTTTCTACAAAATCCCGCCGGAGCGCACCATTATCGTATTTGACGACATTTCGCTTGAGCCTGGGCATTTGCGGATTCGGCGAAAGGGAAGCGATGGCGGCCACAACGGCATAAAGAACATTATCTATCTATCTGGTTCGGATGCTTTTGCGCGCATAAAAATGGGTGTCGGCGCGAAGCCGAATCCCGAGTACAACCTTGCGGACTGGGTGTTGGGGCGCTTCAAAAAAGAGGACGGAGAAAAACTCGAGAAATGCTTTGATAATGCGGTTTCGGCACTTGAGCTGATGGTCAATGGTAAAATCGATGAGGCAATGAATAGGTATAATTCGTAATTTTTGCGAGTTACAAATTCAAATCTTGCATAATGCTCAAATGTGTATTTTGCAAGATGTTTGACCCCAAAAAATCAAAATTGGTTAAGGTGTAATAATGAATTTTTTTGTAAATGCGGCACTGAAGAATCCATATTTTTCCAAGCTGCTAAACTATTTGGATTCGGATAATCCATTACCCGCGATGGTGACAGGAGTCTCGCACATATGTAAGGCACACTTCCTCGCGGCACTTATAGCACGGCTTCCCATAGATGAACCGGCATTGATAATCGCAGAATCCGAGGGCGAGGCGCAAAAATTATGCTCGGATATAAATGTGATGCTCGGGTGTAATTCGGTATTGCTTTATCCCGAAAAGGAAATGATTTTCGCGGATGCATCTTCGCGCGAATATGAACAAAAAAGAATTTTTGCACTCTCGAACTTGCAAAATCACGGATGTCGAACTGTGATTTGTTCACCAATTGCTGCCGGACAGTTCACAATCCCGCCCGAAGAACTGAAAAAACGCACTATCACATTGACCTCGGAAACCGAAATGCCGCTAGACGAGCTGATTTCGCGGCTAATTGCGGCGGGATATTCGCGTTCCGATATGATTGAGGGCGCGGGACAGTTTTCGGTGCGCGGCGGAATCGTTGATATATTCCCGCCAAGCAGTTCCGTGCCTTGTCGTGTGGAGTTTTTTGGAGATGAAGTCGACAGTCTTTCGGAGTTCGACCTCGAGAGTCAGCGACGCACTAATGCACTTACAAGCATTGCGATTTCGCCCGCCCGCGAAACTCTTTTTGACAGTCCTGAATCACTTTGCCAAAAACTGGAATGTCTTATGAAAAAACTTCGCGGAAAATCCTCCGAACGCGCGCGGCAAGCCGTTTCAGACGAGATTGACAGTTTGCGTGGAGGGGCAAACCCACAGGCAATTGACAGATTCTTTTCGCTGTGCTATGAAACGCAATCCACGGTTTTTGATTATGCAAAAAACGTGTTTGTCTGTGAGAACACCGCAACGCGTGAAGCGTTTCGCAGCGTGGAATTGCAGCATATTGAAGATTTGAAGATCCTTGTTGATGAGGGTAAAATTTGCAAGGGACTTGATAAATTTATGCAAACCAAGTCCGAATTTTACGAGATTCTTAACCGCCGAACCCGTGTTTATTTTGATAATTTCATACGTGGCGGCGGAGTTGAACTTGGAACAATTATCAATGTAACCGGCGCGGTTCAGAATGCCATGTGGAGCGGTGAATATAAGTTGCTTTTGCAAGATTTGGAGCACATTATTGCAAAAAATGGCTGTGCGTTTATTTTTGCTGGTACGGAAAAAGGCGCAAAAAACCTTGCCGCCGATCTCGCCGCGGAGGGTATCAACGCTGAATTTTATGATTCACCAGAGGACGTGATTCCGGGAAAAGTTCTGGTTGTTGCCGGCACACTGTCCGCAGGTCTGGAGTACATCGACAGTGACTTGCGCATATTCACTCACACGGCTGTCCATGCAGATCGGCGGCGGATTCCCAAGAAGAAAAAGGGCGAGGAGATCCGCTCGTTGGAGGACATTTCGGTCGGTGATTTGGTTGTTCATTATGCACACGGAATCGGAATATTTGACGGCGTTCACAAGGTCGAATCGGGAGGTGTTGCAAAGGACTATATCCGCATAAAATACGCGGGCGCGGACGTTTTGTACGTTCCTGTCACACAGTTGGATATGATTTCGCGTTATATTGGTTCGGCGGAAACGTCCACGGTGAAGCTCAATAAGTTGAACTCCGAGCAGTGGTCGAAGTCCAAGGCAAAAGCAAAGGCTGCCGCTAAAGAAATGGCGCAGGAACTGACTTCACTTTACGGAAAGCGTATGAAATCCCAAGGATTTGCATTTCCGGAGGATGATAACCTGCAAGAGGACTTTGAGCAGCACTTCCCGTACGTCGAAACAGACAGCCAATTACGCTGCATTGACGAAATAAAATCGGATATGCAGCGCGTTCAGCCGATGGAGCGTTTGCTGTGCGGAGATGTGGGATTTGGCAAGACCGAAGTGGCTCTGCGTGCGGCTTTCAAGTGTGTGGAATCGGGCAAGCAGTGCGCGCTTTTAGCCCCGACTACCGTTCTTGCATGGCAGCATTTTCAGACAGCTACCTCGCGAATGGAAGGATTTCCTATTAATATTGCGCTGCTCTCACGCTATAAATCCCAATCGGAAATGAAGGAAATTCTTCGCGGACTTGCAAGCGGGCGCGTTGATTTGGTTATCGGAACTCATAGGATAATCCAAAACGATGTGAAGTTCAAGGATCTTGGACTGGTCATAATTGATGAGGAGCAGCGTTTTGGTGTGGCGCACAAGGATAAATTTAAGGAGGCGTTCACAGGTGTGGACATTCTGTCACTGTCCGCAACACCGATTCCGCGCACGCTGAATATGGCGATGAGCGGAATCCGCGATATGAGCGTGCTTGACGAGCCGCCGCAGGACAGGCAGCCCATCGCGAGCTTTGTAATCGAACACGATTGGGGCGTGATTGCGGGCGCGATTCGCAAAGAACTGCGTCGCAGCGGTCAAGCGTACTATATCCACAACCGCATCGACAGCATCTACAAATGCGCGGAGCAGCTCGGTGCGCTGATTCCCGAGGCGAAAATCGGTGTGGCGCACGGCAGAATGCCCGAGGGGGAGCTGTTGGAGATCTGGCGGCAGCTTTTAGACGGCGAATTGGACGTGTTGGTATGCACAACCATCATCGAAACGGGCGTGGACGTCCCGAACGTCAACACGCTGATCATTGAAAACGCAGACTATATGGGGCTGGCGCAGCTCCATCAACTTCGCGGGCGCGTTGGGCGCACAAACAAACGCGCTTACGCGTATTTCACGTTTCGTCCCGGCAAGGTGCTCTCGGAGGTTTCGCAGCGGCGGTTGGACGCGATTCGCGAGTTCACGCAGTTTGGCAGCGGATTCCGTATCGCTCTGCGGGATTTGGAAATACGCGGCGCGGGGAATATCCTCGGTGCTTCACAAAGCGGACATCTTGCGAACGTTGGATACGATATGTATCTGCAGCTTCTGGACGAGGCGGTTCGCGAGGAGCGCGGCGAGAAACCCACGCCGCGTGAGGAATGCCTTGTGGACATACGAATCAACGCGTTCATTCCCGAGAAATACATCTCGAATCAGGCGCAGCGCGTGGACTGCTATCGCAAAATCGCGCGGATTTCATCTGACGAGGACGCGTCAGACATCACCGACGAACTAATAGACCGTTACGGAGAGCCGCCCGAGCCAGTTCTGGGATTGATTGATGTTGCGCTGTTCCGAAATATGGCGGCGCGGTCGGGAATATCCGAAATTTCACAAACCGGCGACAATCTGATATTCCATATCGCAAAATTCGATATGCTGAAGATTTCGGCAGTCACGAAAGCGGTTGGCAAGCGAATGCGTTTGGAAACAACCGGCAAGCCGCGTATGCTGGTGAGCGTTGGCAGTGAGAACGCGCTTACGGTGATGAAAACCGTCATAAACGCGATGGATAAAGGCATTGAGGAAAATAAGACGGACTGAATTTGAGCTGAAACGTTTACCGGAGCGGGTTTGCGGTGTATTTAATTTGGAGCCTTATTTCGCTGTTTTTATTTGTTTTAGCTAAACCGCATAACAATCGCATTTGTGAGGATTTTAATCGTAAAAATCGGCTGAAACGTTTGTGGGAGCAGGTTTGAGCGATGTTGAATTTGGAGCGTTTTCGGGAGCAAAAAATGTTAAATCAATTCATATTTTCTGACGATAACAAACGTTATCACACATTAGCGTATTACAACAGGAAAACTTACGGTGGAAGAGTGTGTAAAGCCACTGTTGACGCGGATTTGAGCTGTCCCAACATTGACGGCTCAAGGGGATTCGGCGGCTGCGCGTTTTGTGCGCAAACTCCACGATGTGAACAGTCAGTTAAGGGGCAGTTTGAGTCGGAAAAAGCCCGGATTCTGCGGAAGTTTCCTGATGCGCGAATTTTGCTTTACTATGCAGCTCACAGCAATACCTATTGTTCTGCTATGCATTTGTCGGAAATGTTACGGGAAGCTGAGGATTTGGGCGCGTTCGGAGTGTCGATTGCTACTCGAGCGGACTGCCTTGACGAGGAGAAAGCCGCGCTGTTAAGCCATTTTCCGCGACCGCTGACGGTGGAACTGGGACTCCAGACAGTGCACGATTCCACAGCCGCGCTTGTCAACCGTTGCCACACGTTTGCGGAATTTCTGCACGGATATGAACTGCTGAAAGCGTATGGAATCCGCGTTTGTGTGCACATTATTAATGGTTTGCCGCGTGAAAGCACCGAGATGATGCTTGAAACCGTGCGAATCCTTGGAAAACTCCGTCCGGACGGAGTGAAAATCCACTTATTGCATATATTACGCGGCACAAAATTGTGCAATATGTACAACAGCGGCGAGCTTAAACCGCTTGAAAAGTCCAAGTATATAGACCTTGTGGCGCGGCAGTTGGAGCTGCTCCCGCCCGAAACGGTCATTGAGCGTGTCACAGGCGACGGCGATAAGAATTTATTGGTCGCGCCATTGTGGAGCGCGGACAAAATCTCCGTGTTGGGCGGACTGGACAAGCGTCTTGCGGAGTTGGATACATTTCAGGGCAGATACTTTGTGTGAATTTTTAGGAGAGAATAATGCAAATTTCACTTGATATGAACTCCAAGAAGCCGCTGTATGAGCTGATTTACGAGGCATTAAAGACCGATATTCTCACCGGGACGCTCAAAATCGGCGAGAAGTTGCCAAGTAAGCGTTCTTTCGCGGAGCAGTTTGATGTCAGCTTAGTCACTGTTGCGAATGCGTATGAACAGCTTATTGCCGAGGGGTATGTTCGTGCGGAGCAGCGGAGCGGGTATTATGTACAGTACAGCGGCGGTGTGGTGGAGCTTAACCCGCTGACCGAGCCGATTTACGAGGAGATGCCGCCTGATGACGAGTCTGCGGAAACGATCGGAGTATTCCCATTTTCGGTTTGGACGCGACTGATGCGGCGCGTGATTCTTGAAAAGGGCACGGCGCTGCTACAGCCTGTTCAGAACGGCGGAGCATATGAACTCCGGAGCGCGATTTCGGGCTATCTTTACCGCGCGAGAGGGCTTTATCAGCCGCCTGAGCGCATTATTATCGGGTCGGGCGCGGAGTATATGTACAACCTATTAATTCAGCTCCTGGGGCGGGATAAGCGGTATGCCGCAGAGAATCCCGGATTTCCAAAATTACCCAAAATCTACACGCTTAATGATGTGAATTTTGAGCTGATTTCACTTGACAAGTATGGAGTGAATGTTTCGGAGTTGCTCGAAAAGCGTGTGGACATCGCGCACATCTCGCCTGCGCACCACTTTCCAACAGGCATTGTTATGCCGATTTCGCGGAGATTGGAGCTTGCTCGGTGGGCAATGGACGGCGGTAAGTTCATCATCGAGGACGAATATGACAGTGAGTTCCGCTGGAGCGGCAAACCGTTGCCCGCGCTGTTCGGACAGGGCGCGGAGGGTCGCATAATCTACATCAACACGTTCTCGCAGACCATCGCGCCATCGGTACGTATCAGCTATATGTGCCTTCCGGAGGAGCTGTATGAACAATGGCAGCAGCGTCTCGGGTTCTATGCGTGCAGTGTGCCTGTGTTTGAGCAGTTTACGCTTGCAAAGTTCATTTCGGAGAGATATTTTGAACGTCATCTAAGCCGCGTCAAGAAGCACTTTCGCCGCGTCAGAGAGCTTGTAATACGGCTTTTGGAGCGATTTGACGGTGTGGAAATCTCCGAATCCAACGCGGGACTTCACTTCACCGTGCGTATTTCAGAAGATTCCGAAAGAATTGTTTCCGAATGTGAACAATATGGAATCAAAATCACTCCGATTTCCCAATATTATGTGGATAATTCGTTGATTCCAATCGAGAAAAACAAGTTGTTTGTTGTGAACTTTGCCTCCGCAAATGAGGAGAGGTTAAAATCTGGTCTTATTAAATAATCTCAAATTGGTTATTGAGATATATCCAAAATGTGTTATAATTAATC
>CAMWMN010000047.1 GCA_947175385.1 uncultured Clostridia bacterium | reverse complement strand
TAACATTATATTAAAATATTACAAAAGGACGGCATTACAATGAACAGAAAATGCGCGATTGGTACATGGGGCTGGGGAAACGGCTTTAACGGCAATGGAATGATATTTGGAACTATCCCGGATAAAGAACAGATTACACATACTTTTCGTTCTGCGGTTGAAAATAATATGCTTCTCTTTGATACAGCTCCTGTTTACGGCGGAGGATCCTCCGAAAAGCTGCTTGGATATTTGTCGGAAAACAATTCCGAAGTTATAATTTCAACGAAGTACTTTCCTGCAGAAAAGGCGGGTTTGTCTAATGTGAAAAAATCCGTGGAGCAAAGTCTTTCGCGGCTTAAACGTGAACATATTGATATACTGTGGCTTCATCAACCTACAAATATTGAAAATAAAATGAAAGCAATGGCAGAGCTAGTTATGGACGGAAAGGTAAAGCATATCGGAATTTCAAATGTTGATATCAACGATGTTCGGCTTGCGCAAAATGTTCTGTCGGAATATAATATCAAACTTTATGGTGTTCAAAATCATTATAGTTTGATTTACAGACAACACGAAGATAACGGGCTGCTTGACTACTGCAAGCAAAATGATATTACATTCTGGGCATATATGATTCTGGAACAAGGAGCATTGACAGGAACCCAAAAGCTGCCTCCACTTTCACGCAGAGGAATTGTATTCGGAAAATCAAGGTTAAAAAAAAATGACCACACTTACAAATAAAATGGGTAAGCTAGCCGATAAATATCATACCGATATTGCTGGAATTGCTGTTGCTCACTCGTGTTCAAAAGGTATGCTGCCAATTGTGGGCGCTACAAAACCAGAGCATATAGAAAAATTGGTGAAATCAATCCAAATAGAGCTATCAACGGAAGAAATATTACTTCTTGAGGAACTTGCGGATAAAACCGAAATAAGCATTAAAGCGTCTTGGGAGAAATAATCAATTATGTATGGTATAACCGCCTATTCGGAAATATTAAAAAGGAATTATGGAATCAATATTCCCACCGGTTTGATAGACAAATTTTCATCTGTTGTTTCGGAAATTAAAATAAAAAAAGGAAATACCTTGATTAGAATAGGTGAAAAAAATAATTATTTATTTTTTGTTGTTTCCGGTATACTTAGAGATTATTACATTGACGATGACGGAAACGACATTACTCGATTTATTTCTCAAGAGGGAGGTATATGCGGCGGTGATTCACTTATTTCCAACGAACCTTCGATAATATGTACAGAGGCGTTGGAAAACTGCGTTTTGCTGCGCTGCCCTGTTCTCGATTTCAAGAAAATCATTGAAAATGACAGTGATGGTATAAAATTATATGTATGGCTTTTGGAAAAATCTTTAGCATATAAAATTCATCGTGAAAACAGCTTTTTGGTTAAAAACGCAACAGAAAGATATATTGATTTTAAGTGCGAAAAACCCGGTATCGAAAACTGTATCAGCCAAAAATATATAGCTTCATATCTGGGTATAACTCCCGAATCACTCAGCCGAATACGCCGCGCCCTTAAAGAGCCTAATTAACGGAACACCCTTGGTAAAATCAAACGCGCTCCTGTTCAAAGGAGCGCGTTTTTTTATTTGTTTCCGCTATCGCTTGCTCCGAGTTTCTCAATGAGCACTGCCGTAACAATACCGAACAGCATACATACGAACCCGTAGCCCGTTTGCAGATTGAATCCGAATCCCTCGGGCAGAATCGCGTAAATTGAGCCGATAACCAAACCCATAAGCGCGGAATAAACCATAAGTCTGTTTTTCTTGATCAGTATGGAGATCAGTTTCGCACCACCGATTATACCGATTATCGCACCTATTGCAAACGGGACAATCACGTAAAAATTCATTTCCTTGATTGCCGTGATTATCGTTTCATACACACCTATCAGCATCATTACAAACGACCCCGAAATACCCGGAATAATCGTTGTGACCGCTGCGAGTACCGCACAGCCCAGGAGCTTAAGTGAGATTATTACATCAAATCCGTTTACAACATCGGGCGCGAGCTTGAAAATATCTGCTCTTTCCATCACTGTAAGCCCGATAACCACCGCCATCGCGATTACAAACGGAACAACGCATAGCGGCTTAACCTTTTTCTCAGAGGTGCCCAGCTTGTAAATCAGCGGGATTCCTCCGATTATCAGTCCAAGAAAGAACATATTTGTCTGAATGCCGAAGTTATCGAAAAGCGAAGAAATCACAAACGATGAGAAAATTATTGCACCGCCTGCCCCAAGCGCAAAGGTCACCAGAAACCATAAGTTTTGGAAAATCTTCTTGATTCCCGAAATCGAATCGGTTAATCGGTCAAAGATTCCGAACACAACCAACATTGTACCACCCGAAACTCCCGGAATTACATTCGCGGTACCAAAAACAATTCCGCATAAAAAATACTTCAGATATTCAACAATTTTTTTCATAGAATCTCCTTATGCCTGATAAAATGTTCGATGAGAAAGTACACGAGCGGCGGCAAAATTCCCGAAACAATGCTTATAAGCATCGCGAGAATATCAATTGCAGCAAGCCCAAACGCGCTGTTAATAAACGGAACATACACCAGAAGAATCGGGAAAATTGCCACAATCAGTATTGAAGCCTTGCGAATTGGCGCAGATTTGATGAATGCGGTAAACGGCGAATCCGATGACAGCCGCACAATCGCAAAAAGCGCCGTGCATATGCAGTAGGAAATCAGCGAACAGCTTCGCGCAAACTCAAAATTTGCCCCGTTATACATAAACAAATATGACGCAATCGCAACAATTCCCGAAAGAGCGCCAAATAAAACCGCTCCTCCGATAAACCGATAGTTGATTTTACGCACCGCCATAAACTCGGACGGAGGCATATTCTGCTTGATGTCCGAATCACAACCGATAAACCCAAGTGCGCAAATCGGCAGAAGAATCATTGATACCAACGCTATAATTGCGGAAGTAAGCATTAGCTGCTTGCTGATGAACAAGTTCAGAATCATAAGCAAAATCATTCCGCTGTAGCCCGAAATCATCAACGACACCGCACGTTTGATGTTTCGGTGAATTTGTCGCGCCGAAGCAATCATATCCGCAATCGCGTAGAAATTGTCGTCATTCATAATGATGTCCGCTGCTTCATAGGTGCAGCCCGCCGCGTGCTGTGACACGGTGATTCCCACATCAGCCGCCTCAAGAGCGTTAGCGTCCTCGGTACGAATCCCCGTCATCGCGACAACCTCACCGCTTTCGCGGAGTTTTTCGATGATGTAAAGCTTCTGCTCGCGGGTGATTTTCGCGTAAATATCCGCGCTTAAATCCAACGGCTCGCCCAACTCTCTGGACCGCTCAATGCCGCTTCCCGTGATAACCGATGCCGAATACAAGCCAATCATCTTGCCCGTGGATTCCGCAACACTCGGATTATCCTCGGTAAGCATTACCACGCGCACACCCGCCCTGCGGCAGGTTTTCACGGCAGAGGACACCGAATCGCGCAACGGCGCGGAAAAAGCCACAAACCCCACAAATGTGTAGGAAAATCCCGCAGTCAAATCGGGAACTTCATCATTAACGTCCACACAGGCCACCGCCAACACGCTGCAGCCCTTCGAGTAGTACTCCTCGTATTTCCGCTTAGCATTGAACAGTGTATCGCCACTCATATTGCACATTGGAAGAATCAGCTCGGGAGCGCCCTTTACGCAGCAAATTTTCGACCCTCCGACATTCCAGATTGCCCCGGTTATGGAATCAGATTCATCGGGAATCTTATCTATAAATTCATTTTCTGTGTAAACGTTCTTGATTTTCTCATCAAAGAAAGTCGCTTTAACCATCAGTGCGCGTTCCGCAGGGTCGGTGGAATTGGGCTCGCACGCGAGAGCCGCGACCTTATACAGAAGCTCCTCGCTTCTGGCATAAACGTTGCGCACCTCCAGGCGATTCTTGGAAATTGCGCCCTCCTTTTCCACACAAAGAACCGACAGCGAATTTAACTTCTCAATATCGGCGAATGATTTAACAATAGCACCGTTTTTCACGAAATCCATCGCGCCCTTTGTGTAGTAGATACGAATCAATGCTCCAATTCCCGTGGGAATGAAACACAATCCCAACGTGATACCGTTAAGTGCCGAATGAACAGCGTCCCTGCCGGATACCAATTCGATAATCATTGAAGTCAGAACCAGCGCCATTGCCACACAACCGCACAATGGAACTGTTGTACGCACGATCTTCTCCAGGCTCGTAAAGTACGGGTGCTTATCAGTAACCTCCCCACAGTGCTGATAAAGCTGCGTATCAACGCCCGTGGCACTGACCTTACATATCGCCTTTCCCGTAAGTATCGTAGTTCCGCTGTATACAAAAGTCGGCTTCAGATCACTTTTCGAGATTCCGCCCACGTATTTCGCAACAGGCTTGTTGCTTCCTGTAAGAATGCTCTCGTCTGCGGTAACGTCCTCCGCTTCAAGGATAAACGCATCCGCCGGAACACGCTCTCCAGCCTGAACCACAATGGTGTCCTCCGGGACGATAAACTCCTTCTCAATAAGCTCGGGCTTTCCGCCGCGAATTACTCGAAACTTCATTGCAGCAGTGTCCTCGATCTCCCCTAAACGGTCATCCGAGGCTTTTCGGCAGAAAATTTCCGCGCAGACATACACCGCATCAATAAGAATAATAATAATCCCCGTGCCAATCCCCGAAACAAACAAGGACAATATCCCCGCGATAAACATTAGCAGCACAGACGGCGACAGGAAAACATCTGTGTAGGAAAAGCTCTGAAACGCTTCCCGAGTCTTACTGTATGTATTCAATCCGTAAAGCGAGAGATTTTTGTCGACCTCACTTTCGGTCAATCCGAAATAATCTTGCTTAAAATTAAAAAAATGAGCCATAAAATTTCTTCTTCCTATAACATATAATGCCTGTACACTCTCTTTTATTATCTCATATTTTCGTCAAAAAATCAAGTATTTTTGTAAAATTTGTGTAAATTTAGACAACTTTTTCCGATTTACACAAAAATAAAGGACGAATTTTGCAATAACTCGTCCTTTTTGTGATTATAGTCCGTTCCAGAGGTACTTGTTCAGGTCGACCGTGCCGTTCGAGCGGAATTCTATTCCGTCCTCGCGGAGTAAACGCTCTTGCTCGTTGATTCCGCCGAACGCAAACGCGCTCGAAAGTCCCCCAAATCGGTTCACCACGCGGTAACATGGAATCCCGTCCGGGTCGGGATTCGCGTGCAGCGCGTACCCGACCACCCGCGACCACTTGGGATTCCCCGCAAGCTCGGCGATTTGACCGTAAGTCGCGACTTTTCCGCGCGGTATCTTTTTCACAACATCATATATCTTCTCAAACGCAGTCATAGTCCCCCCTTAGAAGTTAGAGGTTAGAATGTGGTTTTGAATCCAACCTCTAATATCCAACTTCTTACCTCTAACTCATACCTCCCTTTTTTCGTCGGTGTAGAGTATTCGGATAAAGTCGCTGTCCCGCGTGTCCATATCTCCAAGATACATACGCTCATGCTCGGGTACAGCCTCGTAAGCCTCGCGGAGCTTTTCTTTATAAAAATCGGTCGGCTCGACAAGATACGCGTGATACGCTCTGATGCACAATTCGTGCCCGTCGGGTTTGTTCTGCACCCTAAGAGAAAGATTCTTGATTTCACTCAGCTTGTCATTATCCGGAACGGGGTCGCAAATAAGTTTGCAATCAGCCTCGCCGAGCGCACCGAGAACCACCCTTTCTCCGTTTTTCGGAGCGGTGCAAAGCGTGTTATCCGCGAATAATTTCTTTATATCGTACAATGTGAACGTTTTATCACTCATAGTATCCACTGAAAAAGTTTCGTCCGAATAAATATTCAACTCCGTAAGTGTAATCTTGCCCTCATCTCGGACAAAAATATGAACGCTGTCGCCGTCCATTAGGTCATACCCAAATCCTTCTTTAACCTTACAGGGCGTTGGGCTGGCGGAAAAACAAATGTGACGTTCCTTCCAGATTGCCTTTTCACGTTCTGTCATTTGGAAGATGTTTGCCATCTCGGGATTCATTGAGCGCACCGTATTCTTAATAAACTTGACAAACTCGTTGTTATCGAAATTCCAATCACCATTATTGATCTCAAGTGAACAACAATGGTGGACACTGAGTGCTTTTCCATCTGGAACCCGTGCCATAAGCCACCCCCGCGACATCTGCCACGGAACATCGCACAAATCGGTTCTTTCCCAACAGCTTATCGTGCCATCCTCATAAACCGCCATATTATGCCAGAAATATTGCCAGTTATGTATGATTGCGGGAATCGTTACGCCCTCAATCTGCCGTTTTCTGTAAACCTTTCCCATTTTGCCCTCGCTTTCATCAATTAGGCTCTATATCAAGAATTGTCCGTCTTGAACCGCCTTGGGATTCTATTTTTAACTGTATAATCAGAGGAACATCGTTTCCGCCGTCGGCTTCGATATAATAATCAATCTGAAACGGATCATCGTCCTCGTCGGTTGTATACGCGATGTTTTTCTCTCTGTATTTGTCAATTGTATCAAATTCATTCAATTCAACCGTTCCTTGAACAAATTCAATTATATCATCAACGCTTAACGTGCATTCGTCGACAAGATTCACAACGTCCGCGAATCGCTTTTCATGGAGCGCGGTTAAAATCTGTTTCAAAAGGCTTATTGCGAAATCTCTCTTTTCCGTCATTTCAATTCCTCCTCGAAATGTTTACCCTTGCTTTTTCACCCAACCCAGTTCCCGATAGACCATTTCAAATTCGGAGAGCAAACGCTCGCCGAAAATCCACATTTCTAGCCGCCATGGATGACCCAACAGCCCGAAATCAAAGTTTTCACCGATAAAGAAATGATAATCCCCATCAGGATAGAATGACGGAAAATAAACATTAAACCCACCGCCATTGTATCTCGCGTCCTCAACGTAGTAATCGATCTGCTCCTCGGGGTTGCGTGGGTCATATAAAAATCCATCGTGCTGCCAATCCAGAGCGTAGATTCTCTCGCCGTCATTCGTTACCCGAATCATAATCTCCTTGCCGATTTCTTCCAGCCTGTCAAGCTGTTCTATTGACATATTTTCAATTCCGTAAACGCAATATGGGAGGTTAATCCGAAACGGGACATTCTCGCGATAACCGGGTATGAAACCAAGCTCATTATAGACCCTATCCCAAACGGCATTGTATTCCACTTTATTATCCAAGAGCATAAGTCCTCCCGATACTTCAAAAGCCGGCAACAATACCGGCTTTCTATTTACCCTATCTTCTTAACGGATTTTTTGTTGATTTTCGCTGAAGAACTGCGCTCAATAAGCGGCTTTCCTGTGCCGTTTACGCTGTCCACGGTGATGGTGATTCGCGTGATTGTCGGGTCGCTTGGTGCAGTAAACATCACATCACGCAGAACGTCCTCGACAATGGAACGAAGTCCACGTGCACCTGTCTTGGTTTTGATCGCTTTCTCCGCAATCGCACGAATTGCTTTTGGCTCGAACTCCAAAGCGATGTTATCCGCCTTGAATAGGCACTTATACTGCTTGATAAGCGCGTTTTTCGGCTCGTCAAGAATGCGAACCAACGCGTCCTCGTCCAATGCGTCAAGCGAGGTAACAATCGGCAGACGTCCAATAAGCTCCGGAATAATACCGAATTTTACCAAATCCTGCGTATTGACTTGTTTAAGCAGATTTTCATCTTCCTTGTCCTTAGATGATTTTACGTCCGCGCCAAATCCCATCGCGGAGCTGTACACGCGTTGCGCAATAGTTTTCTCGATTCCCTCAAACGCTCCGCCGCAAATGAACAGAATGTTCTTGGTATTAACCTGAATGAACTCTTGATGTGGGTGCTTTCTGCCTCCCTGAGGCGGAACATTGGAAACCGTACCCTCAATAATCTTCAGCAGTGCTTGCTGAACACCCTCTCCGCTTACATCGCGGGTAATGGAGGTGTTTTCGCTGCGACGGGAAATTTTATCGATCTCATCAATGTAGATGATTCCGCGCTCGGCAGCCTCGACATCATAATCCGCCGCCTGAACCAACCGCAAAAGAACGTTCTCCACGTCCTCGCCGACATAACCCGCTTGCGTAAGTGTTGTCGCGTCCGCAATCGCGAACGGAACATTAAGCATTCTTGCCAGTGTCTGCGCAAGCATCGTCTTGCCCACGCCGGTAGGTCCGAGCAACAGGACATTTGACTTTTGAAGCTCAACACTGTTGACTTCATCGCTATTCAAAAATGTGCGTTTATAGTGATTGTAAACGGAAATGGAGAGAACCTTTTTTGCATCCTCCTGACCGATAATGTAATCATCGAGGATTGCCTTGATCTCCTCGGGAGTCATTAAATCATCGGGATTTGACAAAAACGCCTGTGAACTTTTTTTATTGTTGTTTCGCGCGGACTGCCTCCCAAATCCCGGAGCCTTGATATCGCCGCTCTCCACCAACATATTAAACGATGCCATAATGCAATCGCTGCAAATCACGGCATTTTCCGAAGTTCCATACAGGATCCGCGCAACTTGACTCTCATTTTTTCCGCAAAAGGAGCAAACCATCATAAATTTTTTCCTCCGTAGAATGGTAACAAAAGGATATTACTAGGAAATATCGCTGCGGTTCTTATATACCTTGTCGATAAGCCCGTATGCCAATGCCTCATCGGCATCCATAAAGTTGTCGCGTTCGGTGTCGCGGCAGATTGTTTCATAGTCCTTGCCTGTATTCTTGGAAAGGATTCTGTTCAATCTGTCTTTGGTGCGCTGAAGATAATTGGAGCGAATCTGAATATCTGTTACCTGTCCGGAGATTCCGCCGCCGGAAATCAACGGCTGATGGATCATAATCTCACTGTTCGGAAGTGCGATTCTCTTGCCTTTCGCGCCGCTGGACAGCAAAAACGCGCCCATAGAAGCCGCCATACCCGTGCAAATGGTTGAAACATCGCACTTGATGTACTGCATCGTATCATAAATTGCCATACCATCGGACACAGAACCACCGGGGGAATTGATATACAGAAAAATATCCTTATCGGGGTCTTGACCCTCGAGATACAACAGCTCTGCCACAACGACACTCGCCGTTGCGGAATTTACCTCATCGTGAAGCAGAATGATTCTGTCATTGAGCAGCCGCGAGAAAATATCGTAAGAACGCTCGCCATGGCTGTTTTGCTCTACTACGTAAGGGATATACGCCATAATTTGCTCCTTTCTCTGACATCGGAGGAATTACTCGGTGACTTCCTCGATGTTCGCGCTGTCCTTAACGATGTCCAGCGCCTTTTCAATTTTCAGATCGCTGATGAGGGTTTTCTCGGAGATTGCCGCTTTTACGTTCTCAACGTCGATTTTGTACTCTTCGGCAAGGTTGTCGTATTCCTTGCTGATGTCGTCCGCAGTGATTTCAACATTCTCAAGCTCCGCAATTTTCTCAAGGCACAAACGCAGCTCAACCTGACGCTTTGCCGCGTCCTTGAAGTTTGCTCGGAACTGTGCCATAGTCATTCCCGTGTACTTGAGATAATCCTTGATATCGATACGGGTTCTCGCGGACCATTCGCGCGCGATTTCATCAATACGGCGCTCGTACATAACCTGCGGAATTTCCGCCTTCATATTGCCAATCATAGCATCCATAAGATCGGAATCCGCCTGATCGTCCGCTTCCGTTGCATACTGCGCTGCAAGCTTCTCTTTGATTTCGCCCTTAAGCTCGTCAACGGTGTCCTTTTCGGAAACGTCCTTTACGAAATCGTCATTCAGCTCCGGAATATCCATTGCCTTGATTTCGTGCAGCTTGCACTTGAACACTGCGGGCTTTCCCGCAAGGTTCTCTGCCTGATAATCCTCGGGGAACGTAACATTTACATCAAACTCATCGCCTGCGTTCTTACCGATAATCTGCTCCTCAAACCCAGCGATAAACGAGTGCGAACCAATTTCGAGCGGGAACTTCTCACCCTTGCCGCCCTCAAATGCAACGCCGTCCATGAAGCCCTCGAAGTCGATAACAGCGGTATCGCCGTCCTGAACGGCTCTTCCCTCAACGGTAACGATACGCCCTACTCTTTCGCGCATCTTGTTGATTTCCTCGTCAACCGCCTCATCGGTAACAGTCTTGACAGTTTTCTTCACGGATAATCCCTTATAATCGGAAATTTCCACATCGGGCTTGGTAATGATGTCCGCTTTGAGCGAAACTCCGTTGTCGCGGCTTACATCAGTAACCTGTGTGTTCTCTATATCCACCACCTCAAGACCTGTCTTGTCGATGATTTCCTCGATATTGTCGGAATACAGCGAATTTACTGCGTCCTCATAGAATACGTTCTCACCGTAATGCGACTCGATAATCTTTCTGGTCGCCTTGCCCTTGCGGAATCCCGGAATGGCGATTCTGGACTTTTGACGGTTATAAACCGCGTTAATCGCCTCCTCAAATTCCTCTGCGCTGAACTTAACATCAATCGCATAAGTATTGGTCGCTGTGTTGTTCTGTGAAATGATTTCCATTTGATTTATTCCTTCCTGATATACGTTAATTTATTTGTACCGGATCAAAGCCAACGCCGTCCGCGGATACAAGTCTGTATTCAACGCCGCCGCGTTCCCCGTTAAGAGCGTCCTTTATGCTACGTCCGTGAAGATGAGCATAATAACAACGCTTTACTCCGTATTTGTGCAGAATATTCGTAATCGGAATATTCTCCTCCCGCCCGTAAATCGGGGGGTAGTGAATGAATGCCACCAACTCCCCATCGAGCTTTGCCGCCGCCTGAAGTGACAGCTCCAATCGCCCCGCCTCACGGTTCAAAACCTTTGTGTCAGCAGATTCGCCGTTTTCGCTTATCCAACCGCGGGTTCCGCAAATTGCCTTACCCTCGACAAGATACGCATTGTTGAACAGAAAACTTAATGTAGTCAATCCATTTTGCGCTGCGAACGATGTAACTTTATTCATCGTTGACCACCACAAATCGTGATTTCCCTTAACAAGAATTTTTTTGCCGTTCAGCCTTTTGTCAATAAATTCCAAATCCGCCAGACTGTTTTCCAATTTCAGCGCCCACGAATGATCTCCCACCAAAATAACCGTATCTTCTGCGGTTATTTTGGTGTTCCAATTATTCTCAAGTCGCTCCAAATAGTTAGTCCAGCCGGGGAAAATGTCCATCGGCTTGTCACTGCCGAGTGAGAGATGCAAATCTCCGATTGTATAAAGCATAAATCACCATCAAGCTTTGAGAAAGTCCAAAACGACCTTGCCCATCTCCTGCTTATCCACGCAACCCGTGAAGAGGATTGCTTTGTTCTTGGTAGCAGCAAGCGGCGCGGGCATTTTTGTTCCCGTTTCCGACTCAAGGTGAGAGATAAGCTCAAACTCGTCCCCGCAGGGAGATTTCCCATCAATAGCGTCATAAACGGCTCTGCCGAACTTGTACGGATTCGCCGTAGACGCAATTATTGTCTTGGTTTCATCGCCAGTTTTCCGCTTGTAATCGTCATAAACCTTGACAGCAACAGCGGTATGCGTATCAAGCAGATAATGCTCGCCCTCAAAGGTTTTATGGATTTCCGACTTGGTTTCCTCATCGTTGCAGCAGCCTGCATAAAACAACTCGGAGAGCTGCTTTTTAACATCTTCGTTGACCTCGTATCTGCCCGACTCCTTGAGCTTTACAAACCATTCGTTGATGAGTTGGTCGCTGCCATCGGTAAGATGATACAGCAGACGCTCGAGGTTGGAAGAAATCAAAATATCCATTGATGGTGAGATAGTGGTGTAGAACTGCCTGTTTCTGTCATATACACCCGTATTAATGAAATCCGTCAGCACGTTGTTGCTGTTGGACGCGCAAATCAGCTTGTTTACGGGGATTCCCATCAGCTTCGCATAATATGCCGCGAGAATGTTTCCGAAATTGCCCGTCGGAACAACGATATTTACCTTTTCGCCGTACTCGATTTCCTTGTCCTTAACAAGCTGAGCGTAGGTGGAAACGTAGTAGATTATCTGCGGCGCAAGTCTACCCCAGTTTATGGAATTTGCGCTGGACAGCAGAATGTCCCGCTCGGCGAGCGTGTTCTCAATATCCTTGTCGGTGAAAATCGCCTTAACGCCGTTCTGGCAGTCGTCAAAGTTGCCCTTAACCGCGCAGACGTTGACATTCTTGCCCTCTTGGGTAGTCATCTGGAGCTTCTGCATCGGCGAAACGCCGTCCTCGGGATAGAACACGGAAATAGATGTACCCTCAACGTCCTTGAATCCCTCAAGTGCTGCCTTTCCGGTATCTCCGGAGGTCGCCACGAGAATCGCAATCTGCTTGCCCGAAACCTCTTTCTTCGCGGAGGTCGTCAGCAGATACGGCAGAATCTGCAACGCCATATCCTTAAATGCGCAGGTCGGACCGTGCCACAGTTCAAGAATATACCGCGACTCCGACAGCTTGGTAATCTCCGCAATATTGTCGGTATCAAAATTCGTGGAGTTATACGCGCTCTCAACACAGTGACGAAGCTCCTCGGGAGTGAAATCCGTCAGAAACTTCGAGAACACCGTGTATGCCCTGTCCACATATGATTTCTCGCACAGACCAAGAATCTCCTCCTTGGAAAGCGCGGGAATACTCTCGGGAACGTACAATCCGCCCTCGTCCGACAATCCCTTGACAATCGCGTGTGCGCTCGTCACCTTAAGCGCTGAGTTCCTTGTGCTTGCGTAATTCATAATACGCATCTTCCTTTCAGTTTACTGTATAAATGCCCTCGGTGTCGAACGCGTCCTCGCAGATGTCAACGCGCACCACGCGCGGATTTTCGCCGCGCGTAAGCCACACCTCGGCTATATCGTACCTCGGTTGAAGCTCTGTTGGATTCTCCGTCAGATACGCGTCAGCCGTCAGCACTATTTTTCTTTTCTTGGTGAAGTTCACAGCCTCAAGCCCCGAAACCATACTTCCGAGCTTTCGCGCTTTCACTTCGGTAAAAACGATAAACCGCCCGACTTGGGAGATTATGTCAATCTCGCCGATACGTTTGCGGTAATTTCTGGCAATAATCGTGTGTCCGCGCTTTTCAAGCTCCTCGCAGACCGCGTCCTCGCCGAGTTTGCCCTTTTCTTGCTTATCACTCATCTTTGATGTACTTTTTCAAGAACGTCTTGCGATGTATCGGACAAAGCCCCAGTTTGTCTATCGCTTCGTAATGCGCCTTCGTGCCGTAGCCCTTGTGCTTTTCAAAGCCGTAGCCGGGATATTCCTCGGCAAGCCTGCACATCTCTGCGTCACGCTCCACTTTCGCGATAATTGATGCCGCCGCAATCGCCTCGGATTTTGCGTCACCGCCGATAACATTTTTCACCAAACCGACGAACTTAACATTATTATCATTAAACGGCTCATTAAGCTCGGGAAGAACGTCACCGTCCACCAGAACTATCTTTGGTTCTGTAACAATGCCATCGAACGCCCTTGCCATAGCAAGCAAATCCGCAGATAGAATATCAGTTTGGTCTATCTCAGAGGCAAACGCACACGCGCAGCATACCGCAATTGCCTTGTTCCATATTTCCTCATAGAGCGCCTCACGCTTTTTTGGAGTTAGCTTTTTACTGTCATTCAGCCCCTCGATAGGATTATTCAGGTCAAGAACCACTGCTGCAGCAAAAACAGGTCCCGCAATCGGTCCTCTGCCCGCCTCGTCAATACCGCAAACTAATCCGTAATTCTCAAAAACTATCTTGTCAAACTCACGGAGTGACAACCCCTCAAGCGACACACCATCAATTTTAAGCTGCGTTTCGGGGCTTTTGTGATGCTTACTAACCTTTGCCATACTGCACCCCCGGTCATTCCGTACCCTCATTTGGCACATCGTCCAGTGTGATCCGTCCGATTTTTCCGCCGCGGAACTCGTCCAACAGCGTTGCCGCCGCGCGTTCCACATCAGGATCACCACCCGAAATCAGCATTCCGCGTTTTTGGGCAATCTCCGTGAGAATGTCGCCCTCGCCCGAGATCTTGTATCGTGCTTTCACAAGCTCCGAATAATCGCGTAAAAGCAACTCTCCGAGGGATCTCGCAAGCTCTGCGGTATCAACAACCTCGTCCTTAACCGCGCCAGTGAATGCCAATCTTTGTGCAACGTCCTTATCATCAAATTTAGGCCACAAAATCCCCGGCATATCCAGCAGCTCCACGTCCTTATCAATGGACACCCATTGTTTTCCGCGTGTAACACCTGGTCGGTCGCCAACCTTGGTCTTTTTGGAATTTGCCATACGGTTGATAAACGAGGACTTTCCCACATTGGGAATCCCCACGACCATCAGCCGCAATGCTTTTCCAATCATTCCGCGGGCTTTTCTGCGTTCAATCAAATCGCTCAGTAACCGCTTTACGGTCGGAAGAAATTTGTTGATTCCCTTCCCCGTTCGGCAGTCGCAGACGATCACGCATATCCCGCGTTTCTCGTAATAGCGCTTCCATCTCTCAGTCGCCTTTTCATCGGCAACATCGCACTTGTTCATAATCATTATACGCGGCTTATTCCCCACAAGCTCATCAAGAATGGGATTTCTGCTGCTTTGAGGAATCCGCGCGTCCGCAATTTCCACCACGGCATCCACCATTTTGAGATCGGCTTCAATCAGCCGCCTCGTCTTGGTCATATGCCCGGGAAACCATTGAATATTCTGTACCTCGCTCATAACCACTTAAAGCTCTTTATCGGAGAGAACCGCACAATCGCCTTGCCCATAATCGCGTCAACATCGATAAATCCAACGTCTTGAAGATTTCTGCTGTCGTTGGAAACATTGCGATTGTCGCCCATAACGAAAACACAATTTTCCGGAACAACGATTTCCTCGTTATCCTGAAGCCAACCCTCGTTATGCAGATGAGTAAGATCCTTGATGTAATCCTCCTCCAGCAGTTCACCATTGCGGTAAACATTGCCATTGGCATAGTCAATACGCACGGAGTCGCCGCTTTTGGCGATTACTCGTTTGATAATAGGTTCACCATACAATCCTGTGTTCTTGTTTTTGAGTTTGTTCGCCTGTACGATTACAATATCGCCATACTGCGGAGTATAACAGAAATTCATCGCGATAACCTTATCGCCATCTGTCAATGTATCATTCATAGAGGGTCCCGAAACTGTAATCGAACGAAAGAAAAACAGATTGATCACCAACATTGCCGTCACTGCAAAAATCATACAGGACATCCACTCCAGAATATCCGCGAACGGCTTTTTCGGCTCCTCAGACTGTTCCTCGGATTCCTCAGCACTGTCTGCATTGTCGATTATCTCAATCAAATCCGATCTTTTCTCCAACTCTGCTATGATGGAATCGATTTCTTCGTCAGTTTCGTACATTTTCAGACCTCTTCCAAATTTCGAAAATATTCCCGCAATTCCCCGCAAGTCACGGGGAACGGGAACATTTTAGGATTAAACCTTGGACTTTACCTTGGCTGCCTTGCCGACTCTGTCACGCAGATAGTACAGCTTCGCTCTTCTGACCTTACCGTTCCTTACTACCTCGACCTTATCAACGGACGGCGAGTGAATAGGGAAAACTCTCTCCACACCACAGCCGTGAGCAACACGTCTTACGGTGAAAGTTTCGTTGATGCCGCCGTGCTTCTTTGCGATTACGGTGCCCTCAAACATCTGGATACGGCTCTTCTCACCCTCCTTGATGTTTACGTAAACCTTTACGTAGTCACCGATTTCAAGCTGCGGAGCGGTTTCCTTCATACTGCTCTGTTCAATGAGTTTTAATGCGTCCATATTTTCCTCCTATGGCTTTTCGGGCATTCTTGAATCCGGCTTATCCGGGTCGGGACTCTGCAAATCCCGCCGCGGGTTGATTCCCGCGATTTCAGCGGACTGTCCGTTTTTAATGTTTGGCGTTTCCGCCGCGCATTAACACACGCCGAACTGCCGTAAAATCCCAATATCTGGGCATAGCAATCCCGACGGATACTAAATGCCTTATTATTATAACACTTTCCGTAAAAAAAATCAAGGGGTTTTTATCAAATATTTACAAATTTTTAAGTAATTTTCACATTTCACGGCTAAAAAGATAAGAATTTCAAGTAAAGCTCGTCGAATCGATGTAGAATTTTCTCGGTGCATTCGCGGGAATTTTGTGCAATTTGCACAACCCTTGCGCGTTCGCTTTCACTCTCAAGACACTTGATGATTCCGTTTTCAACAGAGCTTTGGCAGAACTTCGCGTTTTTGAACCGCTCGGGAATTGCTTCCAGTGCGCACATTGCGGCAATTCCTCCCGAATTGGCGAACGGCTCTCCCGAAAAATACGCATTATTGGTTTCGGGGAGCAGCGACAAAGCTGCCACAGACTTTGCCTTGTCCGTTTGAATAGCGCGAATGTCGGCTTGCGAGATATAAAAATCCTCGCCTATATAAAACAAATCGCGGTCGGTCATTATCCCATCGCTGTCCAGAATCCCCATATCGCGCATATGCAGCGCTGTCATCAACGCCGCACACGGGGAGATTCCAATGCTCTCCGTATCGCCCGCGACCTGATACATCAACGTTCCGTTGTCTTGCTCCGATACGGCGATTATCGCGCCGTTTGCGGAGGGCATTCCGCTCTCCAGACCGCTGCCGTCAAACGCTCCCGAAAGAGGAAATGCCGCGCACGAAATGCTCCCGCCGCTCTTTACCGCCACGGAGAGCGTCCGCCCGAAATCCGCGAAAACGCAGTCTTCATCGGGCAGCGTCAGCAGCGCGGCTGTGACGCGTCCGCTTATTGCCGCGGAAATAAACGGCAGGATAAAAATCTCGGTCTGCGGACGCAGAAACCAATCCACGGACGAAAAATTCCGCTCAAGAACCCCAGAAATATGAACTCCCGCAGCTATTCCGACGCTATTTATCATCGCAGCGGAAATGCCATGCTCGCGCATTGCGGTGACAATCAGCCGCTGAAGCGTTTCTTCCACATTGTTCGGAGCAATCTTTTCGTCGATCAGAACGCTCCGTGCGCAAACCTCCGAACGCTCCAAATCGTAGAATGCCGCTGAAACGCAGCTCTCCGAAATATCAACGGAAATGCCGATTTCACCGTGTTCTTCCGTATATTTTTCGCTGATTATGCGTTTTTGTGAAATCAAACCGTCACCCCGTTCGCCGCTGTATCACAGCCTGTATTTTTTAAATGTATCTGCAGAATTGAACATCTTTATCGATTCATCAAGCATTTCGTCTATGTAATCACCGTCGCTCGTTGTTGCAAAGAAAAGCACATCTTCTCTGTTATAGCAGTTCTTTGTGAACACCTCATCGGGAAGAGCCTTAATATTCTTTTCGAGAACGGCAAGTACTGCTTTGGCGAACTCCCACTTTTCGTTTGAGCGTTCGAGGAGGTTTATATCCTTTGACGCATCCACAACATCAACAAGCGGCTGATAAAGAAAAGTCGGATTTATACCGTTCTTCCAATCATAAAATTTATCTATTCTGTACGTATACTTCCATGACAGATAAAATCCGTAAAAGTCATCGGTGGTTATAAAGCCCACCGCGCAATATTTTTTCTTTCTTTTCAAGCCGAGTATCTTGTTAATTGTATCCGGCAGGTTTTCGGCAACCGCCGCGTCAAATTTTTCAAACCTTGAAATATCCATACTCTTCCCCTCGCTCGATTACACCTTTTTAAGGTGCTCGTACACTGCCATAACGGTGTCATCGCCGGTTTGGAGAAATCTACCAATCGGATTCATAATCAGTGAATTTTCTTCTTTATAAAAGATTCCCATTCCCATATTGGTATTCACCCATTGACCGCCGATATTTCTAATAATCACAATTCCAAAAT
>CAMWMN010000046.1 GCA_947175385.1 uncultured Clostridia bacterium | reverse complement strand
GTCATAACATATATTATAACATATTAATATGAAATTTGTCAAGTTATAATTATATCAGAGGTGATAAAATGGACAAGAAACTCAAAATAACCAAGCGTTCCCGTCTTAAAGGCGAGGACGGATACAAAACCTTTTCGGTGCGCGTCAAGGAAACGACTGTCGAGGCTCTGGATAAAATCGCCGATGAAACCAATCGCTCTCGAAATGAGCTTATCAATTTAATTCTGGAATTTGGAATCGAGAATTGTGAGATTATCGGTGAATAAAAAACCGCCTAAAATCGGGCGGCTTTTTTCATATGGATTCGAGTGCTGTCTTGAACTGTACCAAATCGGGATATGTTTTCGAAAGAATCTTCATATTCCTCAGGAATACGTTATGAATGTTATTTTTTGCGTTCACGAAATATTGTGTAAGTGTGTTCAGCAGTGCAAGACAGTCCTCGCGGCGGTATTGTGACTGAGAAATCAGAGCAATAGAGTAGTAATACCCGATTGTGTCGAAATCAAGCTCGTCGCGCGGGTCATCGCTGTCGCGCGGATAGTATTCGTCAAGTGCCTCCAGAACTGCGTCAATCAGTTCGTGATCGTCCGTAAATTTCTGCATTCTTTTGTAATCCGCAGGGGTGACGGGCGCATGGGTGTAGCTTGTCAGAGTCATACAGAATTTCCATACTCTTTCGCGTACCTCATCGGTCATTTCCGCAGAGTAAATCAACTGCGTCATTTCCCGAAGCATAGCGTTATGCGTCTGGTCGGGGATAAAGCTGCTGCGGTCTGCGCGATATGCCTTTTTGTATTCCAGAATATCGGCGAATGTTGGTGTGGGTGCTTTTGACATTTTTTCGTCCTCCTGTTTTATCGCAGGTTTTCCAGTTGTTTATATATGTAATCAAACTTCCCTGAAAGGAATATATTCGCGCGGAATGGGGTATCACCCGGACTCCGGGCGTTGGCGATATTGATAACCGTCTGCTCGTACCACCATTCTCCGTTGTCCCAGTCGGAAAAGCGTGCGTTGTATGCGATTTGCCCCGTTTGCCCCTCGGCAAGCGTGAACGCTGTTTCGTTCAGCACGTCCTTTCCGCAGAGCGGGGAATCGGGATTGTTGAAGTCCTTGTTGTGACCGTGCCGATGAGGAGCACCGTTATGATTCTGCGGATTCATCGAAAAATCCACACGGATTTTCCCCTCGTCAATCACGGTAAAATCCACGTTTTTCACGCGCAAATCGGCGATTTTCACGGGCGGTTCGGATTTCCCACGCGAGAGAGAAAACCCCATCACCTTGTTGTACTCCGAAAGCGTGAGGAATTTCCCATCTTGTTGATACAGCCGCCGCTCGTCCAGAATGCACTCGTCCGACTTGTTGGGAATTTGTTCAATCGGGAATGTCCACTTGAATTTGTTTCTTACCTCGGCGGGCTTTCCTCCGCGTTCGGACTTAAACCAAGTCAGCGTTGTCGTTTGGATTATCAGCATTTTTCTCCTCCTTATTTCAGTGGAGTTAACAAATCCGCGTGTTGAGTGACGCATTTGAAATAATTGCGTCTGTTATGCGGTTTATGGAGAAATCGAGACTGATGTTTTCCCAACCAAGTTCCCAGCGGCTTTCATCAAATACATCGGAAATTATGTATACCGCCGTTGCGGAACAGTTCCTATAATTTGCAATGGTGAAAAGTCCCGCGCCCTCCATTTCCACGCACAGCACACCCTTTTCTCTGTAATCGATAATTTGCCCCCATGTTTCCATGTACCCGGCATCGGTTGTCCAGTGCTTTCCTCTTCGGAACTGTATACTGTTTTTTGTGAGGAGCGCACCCAATTCGTCTGTTAAGTTCTTTGTAGATTCAATCACATCATAGTCGAATCCGTACAGACCCGCAACAGCGGTATCGTTGAACGCGCCGTCCGTGAGGACTGTTTCCCCCGGTTTCATATCCGTTTGCAGTCCGCCCGCGAATCCCACATGAATCAGCTCGCGAACCCCACCGGCAATCAAGTCCTCCGCTTGCGTTGCAATCGCCGGGGAGCACATATGTCCTTTGATAAACCCGATATTTTCATTATCGTTGAAAACATAAAGCTCACCTCCCAGCGGATATTTGTACGTTCCGCAATTTCGCGCGAGCATTGTATCGTAAAGGCTGTCCGCAAGAATATATACTTTTTTTGGAACATTAATTCGGTCGATATCAAATCCCGCTATTTTCAGTTCCTTACGAATCAGCTTTTTGAGGTCGGTTAATACATCGTTTCTGTTCATTATTTTGCCCTCCGAAATATTGAATATTTTATCGCTTTTTAATTGTTCCACAAATCATCGTCCAACTCTATTTCTATATCATCTAAGTCAATGCCGTGCCCCTCGCGTTTTTCAAAGCTGAGTATAAATTCGTTAAAGGAGTTTGCTGCTAAATATTCGTCTTTATCCTCGTCTTCATCTTCGTGATATATGAAATATATTTTCCCCGCCATATCTCCACGAATGCCGATACATACTGTATTGCCGGCTGTTTCGCCGATCGGCAATAACTTCTTTCCGTATTCTTTTATGAACTTTTCCGCGTTTTGTATAAAATTCCCTACATACAGAAAATCTATATTTTCAAATCCGCTTTCGGGAGTCAGATCGGATTTTTCAATAATCGGAAATTTATAACCATCGTTAATATAGACCTCGTTGAAATTCATCAGGAAGTCCTTATATTCCTCGGATAGTTTGATTCCGTACGCGGATTCAAAATCGGCTATTTCGGTTTCGGACAGCTTTTTTCCGTCAATAACCGTTTTCATATCAAGAATCTCGTATAATTTTTGTTTTACCTTTTTGTTCATTTGTTTACCCCTATATTTTAACTTGTATAAAAAGTTTTTATTTTATGTGGTTCTCCCCGCCTGCGGCGGGGAGAACCACAGATTTATTTATCATCCGTTTAAGATTACGGAGAGATAATCGCTGTCAATAAAATCTCCCCAGCCGCCTTTCTGTTCAACCGTCATATCCGCAACGTTGTCGATATACGGTGGCTCGATTCCGCGTAAGCGCAGGATTTCCAACAATTTTTCAATTATTTCAAGCATCGGTTTGTCTGCCTCATTGAAATTCGTGCATTCGCACTCGTTTGCGAAGTCCACGGGGAGTCGCAGCACGCGGTTGATTTCGTCATCGGTATTTCCGTCCGTGATTCCGTCATACAGCCTTGTAAGCTCCGCATAATCCTCACGGGGGAGCATATCGTCAAACGCGAATCGGTTTGTGTCTTCGTAATTGTCATACTCAAACAAAAATTCGGGAACTACCGGTGCGTAAACATCGCAGCCCTCATTCCAATAACGGTTTGTCCATTGCCAGCAGCGTTTTGCCACGGGAGTCCAGTCGCGGTTGGGGTAAAGCGTTATCAGGTACCGTTCTATACACATAAACAGGTAGCACAGCCGCCCCGTAAGGGATAAAGAATTAAAGTCCATTATTTTTTCTCCGCATATACTCCGATTTCACGACATCAATGGTCTTTCCGCCGATACCGAAATTTTTATCGGGCAGCTCCTTTATTGTTACTGTGAAAAATTCTTCGGGAACTTTCATAATTTCCGAAGAAATCTCGGTTAATCTTTTAATTAACCATTCCTTTTGCTCGTCCGAGAGCGCGCCGCTCTCAACCGTAATGTATGGCATTATATCCCCTCCCCGATTCCGTCAAGCATTTCCAGCATTCGCTCGTACTCCTGTTTGTTGTTCGCCGCGTAATTCATCTGAATATCTCCGTTTTCCATAATCGCGATTCTTCCGCCGTTTTCGCCGTACACGGTGACTTTCCAGTCATAAATCCACTTGTCGAACTCTCCCAATTTCGGGAACATTTTCTCCACCTTTGCGCACTCCTCGGGGGTGATCCAGAAGAACTCCTCGGGGTTGAAATCAAGGCAGATGCTCGCTTGATAGTCGAACATCGCGCAGAGAAAGTCCGAAACGTGCGGTGACGAGAACTGCCACTCTCCATCATCGGTGCTTGTGTAGACGGGCGGATCGTCTATCCCGACATCGGACTTTTTCACCGCCGCTTGACATACCCCCTGATTCTCATCGAAAAACAAAATATAATCGGGGTTCAGCAGTGACTTGGAACGGTTCGGCAGAACCAGCTCGTCCTGTAAGCCGTGAAGCTCGGGAGAGTTTCCGCAGTACAGATAAAACCGCTCCAACTCAAGCGGTAAGCCGCCAACCTCGCTCTTTGCTTTTTCCACCTCTTCGGGGGAATATCCCATGGGGTTCTTAACCCCGAAAAGCTCCAAAATTCCGTTATATTTTTCCATTAAAAACCCTCCTCTAATAATTCCAAATTCGCGTAACATTCGCCCCAACCCTTTTTCCCGAGAGCCGACCAGACAAGCCCGTCCTCATCATCCTCAATCTCGCCGATATAGCTGCCGTAATAGATGAACATTCTGATGGGAATGTCATCGTCAAAGTGATTGGGCAGCTTTATTTCCGAGAGTATCTCGCAGTTATGCTCTTTGAGGAAATTCAACTCCTTTTCGGAGTATTCCGTGTTGAGTTTAATCTTCATTGTTTTTCTCCAATGCGCGTTTCAAATCTTCAATGTACTGCGCCTGTTGTTTCTTGAGAAAGCCTTTGACAAGCGGTTTCATAAAGAGCTTTTTCGCGGTGATATCCTCGGTGAAATCAATCGTTGTTTGGTCGCCGTCCGAGGTAAATATACCCGTCCAATGCCCGGAGATATTCGCGTTTTCCAAGTCAAATTCCCAGCGGCGGTATTGCTCGGTAAGGGTAATGGTAAAGTCGGTGGAGAAACCGTCCTTTGTGTATTCTGTAAACCGATTTTCGGAGATAACCTCGATTCTGCTTAAATCACTTCGCCACGCGTAATTTTTAAGATTCGTGACAATATCCCACACCTTTTTTACATCGGCTTGAAATGTTGCTTTAACTGTTGAAACTGCCATAATTTTCCTCCATAATAATTTGATTCGCGGGCTGTTCACGCGGGAATATTATGCGCTCTCCTAAAATGGAGAGCGCATAAGTATTGCCGTTTAATTGTTAATTGTGGGCTTTTCGGATTCGGGAGCGACAGCGGGATTGGAGCCGTTCAGCCCGCTTGCGATTGCCTTACCCTGAACAAAGGAGTTCACCATCTCGCCGAGATTGATTCCCAGACCGTCCAACAGCCCCGAGGAGGCTTGTGTGGTTGCCTCGGTGATGTCCTTGACTAGCTTTGAGGTGTTTCCGTCACCGTACATCGTGATTTTATCGATGTTCTCAAGCGGCTTTGCGATTGCTTCGGCGATGGCGGGCATCTGCTCGAAATACATCTGGAGAACCGCCGCTTCCTCCATCTTTTTCATAGCCTCCGCCTTTTTGTCCAGACCCTCGGCTTCCGCGAGAGCCTTTGCGCGGACTGCCTCCGCTTCGGCAAGACCCTTCGCACGGATACCCTCCGCGTCCTGCTCCGCCGCGAATCGAGCGGCTTCCGCGCGGGCTTTTTCTGCGGCAGCTTCGTTCTGCGCCGTCACGAGAATCGCGGCAGCCTCATTCTTCTTGATTTCCAGTTCCGCCTCGGACTTGCGAATATCCTCATACTTCTTAGCCTCGGCATTCTGCTGAACGGTATAAAGCTCCGCGTCTGCGCGCTGCTGAGCCGCGTATTTCTGCGCTTCGGCAGTCTTTTTTACCTCGGCTTCGAGAGCGCGTTCCTTGATTTCAGCTTCCTTTGCTTTAATCTCGACTTCCTTTTCCTGTTTTGCGAGATTAGCGTTCGCGGTGGTGATTTCGATGGTCTTGCGCTGTTCCTCTTCTTGAATACGGTAAGCCGCGTCCGCCTCCGCCTGCTTGACGTCTGCGGCGCGTTTCAGCTCCGCCTGCTTGATTGCAAGCTCGTTCTGTCGCTCTGCGATTGCGGTTTCGGAATCCACGCGCGCGTCATTCGCCTTGCGGTTGGCTTCGGCTTGAGCGATTTTGATGTCGCGTTCCGCTTCCGCCTTTGAAATAGCGGCTTTCTTGCGGATCTGCATGGTGTTGTCGATACCCATATCGTTGATAACGCCGTTATCGTCCACGAAGTTCTGTACGTTGAACGAAACGATCTCCAAACCCATTGCCTTGAGGTCGGGGTCAGCGTTCTGGCGCACCTTATCGGCGAATGCCTGGCGGTTGGAAATCATTTCCTCAAGACGCATCTGTCCGACGATTTCACGCATATTACCCTCAAGAACCTCGCGCGCCACACCGGTGATGTACTGCGCGTTCCGGTTAAGGAAGTTTTGCTGCGCGCGTGAGATAGTGTCCGGATCAGGTGAAATCTTCACGTTTACTACGGCGTCAATCATAATGTTTATGTAATCCGCCGTGGGGACTGCCTGAGCGGTTTTTACATCTACGGACATAAGCGAAAGCTCCAGTACGTCGCATCTCTCGAAGAACGGAAGCTTGATTGCCGCCTTTCCGATGACGACTTTTGCCTTGCGGCGCAGACCGCTGATGATGAACGCTTTGTCGGGCGGAGCCTTGCGGTATCCTGCGGCGAACATAAACACCACAATAACGACAATAATAATAGCGGGAATGAGCATTCCTTTAATCTGATCGGGCATAATTGCATTCTCCTTTCGGGTATCAAAAAAACGTTTCTATCATTTATATTGTATCATTTTTGTGAAATTTCGTCAAGAGGAATGTCAAATTTTCTGCATTTTGCACAAAAACAACCAAGGATTTTATGTAATAACAACTAATTGTACATTTTACACAAATTGGTGGAAAATATTTGTTGAGTTTTGCCGTTGACGATTTGAGAAATTTGATTTATTATAATAGAGTGTTATTTAGAATAAAGGTGGTCGTTTATATGGACATTTTACAGCGTATCATCAATATGGATAAAGCGGCGGCAGCGCGCGTGAAAAAGGCAGTTGATCGCGAAACGCAGCTCTCGGACGAGCAAGGCAGCCGCGCGGATTCGGAGCGCGACAAGCTTGTAGCCGCAGAGCGTGTCAAAATCGATGCATTTATTGCCGAGCAGGAGCAGAAACTCTCCGATAAGCTGGCGTGCGCCGAAAAGACACGCGCCGAGCAGTGCGGCGTATTGGACGAGCGATTCAATGCGCACAAAGCCGCGTGGAAGTCGGAGATTTTCGCGCGAATTACGGAGGAAAAGTAAATGGCGATTTCTTCCAACGCGTCCAATGCCGTGATAGCAAAGGCGCGCGCGGTGTTCGGACATTCGCTCTCTGCGGAGGATTACATTCTACTCTCGTCCAAGGAGAGCGTATCCGATGTGTGCGCGTATCTTAAGCAGACAGCGCGCTACGGGGCGGCGCTCTCGGCGGTAAATCCGCAGACTGTCCACCGCGGGCAGCTTGAGGCGGTTCTCAAACGGTCGGTTTTCGACATTTTCGAGAACTTTCACAAGTTCGACTTCACCGAGAGCAAGAAGTTTTTTGAATACATTGTAATGCGTCAGGAAATTGATGTTATTCTGTCGGCGCTGCAAGCCATTGAAAGCGGAAATTCCGAGGGATTTATCACACGACTGCCGATGTTTTTAACCAAACATTCCCAGACGGATCTGGCGGCGTTCGGCACGGCGAGAAACTACGTTGAGGCTGCGGGATTGCTTGCGGGGACTACATTCGCGAAGCCATTGGGCGAGCTGCTGATCAATGCCGCCGAGTCGGGGAAGTTGGATATTGGCAAATGCGAACGGCGGTTGTATACGCATTATTATATGAGTATCCTCAAGAATGTCGAGAAGGATTTCCGAGGCGGCGAGAAAAAAGAGTTAAAGCGCGCGATCCTGCGGAGTATCGATATGCAGAACGTGGTTATGCTTTATCGGTATACACGGTTTTTCGGCGCGGACGACAGTTCCGTTAAGGACGTGCTGATTCCGTTTAAGTACAGGCTTTCCGATGAGGCTATCGAGCGTCTGGCGGCGCAAAAGGATATTGCGAAAATCGCCGCCGAGCTTGAAAGTATCGGGTACAAGGCGGGCGGCGATAAGCCGGACAGCGTGGAACTGCTTACGGAGCGGATCAGTCTTGACAGCTTGCGGAAAACAATGCGGTTGTCGCAAAGCTCGGCGGTGGTGTATTTCGCGTTCGCGGAGTGTTTGGGCATTGAGGTGAACAACATAATGACGCTCATTGAGGGGGTTCGCTATGGCTTAAGCGGAAGCGAGATCCTTGATATGATAGTGATATAATTTGCAAGAGCGTAATTGTGTTAAATTAAAGCGCGTTATAATCTGTAACCACGTTTGAAAGTCGCAGGCAAATCCAAAACGCAAGCGGCGCGTCACACGCGAAGCGTGGGACGGGTCGCTTAGCGAACGCAAATGCGAAGCATTTGCGTGGTTTTGGATTTGCAAATTAAAATAGTCGCAGGCAAATCCAAAATGCAAGCGGCGCGCAACACCGCGCAGCGGTGTTGTGGATCGCTTAACGAACGCAAATGCAAAGCATTTGCGTGGTTTCGGATTTGCAAATCTAAATAAGGGGTGATTTAATGAGCATCGAAAAAATGTCGCTGATGTCGGTGGAAGGACCGGCTGAATTGCTCGACAGTGCGCTGATGGCGTGCTGCGAGAGCCGGAAGTTCCAGATATCATCGGGCGGCGCGGTGCTGCGAAATCTCGGAGAGCAGAACCCGTATCTCGGGATATATACAAAGGTTCGCGATATGGCGGTAAACCTTAAAATTAAGCCCGAATACATTGATTTCAAGTATCTTCCATACGAAACCGCCGAAGATTTCGAGAAGTATTTCGATGAAATCTCGGGGCGGTATGATGAGGTTTACTCGCGGTATACGGAGGTTTCGCAGTCGCTACAGGAGCACCGCGAAACCGAGGCGTATTTGCGGCATCTTCCGGGACTGAACGTGTCGTTTAAGGAACTGTATGAGCTGAAATACGTAAAAATGCGTATCGGGCGGCTGCCGGCGGAAAACGAGGAAAAGCTCGGGTATTACACAACCAAATGTTTCGTGTTTATTCCGTTTGAGAAGTCCCCGGATTACATCTACGGAATTTATTTGGTTCCAGTATCGCACGCTGAGTTCGCGGACG
The DNA here is from genome assembly GCA_947175385.1 of uncultured Clostridia bacterium. Lineage (GTDB taxonomy): Bacteria > Bacillota > Clostridia > Oscillospirales > Ruminococcaceae > CAG-115. Next base: position 8,895 of record CAMWMN010000046.1, on the reverse strand, counting down.
AGGTGATGGGTTCTCTTGGGTTTGAGCGTACAAATCTGCCGAATTACCTTGAGGATAACGCCGAGGACGCGGAGAAAAAACTCTACGAGAAGATCACTGCCGAGGAAAAGGAAAAAGAGCTTATAGAGCAGGATCTGGCGTACCTTACGGACGAGATCCGCGACAAGCTCAAGGCGGTTATAGTGAAGCTGAAGTACAAGTCGGACTGCTTTGAGCTGCGGCGAAAGGCGATAATCTCCGATGGAAAGTTCTCGTTTTCGGGATTCTGTCCAAGCCGCGATTTCAAGGCGGTTGAGGAAGTTCTGCGTCAAGCCTCGGAAAATATCATCTGCACCGAGGTGCCGTTCGACAAGAAAAAAATGGCTGCAAGTGTTCCGGTGCGTCTCAGAAACAACCCAATCACCCGCCCGTTTGAGATGTTCGTCAAGATGTACGGATTGCCGACATACGGGCAGTTCGACCCCACGCCGTATGTCGCGTTTACCTATATGATCCTGTTTGGGCTGATGTTCGGAGATGTGGGGCAAGGACTGGTGGTAACACTGTTCGGACTGCTGCTTACAAAGCTCACCAAAAACGGGCTTGCTCCGATTATGACGCGATTGGGAATATTCTCGATGGCGGGCGGATTGATTTATGGGTCTGTTTTCGGAATCGAAACGATAATCAAGCCGATTTACCACCGTGAGAACATCTGGAACAGCGTCTGCAAGCTGTTTAGCGGGTTAGGGATCCCGGAACACCCCGAAAATATATTCCAAGCGGCAACGGTGGTTCTGCTGTTCTCGTTGGGAGTCGGGATAATCCTGATTTTGATTTCGATGGTGTTCAATATGGTGTTGAAATTCAAGACGGGCAACCTTGCCGAAGCGATTTTCGGTGTAAACGGCGCAGCGGGAATTATTATGTATTCATCGTTGGTTATCGGTCTTGTGGGAACAATGCTGTTCGGCTTGAAGATTATGAATACGGCGTATATCTTGTGTCTGATTGTATTGCCGATATTGCTTATGTTTTTCAAGAAACCGCTTGGCAGCTTGATTACCGGCAAGAAAAATGCCGAAAAGACATCGGTCGGGAATTATATTATCGAGAATTTTATTGAGCTGTTCGAGGCGGCAATCAGCTTTTTGTCCAACACGATGTCGTATCTGAGAGTCGGCGGATTCGTATTGTCGCACGCGGGATTTATGCTGGTCGTTTCGCAGCTTGCAGGCACGGTGAATCCCGATGCGCCAATTACCGCAAAGACAGTGATCGTCTATATTATCGGAAACGCGATAGTAATGGCGATAGAGGGTTTGTTGGTCGGGATTCAGGTGCTGCGTCTGGAGTTTTACGAGGTGTTCAGCCGTTTTTACGATGGAAACGGGGTTGGGTTCAAGCCTGTGGAAATCGAGCTTGATACAGATGGTTGATTGGAGTTATAACCATCGTCTGCTGTTTGGGGCGCGTTTTTAGCGCATTATAACTCAAAGAACTTATTGTGGTGAAGTGCAAATTCAAAACGCAAGCTATGGCGACCGCCTTAGCTGTGCGGCATCCGTGCCGCGCTTTGGGCGGTCACTAGCAACATCGTGTTGCCTCACAACACCGTGCAGCGGTGTTGTGGGTCGCTTAGCTAGTGCAGATGAAATTTGCTATTAAAATCAGGAGGAAATTATGAAGTATTTATTTGTTTTTGGATTACCGCTTATAGTGGTTGCGGCAATTATGCTGCCGCTGATTCTTAACCTTAAAAAGGGTCGCAAGCCCTCAAGCCGCAAGCACGCGATTATCGCGAATATAGCAAGCTTTTTCGGCGTGATGGCGATTATGACAGTCTTGCCGCTTACGGGAGCGTTCGCGGAGGTTGCCGACGCGGCAAATACCGCGGCATCGGGCGGACTGGCAGAGGGTCTGAAGTACATCGGTGCGGCTTTGTCCACGGGTCTTGGTACTATTGGTACGGGTATCGCGGTTGGCGGAGCGGCTCCCGCAGCTATCGGAGCGGTTTCCGAGAATGATAAGTCGTTCTCGAAAGCGTTGATTTTCGTGGCTTTGGGCGAGGGTGTTGCGATTTACGGACTGCTGATTTCTATTCTTATCCTGTTTGGTTAATGGAGTGGATATGAAGTTTTATCTTATCAGCGATAATATTGACACGCAGATGGGAATGCGTATGGCAGGGATAGAGGGTACAGTCGTTCACACCGTTGAGGAAGTTACAGACGCATTGGATTCCGCCGCCGCAGACGAGGAGATCGCGGTGGTGCTGATGACTGAAAAACTGGTGAAACTCTGCCGCGATAAGGTGTACAAAATCAAACTGACACAACGCAGACCGCTGATTGTCGAGATTCCCGACCGCCATGGAAGCAGCGGCGCAATTGAGGCGATTTCCAAGTATGTGGAAGAGGCGATTGGGATTAAGCTGTAAAAGCGCAGCGAAGACAGTTGACGGTTATTCGGATTATAGTCAAAATTCGCTTTTGGGAGAACGATTTTAGTTCGTTATAACTCAAAGAAACTTACCGGGGTGAACCCGCTACACCAGCAAATCCAAAACGCGAGCTTTGCTGAACACCGCGAAGCGGTGTGAAGTAAAGCTCAGTGAGCACAAACGAAATCCGCAAAGCGTATTTCGTTTGTGCGGTTTTGGATTTGCTATTTGAAATCAGGTGAATTATGAATTTAGATGCTATTAATACCTCGAAAATCGAGATGTTTCGGGCTAATATAAGTAAACTGGCAGACGAGGAAATATCCGAGCTGACGGCGCAGATACGCGAGAAGAGGAATGCTGTGGGAAAGCGTCAGGCGGAGTTCGCCACGCGCGAGGCATTGGCGCGCGTCCACGCAGAGCAAAACGCTGCCGCGGCGCGTTTTCGTAAGGAGTTCTCGCGGTGTGATTTTGAAACGATGAAAGCGGTTCGCGCACACCGCAAGGAGCTGATTGACGGCTTTTTTGAGGAGCTGCGCGGCGATTTGGCGGAGTTCGCGAAGTCCGATAAGTACGAGGATTACCTCAAGCGTATGATTGCGAAATCGCAATCGGCTTTGGGCGCGGATTGTGTTATCTTCGCCGCCGTTCGCGATGTGGAGCGCGTTTGCGGACTTTGTAAAAATGAGGTTCGCGCGGATAAGCAAATTATGCTTGGCGGCGTGTGCGCTCTGGACGAAAAGCGCGGCTTGTTCGGCGATTACACATTGGACAGGGCGCTTGAGGACGAGAAGTCCGCGTTTACCGACAGGGCGGAGCTGCGCCTGTAACCTTATAGAAGGGAAGAAGTCTTTTGAATACGATTTATTCTATCAACGGCCCTGTTGTCAGAGCCGCGAATACGCGTGATTTCTCGGTTTTGGAGATGGTGTATGTGGGTGAAAAGCACCTTATTGGCGAGGTTATCGGCGTGACGGATAAGTTCACCACGATTCAGGTGTATGAGAACACTGCGGGACTGAAAATCGGCGAACCGATTGAGGGCACGGGCGCGCCCGTCTGCGCGAATCTCGGTCCGGGGGTTATTTCCAACATTTTTGACGGAATTGAGCGTCCGCTGCGCGATATGACAAAGCTCAATGGCGCGTTTGTTGTCGAGGGAAACAGCCTGTTTTCACTGGATACCGAGAAGAAATACAATGTCACCGTTACTGTAAATGTCGGCGATAAGCTCTCTGCCGGGGATATTTACTGCACCTGCCCCGAAACCGCGCTGATTACGCATAAGTGTATGGTGCCGCCGAATGTGAGCGGAGAGGTTATATTCGCCGCAGAAAACGGGGAATACAAGGTGCTTGATACGATAATCAAGCTAAGACTCGTGGACGGCACGGAAATGCCGCTGACAATGATTCAGAAGTGGCCTATCAAACGCGGCAGACCGATTTCCAAGCGTCTGCCCATTAATCGCCCGCTGATTACAGGACAGCGTGTAATCGATACAGTGATTCCGATTGCAAAGGGCGGCGCGGCGGCTATTCCGGGCGGATTCGGCACGGGAAAGACCATGACGCAGCATCAGCTTGCGAAGTGGTGCGACGCGGATATTATCGTGTATATCGGCTGCGGTGAGCGCGGAAACGAGATGACGCAGGTTCTTGAGGAGTTCAGCGAGCTTATCGACCCGAAGTCCAACCGCCCGCTGACCGACCGCACAGTGCTTATCGCGAATACGTCCAATATGCCCGTTGCGGCGCGTGAGGCGTCTATCTACACGGGAATCACACTGGCGGAGTATTACCGCGATATGGGCTATCACATTGCGATAATGGCGGATTCCACATCGCGTTGGGCTGAGGCTCTGCGTGAGATTTCTGGACGGCTGGAGGAAATGCCCGCCGAGGAGGGTTTCCCCGCGTATCTGCCGAGCCGACTGTCGGAGTTCTACGAGCGTGCGGGTTACGTGGAGAACCTCAACGGTACGGAGGGCAGCGTTACCATTATCGGCGCGGTATCTCCCCAAGGCTCGGACTTTTCCGAGCCGGTAACTCAGAACACCAAGCGTTTCGTGCGTTGTTTCTGGGCGTTGGATAAGTCGCTGGCATACGCACGGCATTATCCCGCGATTGACTGGAACTCCAGTTATTCCGAATATGTGGATGATCTGGCGGATTTCTATAATAAGGTAAGCCCCGATTTTATGAGTCTGCGCCAGGAGATTACCAATATTCTGCAAGAGGAAACCAAGCTGATGGAGATCGTCAAGCTCATCGGCGCGGACGTTCTGCCCGATGACCAGAAGCTCACGATTGAAACGGCAAGGGTCGTTCGCGTGGGATTTTTGCAGCAGAACGCATATCACAAGGACGATACGTACGTTCCGTTGGAGAAGCAGCGGCTGATGATGAAAGTAATCATCGAGCTGTATCACAAGTCGCTTGACATATTGAAGAACGGTGTTCCGCTGTCGGATATTATGGCAACCGGGCTGTTTGACAAGGCGGTTAAAATCAAGTACGATGTCCCGAATGACGAGTTGGGCAGATTTGATGAGTATTTCGCGGAGATTGATGAGAAAATCAGCGGATTGACCGTTTGATGGAGGGCTGAAATGAGTTTACAATACGTAGGACTTAAGGAAATAAACGGCCCTCTGGTGGCTTTAGAGGGCGTTTCGGGCGTAGCATATGATGAAATCGCGCGGATTCGCCTGAATGACGGCACCGAGCGCATTGGGCGCGTGGTGGAACTTGCGGGTGACAAGGCGATTTTGCAGGTCTTTGAGGGCACGAACGGAATCTCTCTGGAGAACACCAAGACTGTCTTTTCGGGTAAGCCATTGGAAATTCCGTTGGCAACAGAAATGCTTGGGCGCGTGTTCAATGGAGCGGGTAAGCCGATTGACGGATTGGGTGCGGTGTTCCCCGAAAAGTGGGGAGATGTCAATGGTCAGGCGCTGAATCCCGTGGCGCGGCAATATCCGCGAAACTATATCCACACGGGAATCAGCTCCATAGACGCGCTGATGACGCTGATTCGCGGACAGAAGCTGCCGATTTTCTCCGGCTCGGGATTGTCGCACAACAAGCTGGCTGTTCAAATCGTTAAACAGGCGCGGCTGACGGGCGAGGACGCTGAGAATCAGGATTTCGCAATTGTATTCGCGGCTATGGGCGTGCAGAACGACGTTGCGGATTATTTTCGCCGCAGCTTCGAGGAAACGGGAGCGTCTGAGCGTGTTTGTATGTTCCTTAATCTTTCGAGCGACCCGATTATAGAGCGTCTGCTGACGCCGCTGTGCGCGCTGACTGCGGCGGAGTATCTCGCGTTTGAGAAGAATATGCATATTCTGGTAATAATGACGGATATGACGAGTTATGCCGAAGCACTGCGCGAGTTTTCGTCCTCAAAGGGCGAAATCCCCGGACGAAAGGGATACCCGGGGTATCTGTACTCCAATCTTGCGTCACTGTACGAACGCGCGGGAGTAATCGAGGGCAGCAGCGGCTCGGTTACGCAGATTCCGATTCTGACGATGCCGAACGATGATATTACGCACCCTATTCCCGACCTTACGGCATATATTACCGAGGGACAAATCGTGTTCGACCGCGAGCTTGATCAGAAGGGAATTTACCCCGGACTGTCGGTGCTGCTGTCGCTGTCGCGACTGATGAAAGACGGAATTGGTGATGGTTACACGAGAGCAGACCACGCGGCGGTTTCCAATCAGCTTTTTGCGGCATATGCGAGAGTTCAGGACGCGCGTTCTTTGGCTTCGGTTATCGGCGAGGAGGAGCTTTCCGAATCCGACCGCGCGTATATGCGGTTTGGGCGCGTTTTTGAAGAGAATTTCCTTAATCAGGGCTTTGATGAGAATCGCTCGATTGACGAAACACTTGATTTGGGTTGGGATCTCCTCTGCCTGTTGCCTAAGTCCGAGCTGGATAGAATTGATGAGAAGCTCCTCGATGAAAAATACGACCCCGAACGCGCGGCAAGGTTTACCTAAAAGGGAGATTTAACAATATGCAAATTTTTCCTACAAAGGGCAATCTGATAAGGGTTAAGCGCCAGCTTAAACAGGCGCAGCTCGGTTATGAGCTGATGGACAGAAAGCGTAATATCCTTGTGAGAGAGATGGTCGCGCTGACGGACGAGGCAAAGGCTTTGCGTTCTAGCTTCGACAGCACATACTCCGAGGCGTACAAGGCTCTGGCGCGTGCAAATATCACGATGGGCGTGGTAAGCGATGTGGCGGAGTCGTTTCCGGTGGAGGATTCTCTGCACTTATCGGTACGGAGCGTTATGGGCGTGGAGCTGCCGAAAATCTCTGCGGATATTCAGCCCTCGGATTCCCCGATTTACCCTATGCGGTCAACAAATTCCGCGTTTGACAATGCGTATTTGTGCTTTAACAAGGTAAAGGAAATCACCGTGCGGCTTGCCGAGGTGGAGAACAGCATTTACCGTCTTGCAATCGCAATCAAAAAGACACAAAAGCGCGCGAATGCTCTGAAAAACATTATGATTCCCAAGTTTAACGAGCAGATTCGGTTTATTACGAACGCTCTCGATGAAAAAGAACGCGAGGAATTTTCACGGCAGAAGGTCATCAAGAAACGGAAGTCGGGTTAAAATTGCCGCGGATTGGTAAATCTCTTCGTCAAATCTCTCTTGACAAAACGGCGAAAGTATGTTATAATTAATAAAGAAAATCCCGTATTTCGGGAAGTTCAATAAAGGCAATGATGAAAGTTTGTGCAGTTTTCACAAACTTTTGTTTTCATTGTTAAAAACTATTGACAAATCCGTGCAGTCGGATTATAATAGTATTAGACATACATAACCACATAACCTTTGTGAACAAATTTAGAGGTGATTGTTATGAAAAAGAACATAATGGCTGTTTTAACAGCATCGTCTGTTGCCGTTATGGCTGTGGGCGCGACTTTGGCGGCATATGCCGAGCCGGAGCAGGAACAACAGATCAAAGATGAAGCCGGTACCTATGCTTATGGTGTCGACAGCAAGTGCCTGTACATCAATACACCCGATGGATTCGCGAATTGGAAAGCAGACACAAGAATAAAGTCTAATGGAATCAAGGCGATTTCGTTCGATAATTTTTACGATGAAAATGGGGGAGAAATCCCCGCCGGAGCGTTTGAAGGTCTTACAAGTGTTGAGAGTGTTGTTTTTCAAAACACAATAACCAAGATTGGCGACAATGCGTTTAAAGGCTGCACATCGCTTGTTGATATTGTTTTTGAACATTCGCCCGAAGTGATAGACGACAAGTTGATAACGATTGGCAAAAGCGCGTTTGAGGGCTGTACTTCCATAGCGGAGTTGGATTTCAGGGAAACATTGGTAGAGAAAATTGGCGAGAGTGCGTTTAAGGGCTGTACCTCCATATCAAAATTAGTTTTATACAGCGAACATTCTGAAGGAAATAAGCGCATTGAAGTCAAATCGCCTGTGGCGGAAATTGGCAAGAGCGCATTTCAGGGCTGCACAGGTCTTATGGATATTACATTTGATCCCGATTTGAGGGAGATTGGCGAGAGCGCGTTTGAGGGCTGCATAAATCTCGGAATAACCGATGAAAAGCCGAACGAGGAAACCAACGGTACCGATACAATAATATGGCTTCACAGCGTAACTTTCGGAAGTAAGGGCAGTGCAAAATTAGAAACGATTGGTAAGCGCGCGTTTTACGGCTGTGAAAAGCTTACGGCTATTGGTTTTCCCGCAAATGTTAAAACTATCGGCGAGTATGCCTTCGCAAACTGCACATCTCTTTACGTTGCGGATATGTGGTCATGTAAGCAGCTGACAAGCATTGAAAAGTACGCGTTTTTCAACTGTCTGTCGCTTATGCAGGTTGACTTTCCGGATAGTCACATTTATAAAAACGCTTATGGATACAGCTCCACAGCTCCGAAGCATACGATTGCAGAGGGTGCTTTTCGCAATTGCTCGTGGCTTGAGGGCGTTATCCTCTCGCCGTATGTGGGCGATGTTGCGCCGGGCGCGTTCTATAAGTGCAAAAACCTTAAATACATGGGCTATTACGTTGATGAAGCCAAGGGCATAGGTACTGACATTGAAATCAAGATTGACACAGAGCACAGCACGCAGGATTCGCCCGTTTCGTCCCAAATAAGTAAATCCGCAGTTGACAGACAATCCTTAAGTCTGTTGGCGGAATCAGGCGAGGGTTCGGAGAAAGTGACCATCTATGTTCCGCCGGAGGTAACGGTTTTTGCGTTTAATAAAGCGGAATTTGAGGATAAAACAGCCGTTCGGGACGAAACGATTATTGAAACATTTTGGGAAAAAGTGGCGGAAGAACACCCAGGTTTGACATACGATGGTCAGATTTTTATGAGTGAACCCAAATGGAAGTATACGTATGAAGGTAGTGAAGGACCCCAGGAACCCACTGCAGACGGCACCCGATATATTAG
>CAMWMN010000045.1 GCA_947175385.1 uncultured Clostridia bacterium | reverse complement strand
CTCCCAATACGGGTGTGAGAGTTGTGAAGTGGTAGTTCGCGATTTTCGGCTTTGCCGCGCTTACAACGCTTATCAGCGTAGATTTCCCGACATTCGGGAATCCGACCAGACCAACATCCGCGAGGAGTTTCAGCTCAAGTGTAACATCAAACTTCTCCCCCGGGAATCCGGGCTTCGCAAATCGCGGAATCTGACGTGTGGGGGTCGCAAAATGCACGTTCCCCTTGCCGCCCTTACCGCCGCGCGCAACTATTACAGGCTCATCATCGGAGATGTCTGCAAGAATACGCCCCGTGTGCGTGTCCTTGATGATAGTGCCACGCGGAACGCGAATCACGGTCGGCTCCATAGACTTGCCCGAGCATCGCTTTGCGCCACCCGGCTCCCCATCGGGAGCGATGTACTTGCGCTTGTAGCGAAAGTCAATCAATGTGGAAAGACTGTCGTCCGCAACAAACACGATGTCCGAGCCTTTTCCACCGTCGCCGCCGTCCGGTCCGCCCGCGTTGACGTACTTCTCACGGTGGAACGAAACCGCGCCGTTACCGCCGTTGCCCGCTTTTATGGAAATTTCTACCTTATCGACAAAAATGGGGATCGCCGCCTTTCGTGACTATAATTCCCTGTATTACTTAAAAAATACACAAATAAGCCGGATTGGCTATCCGGCTTAAAGCTGTAAAATCCGCGAATCAGTCGGCAGCGTAAACGCTGACTTGCTTTCTGTCACGACCAACGCGCTCAAACTTAACCTTGCCGTCAACAAGCGCGAAAAGTGTGTCATCGGAACCGCGACCTACGTTGTTTCCGGGGTGAATGTGAGTTCCGCGCTGTCTTACGAGAATGTTGCCCGCAAGCACGAACTGACCGTCTGCGCGCTTTGTTCCAAGTCTTTTGGACTTGGAATCACGACCGTTCTTGGTCGAACCCATTCCCTTTTTATGAGCGAAATATTGCAAACTAATCTTAATCATTGGTTTTACCTCCTAAATAATCATCAGCTTAACTTTTTTGTAATCCGTTGAAATCATTTCGAGATGTTCATAAAAAGCCGAAAGTAGCTTTTGTGCTGCGCTGTCACCTTTAATAAGCCGTAGCGTTATGCGGTTTTCTTCAACCTCAACATCGGCGTTCGCACCGAAATTCTCAGTTATTGCGTTGCAAACAAGCATTGTACAGGAACTCACCGCCGCGCAGACAATGTCGTTCCCCTCTTCGCCGTAACCCGCGTGACCGCTTATCTCAAAACCCGAAAACGACTTGACGTTTTCAAACTCTCCCAAACGGAAAACACATTTAAGCATTACGCGTTGATAGCCTCAATACGAACCTGGCTGTACGGCTGTCTGTGACCGAGCTTTCTCTTAACGTGCTTCTTGGGCTTGTAAGTGAAAACGGTGATTTTCTTAGCCTTGCCGTTCTTCAGCAGAGTAGCCTTTACTGTCGCGCCGTTCACATACGGAGCGCCAACGGTAACATTACCGCCGTCCTTGCCCACCATAATTACCTTATCGAAGGTGATTTCGCCCTCGGCATCGAGCTTCTCAACAAAGATAACATCGCCCTCTTTGACCTGATACTGCTTTCCGCCTGTTTCAATTACTGCGTACATAATTTTACCTCTTTTGTTCAGTCTCGCTGTCGTAAGGCAACATAATGTTTTTAACCTTACACATGCGGCTCTATCATTATATCACACTCAAAAGGGTTTGTCAAGAGGTTTTTGGATTTTTTTGAAAAAATTGCGGAACGATTCTCCACTCCGCAATTTTATGCTTATCCGACATTCAGCAGCTGCGTCATTTCCTCAACCATTTCGTTGATTTCACCAACCTGTGCCGCAACTTGTGCGGTATCGTTAGCATTGTTCTCTGCCATTGAGTTGATTGAATTAAACTGATCATTTGCGTTTCGGAAGTTCTCGGCAATTTCCTGGTTGATGGTAATTGTCCGTGCGATAACCTCCGACTGCTTTGAATATGTATCGCCCATAATGCCGATTGCGCTTACGGATTCGTTCAGCAGCGCGGTCATATCCCGCATACTCTGAATCATATTCGCGAAGTACTCGTTCTGCGTGCTGAGCTTTTCCGAGCTTTCCTGAATTTGACTGGTGATCGTCTTGACATTTCCCTGAATCCGCGCTACGACCCCCTCTACAACCTTCAGCGATTCCTGCGTTCTGTTCGCCAGATTGCCGACCTCTTGAGCGACTACCGAAAATCCGCGTCCCGCTTCTCCCGCTCTTGCCGCTTCAATAGACGCGTTAAGTGCCAACAGGTTGGTAGACGAGGAAATATCGCTGATGAGTTTCAATGTACCGCCAATCTCGCGGATCGCCTCGGAGAGCTTTTCAGCGTCCGCGGTGGTGGCACTCATAGCCGCGGAAACCTCACCGTTGATGGCATTCAGGTCGTTAACCAGCTTCTCGTTCTCCACGGACTTGTCAAGCAGCTCTTTGGAGGTGGCTTCGACCTTCTCCACGTTTCCGGTAACCTCGCCCTCCCACTTGCTGAGTTCGCTGAGGTTTGTCATACTCTTGTCGGTCTGAGTGGCAAGCACGGAGCTGTTCTTTACCAATAGCTGGCTGGTAGCCGCAAGCTCTTCGGCGGACGCACTTTCGCTGTCGGAGGTTGCCGAAAGCGAACTTCCGACCTTATTCAAACGCTCGGAAATTTTCTGAACCGACCCAAGTACGTTGCTCATTTCAAGCTCACGGCTCTCCACCTTGGCGAACAGCTTGTTGGTGCGATAGGTGATGAATGTACAGCCCAGGAAGCAAACCACATAAACAATGCCCGTGAAAATCCAGCCAATTAAGCTGTGCATTTTCAAAAATCCGGCGGGAGCAATTGCCATAGTCACTATGTTTGTCACAAGCGTAACAGCCGCGCTTACTCTAAGCACATTTTGATTATAATAGGGAATAAGCAAAAGCGTTGCAACGATATAATAGTGAGTTATGCACACATATCCGGGACTTTCGGTATTGGCGCATACCACCAAGGTAAGCGGACCGATAATGGGCGGAATACACGCGAATATGTACTTTGTAAGACCGCCAAGCGGCTTTCTGAGAAGCCATGTTATTAAAGCCAGCGCAGCCGATATAAGGAATATACATTCCTCTTTTCCACCGTTAAGGAAGAGCATAACAAAGCCCCACCCCGCCATACCGACACCGCCGATAAGACCAAACATTATATGATCGCAGATTTTATCGTCCTTTTTAGTTGTCTGCATTTGCATTTGCGCTTGCATATTCCAATTCCTCCCAATACGCAAAAGGAGCCTATTGCTTTATAAATGTGACAATAGGCTCCTTTTCGTAGTTTTGTTTTGTTTAATTATACCATATCTATTTTGACTTGTCAAGTATTTTTGGAGAAATATTCAATCTTGCACAAATAACCGTGATTTTGTTCAATTATTTAAGCCTAATTTTGTGTATTTCGTTGAATTTGTAAAATGTGATTAAAAATTCTTGACAAGAGAGAAAAAATGTTGTATAATATACTCAAACAAAGGACGCGGATTACCTCCAAATCGTTTGTTTGTTTAGTTGTCTCCTTTCTTTTGTTCTACACATTATCATAATTTGATTTGGAGTCCCGCGCGGGACTCTTCTTTTTTGCAGAAAAATTGAAAAAGGTATGGAAAAATCTATTTATTTGTGTTATAATATTAATGTATGGCTTTACAATAGCTGAAAATGTACAGTTGAGCGTTGACAGTTTTTGGATTATAATTCCAATTCACTGTTTGTGGTGAAATTCAGGAGCGTTATATCCACAAACCGCCTAACGGAGATTCGTGCAAATTCAAAATGCGAGCGGTGTAACGGGTCGCAAAAGCTCGCTTGCGAGATTTAATGCAAGCGCAGATGAAATTCGTAAAGCGAATTTCATCTGCGCGGTTTTGAATTTGCCATTTAGATAAGGGGATATTATGGCTAAAAAGGGTGGAATAAAAATTCCCGGAGTGTCATTCAGTTGGAAACGCGCTTTGGGAATCACAGCGGCGAAGCAAAAAATCGCGCGCAAGACGGGGATTCCCACCACCAAGGCGGGATTAGAACGCAAGGTCGGCAAGACAGTTCTTGACTTGTTGAATCCAAATTCCAAAAAGCGTAAGTAGGGAGATACAAAAAATATGTCAGAATTTAACAGGCAACAAATCGGAAACGCGGTTTACCTCACCAAAATCACGGACAAGCACTTCAAAACCAATCAGATAACAGTCCACTTTTATACCGATTTCGATGATGATTCCAATCTCACCCGCGCGGATTACGCGCTGGCGGCATATCTTCTGTCGGATAGCTGTTGGAAATATTCGACTTATTCGGCAATGTCCCAACAGTTAATGGGGCTGTACAGAGCCTCGCTGTCCTCTGGCACGAATTTCAGTCCGACAGGGGCGCGGCACACCTATCTCCGGGCGGATTTTCTGGACAATCGCTTCGCGCTGAACGGTGAAAACATCGAATCGGAAATGTGTAAAATGCTGAGCGAGTGTATTCTGCGCCCCAATGCCTCGGGCAGCGCATTTGACGGCGCGGCAACGGAGCTTATGCGCGGAGAGCTTATCGACACCATCACAAGCGTAATCAACGATAAGTCTGACTACGCGAGAGAAAACGCGGCGAAAACAGCTTTTCGCGGCGAACCGCAAGAGCTTTCCGCGAACGGCACGCGCGAGCAGGCGGAAAACGCGAACTCCGAAACAGCTTTCACCGCGTATAGAAAGCTGCTTGACACCGCGCACGTGGAGATCGTCTGCGCGGGCTGCAGTGATTTTTCCGCCGCCGAGGAGGAGATGTTTCAAACGTTTTTCGAGATCAACCGCCGCACAATAATCGAAATTCCCAAAACAGTCCGCTCGCCGCTTAAAGAGAAGCCCGAGTACGTTTCGGACACGCTTCCGATGATGAAGCAGGCAATTCTGCGAATGTATTTCAAGGCTCCCGACCTCACAGACAGATTCGCGAATAAAATGCTGACGCTGATTCTCGGCGGACTTCCCACCTCGCGGTTCTTTACGAATATCCGCGAGAAAAAGTCGTTGTGTTATTACTGCTCGTCTGTATCAACATTTGAAAGAAAATATATGACTGCTTACGCGGGCGTAGAGCCGCAGAATCTCAAGAAAACCGAAAAGGCGATTCTGAAAGAGATTTCCGACATCGCCGAGCGCGGCGTTATCAATGAGGAGCTTGAAACCGTGAATCGGTTTATTCAAAATTCGCTCCGCTCGGTTTACGACACTCCCGAATCGCTTGCTTCGTGGTATGCGACACAGCTCCACAATGACCGGATCCTCACACCCGAGCAATACTCCGAGGAGCTTAGCCGCGTTACAAGCGGGCGGATTCAGGCGGCGGCGCGGCTTTACAAGCTCGACACCGTATATTCCTTATCGGGAGGCGATAAATGATGGAAAAAATTTATAGCGATGTGATCAAAGAAACCTGTCTGAAATATGTTCACAAAAGCGGCGTAACCGTGTATATGCTGCCGATGGAGGGCGTTTCCACAGCCGTGGCGCAATTCACGGCGAAATTCGGCTCTCAGGATAACGAATTTTCGGTAGACGGCGGCGAGATGGTAAAAATTCCCGACGGCACGGCGCATTACCTCGAACACAAGCTGTTTGAAAGCGAGGAAAAGGACGCGTTTGCGCTGTTCGCCGAAACGGGAGCTTCCTGCAACGCCGGTACGAGCTTCGATTACACGCAGTATTACTTCGCCTGCTCGGATAATTTTTCCAAGAATCTGGAAATTCTGCTGAATTTCGTTCAGGATCCGTATTTCACGCCCAAAAACGTGGAAAAGGAACGCGGAATCATCGGTCAGGAAATCACAATGTATCGTGACAATCCCTCGTGGCGCGTGTTCACGAATCTCCTTGAGGGAATGTATCATGTAAACCCCGTTCGTCTGGACATCGCGGGCACGGTAGAGAGCATTGCGCAAATCACCGCCGACACGCTGTATGACTGTTATAACGCGTTCTATAACCCCGCGAATATGTACTTGTGCGTGGCAGGGAACTTCGACCCGGACGAGGTTGTGCGAATCTGCGATGAACGCCTTAAAGACCGCGCTCCGCTGAATATAAAGACAGCCAATTTCACTGAGCCGATTGCGGTAAACAATCCGCGCATAACGCTGAAAATGCCCGTTGCAAAACCGATTTTCGAGCTTGGATTCAAACGCGCGGCGGCTTCGGGACAGGCGCAGACGGACGAGTTTATTTATTATAATATTCTTATGGATATTATGTTCGGGGAGATGTCTGATTTCCTCACGGATATGCGAATCAGAGGGCTGCTCAACACGGAATTTTCCGCGAGTGTTTTCAGCGGAAGAAATCATAATTTCCCGTTCGCGCGCGGCGAAAGCGACAATCCGGACGCGGTGCTGGAAGAAATGCAGAAACAAATCCGCGCGTTCAAAGAAAATCCCCCCTCCAAGCAGGAGTTCAACTGCGTAAAACGCGCGAATTACGGCTCATTGGTTCGCGATTACAGTTCCGCGGATTCAATAGCGTCCACACTGTCCGATTCGGCTCTGGACGGTACTTCACCGTTCGCGGTTATTGATACGGCTGCCTCGGCGGAGTATGGCAGAATGTTGGAGTTTCTTAAGGATTTGGACGAGAACAACGCGTGTATATCTATAGTAGGCGATGTGGATTAAAGTAATCTATTGGGGTGAAGTGCAAATCCGAAATGCGCGCCGCTTAGCAAGAACAGACGAGCATCAGCTCGTCTGTGCGGTTTCGGATTTGCTATTTAGATAAGGAGAATTAATGACAAACTTGGTTTTAGCTTCACAAGAAGCCTTTACAAAAATGACAGTGGAATTTCCGAACCTGTTCGGCGGTACGCAGATTGAATACTATCGCGGGTTCAACGTGTTCGGAGTCCCTATTTATTGGTATGGAATCATCATCGCGGTGGGCGTTGTGCTTGCGTATTTCTACGCAATGCACCGTGCCACAAAGGACTTCGGTCTGGTTAAGGATCGCGTGTTTGATGTGGTGTTCGTGTGCCTTATCGGCGGGTTCCTGTTCGCACGGATTTATTACTGCGTGTTCAAGACGCTCGACCCCGATTCCCCAGTAAAATACGATTTTATCACAACATTCACGACGATCCGCGATGGCGGAATCGCGATTTACGGCGGAATCATCGGCGCGTTTATTGTCGGACTTGTGATGTGCAGACTGCGCAAAGTGAACTTCTTCGCAATGGCGGACTTGGCATCTCTGGGATTCCTGATTGGGCAAACGCTCGGTCGCTGGGGAAACTTCATCAATCAGGAGGCATACGGCGCGGTCTGCGACTCAGACTGGATTTTCGGCATGACGGGAACGACCATCGTACAGGAAACCCCGGTAAATTCGTTGGTTCACCCGTGCTTTCTTTATGAGAGTACATGGTGTCTGCTGGGATTCATTTTCTTGCACATTTACAGCAAAAAGCTCCGCACCTATGACGGAGAAATTGCGCTTTTATATATAACGTGGTACGGCTTTGGGAGAATGTTCATCGAGGGTCTGCGCACGGACAGCCTTTACGCGGGAAGTATCCGCGTCTCGCAGCTTGTCGCGTTTATCAGCTTTATCGCGGGACTCGCGCTTTTTATCACATTCAAAATCCTCGCCAAGCGCAGCGGAAAGCCGCTCTACAAGGATACCAAAGCCGCATGGGAGCTTATAGAGCACGACCTTCTCTCCGAAGAAGACAAAAAGATGAAAAAAGTCAAAAAATCCTCTGCCAGCCTGGCTCGGGTCGCTAGCCCGAATCGGGCCGCCGAGGCTGAAACGGCAACACAAGCCGGAATGGCAGAGGTTCATGAAGATAGCGAAGATATTGACGGGGATTCCGAAAATCCCGAAAACAGTGACAATGAAACGGAGGAACAACAATGAACGCAAAAATTATTGACGGAAAAGCAATCTCGGCGGCGGTTAAGGAACAGGTCCGCGCGGAAATCGAGCGCGACAATCTAAATGTAGGATTGGCAGTGGTGATTGTCGGCGATGACCCCGCCTCGCGCGTTTATGTCAACAACAAGAAAAAAGCGTGCGAATTCTGCGGAATCAAGAGCTTTGAGTACGCGCTCCCAACGGAATGCTCCGAGGAGCAGCTCCTGGAGCTTGTGGACACTTTGAATGCCGATTCCGCCGTGAACGGGATTCTGGTTCAGCTCCCGCTCCCCGCCCATCTGGACGAAAAGCGCGTGATAGAGCGAATTTCGCCGATTAAAGACGTGGACGCGTTCCACGAAAGCAACGTTGGCAAAATTATGATTGGTAATTACAGCTTTCTGCCCTGCACTCCCGCGGGCTGTATGGAGCTTATCCACAGTACCGGAATTGACGTTGCGGGCAAGGAGTGCGTGGTTATCGGACGCTCGAACATTGTCGGCAAGCCCATGGCGATGCTGCTGCTCCACGAGAACGGAACTGTTACCGTCTGCCACAGCAAGACGAAAAATCTCGCTGAGGTGTGTAGCCGCGCGGATATCCTAGTGGCTGCGGTCGGACGTCCGAATTTCGTCACCGCAGATATGGTCAAGAAGGGCGCGGTGGTTATCGATGTCGGCATTAACCGTCTTGAAAATGGGAAGCTCTGCGGGGACGTGAAGTTTGACGAGGTAAGCGAAAAGGCGGGTTGGATCACTCCCGTGCCGGGCGGCGTGGGTCCGATGACTATCGCTATGCTTATGCGCAACACCGTAACCGCTTGCCGCATACAATCCAAATGAAAAACAAAAAAACGTTTTTAAGCTCCGCGCTGATTCTTTCGGCGGCATTGGTTCTTTTGTGTGTGTTTATGCCCGACTGGAATCCCGGTTCTATCGTCGCCGTGGTATTGGTCGCGATTCTCTGCGCGTTCCAGTGGGCATTGTTCCTTTGGGCGCGAAAGCAATAATCACAATCCGAAGCTCACCGACAGAGCATCGTTTACTTGCTGCATCGAGCCGCTGTCCAACTCACCCATACGCTCCTTAAGGCGGCGTTTATCCAATGTACGAACCTGCTCCAGCAGCACCACGGAATCCTTTGCAAGACCGCACGAGGACGCGGAAACTGAAATATGTGTCGGAAGCTGCGACTTCTCCTTTTTACTGGTGATTGCCGCTGCTATGACGGTTGGCGAATGTTTGTTCCCCACATCGTTCTGGACAATCAGCACAGGACGTATTCCGCCCTGTTCGCTGCCCACCACCGGACTTAAATCGGCGTAATAAATTTCTCCGCGTTTTACTAACACTTCAAACACCCTTTCTATGTGAAATTGAGATTGCGGACGTTGTCCGCTGTGCCATTATTATTGACGGAGATTTTTTTGATTATTCAAATTTCTGACATAAATAAGGGGGATTTTTAATGGACTGGAATCAACTTTTATGTGAGCGCCGCGAACGTTCTCACAGCTCAAAAAACTCCGCCGATGTGCGAACGGAATTTCACAAGGATTATCACCGAATCATCGGCAGCGCGTCGTTCCGGCGACTTCAGGACAAGGCGCAGGTCTATCCGCTGCGGCGCGGGGATTTCGTCCGCACGCGGCTTACGCACTCACTGGAGGTAAGCTCCTTTGCGCGCTCGTTGGGGGATATGATTTTCCGCCGCCTGATTCGGGAAAATAAACCCGGAGTGAATGACTCAGTTCGCGAGAACTGCTGTGATATTCTCGAATGCGCTGGGTTGATTCACGATATTGGCAATCCCCCGTTCGGACATTACGGGGAATTTGCGATACGCGAGTGGTTCAAAAATAATTTCGCGCGGTTGGAATTTCGCGGAAAGCCCGTTTCCAAGTTGCTCTCCGAGCAGATGATGGCGGATTTCCTTAACTTCGAGGGCAACGCACAAGTGCTAAGAGTAGTTTCGCGGCTGCATTGCCTGACCGATATGGATCACGGAATGAACCTCACTTTTGCGCTGCTGAACACAATCATAAAATATCCTACAAGCTCACTTGGAATCGATAAACACAGCGGTGATATAAAGACCAAAAAAATGGGATTTTTCACGTCCGAACAATCGCTGTATGAGAAGATTTCGCGCTCTACGGGCGCGGTGAACTGCCGCTATCCGCTGACCTTTATCCTTGAGGCAGCGGACGACATCGCCTACCTCACCGCCGACATTGAGGACGCGACTGTAAAGGGTTACATCGGTTATTCCACACTGATTGAGGAGCTTTCGGCGGTGGATTCCGATGATATTCACACTGCATTAGATTTGCTGAAATCCGCACTTGAAAACGCGAAAACTTTTGGAATGCCCGACCCCGAAAAAAAGGCGGTTCAACAGTGGATCATCGGAATCCAGAATACGCTCATAAAAGCAGCCGCAGACGAATTTTGCGGCAACTACAACGCAATCATGCGCGGGGAGATGACGCACGATTTGTTGAGCGCAAGTTCCGTAAGCCGTTTGTGGAAGCTGCTCGGCGACATTTCCTACCGATATGCGTTCCGAAGCCGCGACATCGTGAAATCCGAGCTGGCGGAGCATACGATAATGTTCTCGCTCTTGGATAAAATCGTCCCGGCGGTGCTATCCAACGAGAAAAACGGCTACGCAAGCGACCTCACCGAAATGCTTTCCGAAAATTACTTCGCAATCTGCAAAAATAGCTGCGAGGGCAAGCCGGAAGAGGAACAATGCTATCGCCGAATCCTGCTTGCAACCGACTGCATAAGCGGAATGACAGACGGCTACGCGACAAGCTTTTTCCGTATGCTGAACGGTTTGGAGGACTTCTGATGTACAAGGTTTTTTTAGCAGAGGACGATGACGGAATCGCGAATGCAATCGCGAAAAATCTTGCGGAATGGGATTTTGAGGTGCGACGCGCGGAGAACTACCGCGACATAATCACCGAATTTACGGACTTCGCGCCGCATATCGTGCTGCTTGATATTGCGTTGCCGTTCTACAACGGGTTCTACTGGTGCACGGAAATACGCAAGATCAGCCGCTGCCCCGTTGTATTCATTTCATCGGCAGCAGATAATCTGAATATTGTCACCGCGATGAATATGGGCGGTGATGATTTCATAGCCAAGCCGTTTGATTTGAACGTCCTCATTGCAAAGCTTCAGGCGATTCTGAGGCGGAGCTACGATTTTGCGCAGAATATCGGAATCATTGAGCATAAGGGCGCGGTTCTCAACACAGCGGACGCGACCTTGACATTCAACGGTGACAAAATCGACCTCACCAAAAACGAGTACCGCATTATGGAAACGCTTATGGAAAATAAAGGAAAAGTCGTAAGCCGTGAGCTGCTGATGAACCGCCTTTGGGAAACCGACAGCTATGTAGACGAAAATACGCTCTCCGTGAACGTTGCGCGGCTGCGGAAAAAACTGGACGCGGCGGGGCTGAGCGACTTCATCACCACAAAAGTCGGGCGCGGATACATAGTTTAATCGGAGGGAAAATGGATAAAAAAGACAAATTTCGCGGCTGTTTGATTGGCGGAGCGGTCGGTGACGCGCTGGGATATGCGGTGGAATTTATGTCGGAATCTGAGATTTTCGCGAAATACGGCGCAGACGGAATCTCCAAGTACGAGTTGGACGGTGGAAAAGCACGTATCTCGGACGATACGCAGATGACTATGTTCACGGCAACGGCTCTGCTGGACGGAATCACGCGCGGCAAGCTCCGCGGCATTATGGGCAGTTTCGAGAGCTATATTGCCGCCGAATACAATGGTTGGTATCTGACTCAAACACGGAAATTTCCCATAGATATTTCGGAAAATTACGCGCAATACAGTTGGATTATGAACATTCCCGAAATGTTTTCGCAGCGCGCTCCGGGAAACACCTGCCTTTCCTCTCTCGAATCGGGTACTCCCGTGGCGGACAGCAAGGGCTGCGGCGGGATTATGCGCGTTGCTCCGATTGGGCTATTCTTCGCAAACGGTCATTGGAATCAAAAACAGGATTGGATTGACCGCCTGGGCGCGGAAGCCGCGGCGATCACTCACGGTCACCCGCTCGGATATATTCCCGCCGCCGCATTGGTTCACATAATCAGCTTGCTCGTAAAGAACGATGACATATCCGTATTGGATGCAGTCGCGGATTCGGTTGTCTGTATGCGAAAGCTGTTCGGGGATTCCGAACACGTTGAACGATTCCATCGATTGATGGAAAAATCCAGCTCACTGGCATTTAGCTCTGCGGACGACTTGGACGCTATCCATCAGCTTGGTGAGGGGTGGGTCGCGGAGGAAACCCTCGCGATTGCCGCTTTCTGCGCAATTCGTTATGAGAACGATTTCGAGAGCGCAATCCGAGCCGCAGTCAACCACAACGGCGACAGCGATTCCACGGGCGCAGTCTGCGGAAACATTCTCGGGGCGCGGCTCGGCTACGGCAAGATTCCGCGTAAATTTACGGAAAACCTTGAGTTTCATGATGTATTGCTTGAATTGGCGGACGACTTGCTCTCCGACTATCGTGATGATTCCATATGGAATGAAAAGTACATTCACAAAACATATCGTCGATAAAAAACCTCCCCGGAGCGTTTGCTTCGGGGAGGTTTGTTTACTTATTTTCATTTTCGGGAGTATACATCGGCTCAAGACGCGGCTTACGCGGCTTCACTCCCTCGGGTGCAGGATAGCGCGGCGTCATCGGAGCAGCTCCGGGAGCTTGTGTCTGCGGAGCGGGTCTGCGCGGCGCATTCGGCTGCGGCGACTCACTGCCCATAGGTGCTACGTGGGGCTTGGGTCGCGGAGCTTGCGGCTGTGCCTGTTGCGGAGCAGCCTGAACAGGTTTTGCCTGTTGAGGTGCTGCCTGAACGGGTTTCGCTTGCTGTGGAGCAGCCTGAGCGGGATTTGCCTGTTGCGACACTGCCTGAGCGGGATTCGACTGCTGCGGTGCAGCCTGAGCAGGGACTTCTTGCTGTGGAACGGGTTTGCCGGTGTTGTCCTCAAACCATTTCGCTGCCATCATCGGACTCAGCACGAAATCCAAAACCTCGGTCGAACCCTCATAAATCGTTTCGCCCACACCAACGCCCACCGATGTCGGTTCACAGATGTTGTATGTCACCTGTCTGCGGAACTTCAACCGACAATACAGGAACTCGGGCGGAATCCGATCGATCTGCGTGATCTCCTCCAACCAAAGGAACGGCGACATTCCGCCGATACTAATATCGTCAATCAGCCAGCCCGAAGCTACGTCCGCATCGTTATGGCACAAATACAGGGCAAAATTAAACTTGCGCTCCTTGTCGCCGTTCATCAGACCGATGGAGAACTCCTTAACCACAAAGCTGTTCAGCACGCGGCTTTCGTACCCGCAGCACGGGCATACGCTGCCGTATCCGAAGAGCTTGGCATTGATGTCGCGCGAGAAAAAGTTGCGGTAATGCTTGGGGAATCCGGTGCGATACGGTTCAATTCGCCGAACCTCGCCACGAATGTAATCGAACTCCTTGCGGCTGATTTCGGGAACGGGCTTATAATAATACGGAAGTTGGTCGATAAGCATAATGTTCGGCTCTTCCGTACCCGAATACAATCCGCGCAGCGCTCCCTTATCAGCGCCAGTGAGGATATACTCCACATATCCCGCGTATTGCGGCTTGGAAAGATTATCGCGCAAAACCACGTATTTCGCGGTCTTTGCCTTGTCCTCATCATCAATCGGCGCGGACATATCAACGATTTTCATCAGCTTGTTGGCGGAATCCAACAGCGCGATGCCGTTCATATCAATATCACACACATATATTTTGGACAACGTTTCCTCCGCCTCAACGGGCGAATGAATCTCTGGCAGAACGCTCATCATATCCGCCGCATCAAAGCTGAACCGACCCGGCACGCACGGGAAATCGAACTCGCGGTTGTTGAACATTCCGCTTTCGATAAGTGAATACACATCTCCCACAATGTCCAACAACTCGGCATTGGTGATATTGGGCGGAATCATAAACTGCTTGCCGAATACCGAGAAACGGTAACGCTTGTTGATGTCAAGAGCCAGCGTTACATCGCCGCCTTGCGAACGAATTTCTTTAAGGGCTTCGACAGTGTCCTTGCCGTTGGTGAACGAATCCACCATAAGCCTTATCACCTGATTGAAAATCTGGTGATTTTCAAAGCGCATTTCGTGCGCCGAGAGGGTGTCATAAACCTTCTTAAGGTTACCAATATTGATTTTGGCAATCTCGAACTGTACAGATGTTGTGCCGGAAGTCACCACCAACTGGAAGTACTTCATCGAGATGCGGTAATCCTCGCCGAACATCTCGTCAACCAGTTTGAATACGTCCGCCAACGCGTCCTCATCGGCAACCGAGCCGTTTACAATACATTCATTCAGCTTCAAACTGATTATGCTTTTGAATGTGGCTCCAAGTTCATAGTCTTTGACACGAGCATTGCCGTTGGACTCTATAAAGTATTGCTTGCCGTTACGATAGAACGAATACAAAAATTCGCGTCCGCCCTCATCTGTCCCGGGAACATTCCAGCTATATCGCGCGCATAGAACGTGATTATCGTCCTTGCCGTACCAGCCATTCATCTGTTCAATGTCGGCATACAGCGATTTTGCCGCAGAACCGTCTTCGTGCTCCTCCTTGGAAAGGCTTGACTTTTCGGAAAAGAATCCGTTCTCCCGAATCTCTTGGAATGTCACAGACTCTCCGCCGTCCGGGAACACCACCGAAACGCTGTCGCCGAATTTCTCACGCAGACCCTTAACAATGCTGCTGTTGTTTACATAGTTATAGAAGAACTCAAAAACATACTGATTCGGACGAAGCGTATATCTGTCGGGCGTGTCCGGAAGCGGTGAAAGCTCCAACACGAACAGCCGCTTATACTCCTCCGCGACCGTAAGAATACCCTTTTGGATTTTGGAAGAACATTCCTCCAGTGAATCATATTTGATTCCCGAACGGTTATTGGTGATGTACGTATTCGGTACGGATACGAAAAATGCCGAAAGCTGCTCGTTTACGAAATCCTGATTGTTAGAGCGCACAAATCCCGTCAGCTCAAAGGTGGAGAAGTAGTTGTACTTGCTCATCAGTACCTTTGCCGCCTCGCGTTTCGCTCCCGAAATCGCGTACGGAATCAGATACGTAAACCCATCGTGCTCCGCATGGAGAAAATCTGCCACGCTCTTACCGCTCTCAAAGAAACGTACCTTGGGAATATCGTTCTCATCGCGCTGATACCGCTGAATCTTGTAAACGACCTCCGCTTTTCCGAAATTGATTACGGCAAGATTGATAGTGCGATTTAAGCACTCCTCCTCATCGGTGGATTTGAGCCACTTCTTGCGGATAAACGCAAAGCACAGATCCACCATATTGATGTACGAACCCTTTTTTGATGTAAGAGATACCAGATTCTCGTGGAGTGCTGCCTGCTCGTTTTCAGGCAAGGCAAACACGATCTCGGTATGCGGGAAATGCTGCCCCTTAAGCTCCAACTCGCGAACCTTGAGCGTTCCCTCATCGTTTACCACACGCAGCGAATAATCGTTTGAGCGCATCTTAAACCAGTCAACATTTGCGAAAACGCTCTTCGCACCAAGACCGAACCGACCCTCGCGGCGTTTATCTCCGTCATTTCTGCCGACCGACAGATAATAGAACACCTGAGCCAGTGAAAATCCTGTTTCGTTGTAGGTGAGCTTCACCTGACCTTCATCAAGAAACTCCACCATAACCTTAATGTCGGGGGTGTCGTAATCGCACCCGAAAATGTTTTGGAACAGTTCGCGGATTATCGACTCGTGCGGATAATCGCGCGCTATTCCCGTCATATTTATAGCGCCTCTGCCGGCGTACATATTGTTGAAATAATCCTTAAACGGAATACTGTCAATCTCACCCGAATCCAGCTTCTGCTGAATCTCGTTGAGGACATCTTTCATTTTGTCCTTGTCGCCCGCAGTATTATGCTCAAAAAAATCACCCAACAGTTTTTCAACTGTTTCATAGCTTCCGCTCATAATTTGAGCCTCCCTTTTGGTTGTTAGAGAATAGTTGCCGGTTGCCGGCTGCCGACAGTTATATTGTCCCGGCAGCTATCAGTGCACAAAAAACGTCAACTGTCATCAAATTCCATCATTATAAATCTTGATATATTCCTTAAACGAACGGTTGGAATCCTGCTCGCGAGCACGGTACTTCCAGATTCCGAACAGCACGGGATACTGAATGCAGTCGCCAAGCTCGGAAATCTCTTTCTTGATTTTCAAATGAAAATCCTCGCCCTTGTGATACTCGTCAATCAGCTTTTTCGCCTCGTAAAGACCCCTCACAGCCTCTGCCGCGAATGGCAGATTTGAGTACGCGTCATCGGAGAAACTCGCCGCCATAATTGCGCGGTCGGAAGCCTTAACAAGCCGCCCGTCCTCAATTACACACAGCCCCGATACTTGGTTCACCGCAGCAGTAATATCGCCCTCGGAGGAGTTTTCGTTGATTCCGAACAGCACATACAATCTTCCGAGCATTGTATCCGCAAATTCCGCAAGTTGCTTCGCGTTGGTTATGGATTCGCTTTCGGGCACGGTGTATTCGCACTTCACCTTCTTGATGAGGTCAAGGCAATTATCCACCTGCTTTGCATAATTTCTGATGTATTTCAGATCTGCGACTAGCTCGTTCACACAAGCGCCTTTCTCGGGAATATCCAACAGAATATTCCGCGCGGGCAAATCTCCGCAGAATCCGTCCGCAAGGCGCAGATACAGCACCTTATCCAACACGCAGCTATCCATAGCTTTGTTCACATCTCGGAATACAATAAACTTTCGCCGTGACTCATTTGTGTGTCCATGACGCGTCATACGGCGCTCAAGCAGCACCGGCGACAGCGGCAATTCGTAATTCACAACACAAGTTATGCTGTCGAGGTCATCGCCAACCGTTCCGATATTGTCCATACCGATGATGATACGCGAATCGGCGGTCTTATCCTCGGGCATAAGGCTGTCGGTGATGCTGCCACTCGGCGGGAAAACGCCACCCTTTGTGACGCTCACCTCGCTCTTGTACATACAAACAAGCGCCCTGTGCAGGTAATCAACGGTGTTTTTCTCGCAGCAATAAATCATCATTCTCGCGGAGGGATCAGCCAAAACTTGTTCGCACAACAAAAGCAGACTGTCCAGCTTACGGTCGAACAGCCGCAGATCCTCTACGTCCGAGCGTGTGAAAAATGGCTTATTATATAACTTTCGTTCATTGTCGAAATGTTCGCAGTCAAATTGCTCAAACACGTTTCCGCCGAATTTATATGTCGGAAGCCCCGTGCGCAAATCCATACGCCGCCGAAGATTGTTCATCACGTCCTCAGCAAATCCGTAATTCACAAACTCCACCTGACGGCTGAAATTATCCGAATACACATCAGAGTCGAAATACCGCATAACAACATTGTTTTCGGATAACTTCGATGCGGTGCGGTCAAACTCAAGACCTTCAAGCGCAGTTGCCTGTTCGCCGCTGTCGAGGACATTTTTCACAAGCGAAATCAGCTTTTGCTTATCCTCGGGAGAGCGCGCGGGAAACTGTGTGTTGATCATCAAACGCTCGGCGCTCCAAATAATGTTCTTCTCATATTTCGCGTAATCGGGAACATCGGGATTCAACTCCTCATCAATAATGAGAAGATTCCACAAAAATCGCTTGGGAATTTTATGCTTCAGCGCGTTTTCCGAGAACAGCGCCTCCGAGGAGATAAGATACAAACTCGCCCCGAACTCGCTGAAAAAAATAACGGAATTTGGCGCGTTGGTAACGATTTTGAAATCTGCGCCAAGACACGTCACCAACATTCTGTACCAACTGTACAGTTCATCGGTCTGAGTAACGATAAGGACATTTGGATTATCCTTTTCAGCCAACACATCATAAATGCCCAACGCGGACTTGGTGTATTTTTCCGAACCAAACTCACCGCAATTTATCGCGAACCCGAATTTTCGCAGCTTTTCAGCGGCGGCGAGATTCGCGGAGGAAAGATTAAGCCCCACCAGTGGCATCCACTTAAAAGAACTACTCAAGATAGCACCCCCGAATAATTTTTTACTTTATATAATAATTATACACCAATTAAGCGATTATTACAAGTCCGACAAAGTAAATAAACGCATAGAATTTTATTGGTGAAATTTTGTGAAATTTGCACAAAATTGCGTATAATTCGTTGAATAT
>CAMWMN010000044.1 GCA_947175385.1 uncultured Clostridia bacterium | reverse complement strand
ATCTGATCTTCGTCACACTGTCGGAGATAGTCACGCTTTTGAGCGAGGTGCAGTTGCCAAAAGCCTCTGTTCCGATTTCTGTCACACTGTCGGGGATAGTCACGCTTGTAAGCGAGGCGCAGCCTAAAAAAGCATAATCGTCAATCTCTGTCACGTTGTCGGGAATAGTCACGCTTTTAAGCGAAGTACCGTCGTAAAAAGCATACTTGCCGATTTTCGTCACGCTGTCGGGAATTGTATACGATGTGCCTTTTCCGCCGGGATAGCAAACAAGCACGGTTTTGTCCTTGCTGAATAAAATCCCGTCAACCGAGATGTAATTCTCGTTTTTGGAATCGACTTTGATTTCTTTGAGCGAGGTGCAGCCGGAAAAAGCAGACCCATCAATCTCCGTCACGCCGCTGGGGATAGTCACGCTTGCGAGCGAGGTGCAGCCGCGAAAAGCATACCCGCGAATCTCCGTCACACTGTCGGGGATAGTCACGCTTGTAAGCGCGGTGCAGCCGGAAAAAACATTCCCGTAAAGCTCTGTCACACTGTCGGGGATAGTCACGCTTTTGAGCGAGGTGCAGTTCTGAAAAGCCCAAGAGCCAATCTCTGTCACGGTCTTTCCGTCTATTTTTGACGGAATTTTTACATCAGCGGCAGAGCCCTTGTAATCTGTTATCTCAATCGTTCCGTCATAATCTACCCTATACTTCCAGTCCCCGCTTGTAACCTCTTTTGCGCTCGCCGTCACGCTCAGCACATCGGGCAAAGCCCCCGTTACGGGCGCGGCAAGCATTGCCGCCGTCATTGCCGCCGCCGTAATTTTCGTCAATTTCCTCATCGTTTTCTCCTCCAAATATTATAATAAGTATCCGCTTGGTTATATAAATTATATCATATTACTCGAAATCTGTCAACCCCTTTTCCATCTCTATTGGAGATTTTTCCCATTTCGGATAACCGCCGATAATTTGGAAAAGCTATAATCCAGGAAGATACAAAGGAGCGGATTATATTGAAAAGATTATTGTCGTTTTTTGTATGTATTGCGTTTATTTTGGGAATTTCCGCGCCGGTTCGGGCGGAATCGACAGTCCCAGCCGGAAAGGCGAAAATCCTTATTGAGGCGGAAACGGGACAGGTTCTGTACTCCCAGAACGCGGATATGAAGCTGCCGATGGCATCTGTAACAAAGGTTATGTCGTTGTTGTTGTGGGCTGAAGCAATCAAGCGCGGGGAGCTTTCCCTTGAGGACAAGGTAAAGGCATCGTCCTATGCGAGCGAAACGGAGGGTTCGGTGATCTGGCTTGAGCCGGGCGAGGAAATGACTGCCGCAGAGCTGATTGAGGCGGTGATTATCTCCTCGGCGAACGATGCGTGCATTGCGTTGGCGGAGCATTTATCGGGCAGCGAGGCGCAGTTCGTAAAGCAGATGAACCGCCGCGCCGCCGAGCTTGGAATGTCCTCCACGCGCTACACCAACTGCGTTGGCTTTGATGACAGCGGGCATTACACCACCGCACGGGACATTGCCGTCTGCACAGCGGAGCTTATGAAGCACGATGTCTACCGTGGTTGGATGCTTACATGGCTGGACTATCTCCGCGGCGGAAAAACACAGCTTGTAAATACCAATAAGCTGGTGCGCTCCTACAACGGAATCCTCGGCGGAAAAACAGGAACGACCGACAACGCGGGCTGTTGTCTTACCGTCTGCGCGGAACGCTCGAATATGCGTCTGGTGGCAGTGACGCTGGGCTGCGATGACGATGACGAGCGATTCTCCTCGGCGAAGGAACTGTTGGATTACGGTTTCAGCTCCTTTGAGCGGTTCACGCCCGAAGTGGATTATTCGCAGCTCAAGCCCATAAATGTAACCCACGGTGCCGAGCGCGAAGTCGACCCGATAATCAAGAATCAGGGAATTGACTGTATGATAAAAAAAGGCAGAGCCGCAGACATCAAGTACGAGTACACGTTTGTGGAGGGCTGCGAAGCACCTGTATCGGCGGGGCAATTCCTCGGGGAATATCTGGTGACCTTAGACGGCGCGGAGGTGTTCCGCTCGGAGATAGTTGCCGAAAAGGACATTCCCAAAATGAGTTTCTGGAGATGCTTGCAAATGATATTCCGGGAAATTTTCACAAAATAATCCCGCATATTTTTCCGTTTAACTGCAAGAATATAATTGCTGAGCGTGATAAAACGAGAAGGGATTGATGCGAATGAAAAAGGCGGTCGTTATTTTGGGGATTGCCGCGATTCTGGCGATGGTAGCGGGGGCGATACCGCGTGCGGTGGAAAGCAGCACACCCGTAGTCGAAACGCTGTACGCGGAAACGCGAAGCTACGCCGAAACGGTAAACGGAAGCGGCGAGCTGTCATATTCGGGACAGCACTCCATAACATCGGCTCTGCCGTTGGTTATAGAGAAATTTGATGTTGCGGAGGGTGATATTGTGTCGGTCGGGGATACCATCGCGACTGTTGACAGGGAGTCCTCCGCCGCGCTGATAGAAAGCCTGGGGCAAGTCAAGGCACTGGCTGTTGCAGCGGCGAATCTATCCACGGCGGTATCGCTGCTGCCCGAAAGAATAACCTCCGACTGCGCGGGGCGGGTAATCTCCACGGGCGGCAGCGGCAGAGCAATACAAAGCGGATACAGCATTGCAACAGTCGCGCAAACCGAAGACCTTACCGTAACCGCCGCCGTAAGCGAGCTTGACATTGCGAAGGTTTCCGAGGGGCAAAAGGTGAATTTCATACTTGCCGCCTATCCCGATGACGTGTTTGCCGGTACGGTATCGAAAATCTCCGAGGCGGCGCGCAATCAGTACAACGGCGCGGTATTAGAAACGGTCGTTGACGTGACAATAACCCCCGATTCGACAGATGAACGGCTTAAATCGGGGCTTTCTGCTGATGTGGAGATTCTGCTTTCCGAGCCGCGCCGAATATGTGTGGTGCCGTATGCCGCCATCGCTCAGGACGAAATGGGCGAATATGTATACGTATATGAAGACGGCAAGGCTGTACGGCACGATATATTCACCGGGGCGGAGTTTGCGGACGGCGCAGAGGTGCGAAAAGGCATAACCGAAACGGACATAATCTTCAAAAACCCCAGTGAAATAAGCGAAAAAACCCGAATAAGAATAGCGGAGGATAATTAATGACTACACTGATCAACATATTCAGAAGCCGCACACGCTCACTGCTGACAATGGCGGGAATCGCCGTTGGAATGTTCGCGGTGGTTTTGATTTCCACGGTAGGCTCGGTGGGCACTGCCGAGGTAAGCAGAACTCTGCTTACAATGGGTGTGGACACTCTGCTTATCCAGACGGCAGACAATGCCGTTTCGGTAACGCTTGACGATTCCGATATCTCCGCCGTTCGGAGTATTGACGGCGTAAACGCGGTAATGCCGCTGATGGCGAGTATCACCGAGGCGAAAATGATAAACTGTCACTCCGGTTCAGGGTACAGCTCAAGCTCAGGACGGCGCTTGGAAAGCTATGTCTGGGGGGTTGACAAGTCCGCGGATAATCTGATTTCTCTCACCGCAAAATACGGTCGCCTGATAAACAATTCCGATACTGCCGCGCGCAGCAAGGTCTGCGTGATTGACGAGCAATTTGCAATCGAAACATACGGCAGAGGAAACATTGTCGGAAAAACTCTGTCGATGTTCCTCGGCGGAAAATATCACGAGTTCGAGATAGTGGGCATAGCGCATTCGGGGCTTTCCTCTCTTCAGGGAATGCTGACGAACATAATGCCGGGGTTTATGTATATCCCAATTACGACAATGCAGCAGCTATGCGGGCGGACGACCTATGACAAAATCGCCGTGAAGCTCAGCAATTCTGACTCCGATTCGGCGATTGTAAAATCCATAACGGGTATGCTTGATGAAGTTAACGAGTGCACCGACGGTTACACCTGCAACAACCTGCTGTCGCAAAAGCGCCAGCTCGATGATATTCTGTCGATCGTCACAACGGCGTTGTCGCTTGTCGCGGGGATTTCACTGGTGGTTTCGGGAATTTCGGTAATGACGACTATGATGATGAGCGTCAATGAGCGCACACGCGAAATCGGCATTAAAAAATCAATCGGTGCGAAAAGTGCTGACATTTGCATTGAATTCCTTATGGAAAGCGTAACCCTCACGCTTATCGGCAGCGGCGCGGGAATCGGCGGAGGACTGCTCCTCGCGTTTACGGGCTGTCTGATTCTCGGCTTGCCGTTTACGGTGAATGTTTCGTCGCTGTTGATTTCCGCGCTTGCGGCGGCGGCAATCGGCGCGATTTTCGGCGCGTACCCCGCCGTCAAAGCCGCCAAAATGCACCCGGCAGAGGCATTGAGAACCTAAACAACACCGCCGCACGGAAATCCGCGCGGCGGTTTTATTCTGTTCGTAAATCTAATCAACTTAGACTGACATTGTATACGTCCGCAGCAATCGTATTATCACTTAATGTGACAGAATACGATACCGAAAACTCAAGTCCGTTCTTCCTAACCAGTATCATATCATCAATGGAATAATCCTTGCAGTCATAGGTTTGGGTTATATAGTCAGCAACAGTCTTCTCAATTTCAGATTTGTCAATTTCGGGAATGTCAACATCGTCAAACAAACCCATATTAGGAGCGGCATAAGTCGTCAGCACACCCTCCGGCGAAATATCCACAAACACAAAATCCGAGGTGCGGTAACCATCGACAAAGTAATGATATGTGATTGAATATTCCTGCATATTTTCAAAATATTTTGCCTTGGTCATTGTATACTCACGGTCTGCCACGTTTATTTCACGCAAAGCCTCATTGGATATGGCAATCGCATCGTCCAAGCTGATTTTGACGTTTTCAGACTGTGCTGCAATTCCGCTGTTTGAGCCAAAAAATCCAATTTGCTCGCCCTTATCATTGAAAAGATATTCATTTTTATCCTCATCAACGAATACATCTATTTTGTTGTTTGATGAATCAATACCTGTTTGTGTATAATCAAAGGTCAGCTCCGATTTCTCTGCTTTGGGGACTATGGAATGTACCAACTCGCTTTCCAAAGCGGATTTTGTTGCGTCATAGACAGCACCCGAATTCAAGGGTGTGGGGGCAACCTTGGAGTTCACCAACATAATTGACACAACTGAAACTGCCGTTAATACCAAAAAACCTACTGTAATTAAAATAATTCTTTTCATAATAACACCTCATACTAATTCAACTTGTCAAATTCAAAATGAAGATTTACGGTATGTTCGGAACCCGGTCCGTTTTTTATCGTACTCATATCATCATAACCCCACGCAATATCCCAACCGCGGACATAAACTATATTTGTCTTGGAAAGCTCCTCAAGCTCCAATCTGCTGAGATTGGAATTTTCAAGGGCTTTCTTAATGTGCTCATCTTTAAGATCAACGTTTTCAATATATGAAGACCATTCTATAATATGATACCCTAGTCCCTTATATATCCGAGTGCCGCCATCGTTCACAACATTTGTGCTAAATATAAACAAAGGGGCTTTTCCATTATTGATTTGTGCGACATTAATGTTATATGTTCCTATAGAAAAGAAACCCAACAACACGATTACAACCACACAGACAATTAAAAGCGTTTTGATTGTTTTTTTTATTTTCATATGAACACCGCCTAAAATCACTGACGAATCAAAACTTTATCCGTACCGCCGGCATTACCAAAGTGCCAGAATTTAGCCCAATATAACCCATCACTCGCCGACTTAGTTACACTTTTGCCTTTTGAATACGACTTAAAGAAATCAAGAAGCCATTGATTCATCTGGTCAACATAGGTTAGTTCTTCAAAACCAATTACAACCTTAGCGCCTTTTTTAAATGTAGAATTAACCATATTAGAGGCAGATATGCCGCCGTTTGCAGCTCGACAAGTTCCATATATAACCATATCAACATTGCTTAATGCATTAGCTCCTAACGCATTAATTTGAGATATTGTTATTTCTGTATTGTTTGAAAAACACACAGACGTCGCGCTTCCGTGTGAATGAACAGCAAAAATCCCTGCTTCATCCCTCAAAACTCTTAATGCATCGTCAGCATTGATTTTCCGAACTTTTT
The DNA here is from genome assembly GCA_947175385.1 of uncultured Clostridia bacterium. Lineage (GTDB taxonomy): Bacteria > Bacillota > Clostridia > Oscillospirales > Ruminococcaceae > CAG-115. The sequence continues at coordinate 12,288 of CAMWMN010000044.1, read as the reverse complement.
GGGAATCGCTATAACCTTTATCTTTCACTATATTTGAGATTTCTGTATCGAGTTCATAAAGCCATTGCCATCTATCAATCCCATTATAAAAATCTATCCCAACGCCAAAGAAAATTCGGTTGTTAGTTGCGGCATATGACGGTAATGAACATGACAAACATATAATCACCGCACTAAGGAGAGCTATACCTATTCGATTGAAAATTGCTTTTTTCATAATCAGTACCTCAGCCAATAACTTTGAATGTTCATAAGTTAATTAAACCTTGTTATATATCATTAAACATACATTTATGTCAATAGTAATTTTACACAATTTTCCAAGGCGGGTTTTGTAAACTTTCACAATATTGGTCAACCGCCCCGAATTTGTTTTGTGGGGCGGTATATTTATGCTGCCTTAAATATCGCCCGCTTTCGCGGCGAACTCATCAATTGCGTTCTCGTCCTCTGGGGACTTGAGGCAATACTTTTTGAGGTGAAAGCTGATTGGCGAAAAGCTGCGGGAGTTAAGCCAATAGGTAACCTGTGTCCGCCAGAAATCTATGTTTTTCTCGGTCTGTCGGCAGAGCGCGTCCGTAATCACGGAGGTCGAAACCTTGTACACCTCGTCCGCCGCGTATTTGATTCCGCAGTCGAGCGCGGTCGCGGCGGAGCGGTATTCCCGATTGTGCTGACGGATATATTCCATAACTGTAAGGATCTGCGCAATGCGTGTGCTCGGTTCGCCGTTTTCGGGCATTAAAAACTCGCTTAACTGCTCCACCATTTCAAGCGAACCATCCTCATAAACGGACACATTATAACTGCTCGCGGGGGCATCGCTGCGCGCCTGCGTAAACATATTCCCCTCCGAGGATCTGACAAGCTCCACGCTGCCGTCCTTGTACACAAACATCGTATAGCTGCTTAAAATCGGCGAATCATTCATAGCCATAACCCCCTAATCTACTTATCCTCAAGATTCTTCAGCGCTCTCATTTCATCGCGATTTACCTGAATCTTTCCGTCCTTGATAACCTTAACTTCCTCTTTGTTTATTGTAATCGGAACATCTGGCTTTTTGTCGAGCTTTACTTTCAGAACACCCGTGAGCAGATTGGTTTCAATCACTGTTCCGCGCCCTTCGGGGGTTTCGACATACGCTCCGTATTTCGGAGTGGTGCGCAAAAAGTCCTCGTAACAGTTCTGCTCGTATTTCAAACAGCACATAAGCCGTCCGCAAGTGCCCGAGATCTTTGTGGGATTCAGCGACAGCGACTGCTCCTTTGCCATCTTGATGGACACGGGCTGGAACTCCCCCAGGAAACTCGCGCAGCAAAAGGGTCGCCCGCAGATTCCCAAGCCGCCGAGCATTTTCGCCTCATCGCGTACTCCGATCTGCCGCAGCTCGATACGTGTACGGTAAATCCCCGCCAAATCCTTTACAAGGTCGCGGAAATCCACCCTGCCGTCCGATGTGAAATAGAACAGGATCTTGCTGCCGTCAAATGTGTAATCAATATCAATCGGCTTCATATCCAGCTTATGCGCGCGGATTTTCTCCGTAAACGTGCGCATAATTTCCTTTTCCTTGACGGCATTCTCTTTAAGCTGATTCAGATCCTTTTCGTCTGCCTTGCGAATTATGGTCTTAAGCGGCGAAACAAGTCCGCTTTCGGGGAAATCGCGGTTCGCGAGAACTATCTCGCCGCACTCCACACCGCGCGCGGTTTCCACGATTACCTTATCGCCGTGGCGGAACTTCACGCCTCCCGGCGAGAAATAATACACCTTCCCCACGTCCTTAAACCGAACTCCGATAATTTCCACCTTTGGCTCGTTTCCGTTGATTTCGCGATTGAACACGTCCGCCGCCTTGACCGCGTTATTGTCCGGGAAGTCGGTCTTGGGACGGCGGCGAAAACCGTCCTGTCGGCGATTGTTTCCGCCGTTATATCCGCCATTACCGCTATTCCCGCTACTGTTATGATTCCCCTTTTTAGGGGCTATTTTTTCTGTAAAATAATCGTTTTCCATAATACTCCTATCTAAATGGCAAATCCGAAACCGTGCAAACCTGCGGTGTGCACTCGTCTGCGTGACGTGATACACCGCAAAGCGGCGTATGACGTCACGCGCGTTTCGGATTTGCACTAGTCGCGGGTAACTTGCTTTGAATTATTGCGCTCCTGAACTGCACAGACAAGCCGTTACACCGCTACGCGGTGTAACGCGCCGCTTGCGTTTTGAATTTGCACTGGTCGACAATAACTTGCTTTAGGTTATAACGTTACGGAGCGCGCTCCGTAACTGTCAACTATACACTATCAACTACTTTGGATATAAAGTACGCGCCAGTAAGTCCGAGATTGAGATTGTAAATTTCGTTGCGCTGAATCTCGAAAGCTGCGTCCAGCATATTCAAAATCTCCGCCTCGGTGAAATTATCAGCGATTTTTCGGGATTCTTTCTTCCCGAAATATTCCGCTTCACAGCCGAATTTCAGAGCCATCGCGTCACGGAACAGATTAACAAGATAATCCATTATTGCGCCAAATTCCGCGCGGTTGGACTGATGCTTGGCAAGCGAACCGCCGGCAGTGACAAAATCCCGCGCGCCGATTGCCGCAGCAACGGTTCGCGCCGCGCCGATAAGCTCACCCTCAGAGCCATCCAATCCGCCGCACTTTCCGATATTCCCGGAGAACATCTCCGCCAACGACCTCGCCTTTGCGGAATCCATACCGCTGTCCAGCAAACACCGTTCGCACTCGTCAACGGGTGTATCGGGGACTTCAAACTCCGTCACGCGCGACATGATCGTTTCGGGAATTATTGCAGTGTTTTCACAGGTAAAAATAAAGCGCAAATGCGGCGCAGGCTCCTCAATCAGCTTCAGAAGAGCGTTCAAGTGCCGCGGAAGCATTGTGTCGCACTCCTCAAACACGTAGATTTTCATCTCGCCGCTGATGGGAAGAATCACCACATCGCGCAGCACATCGCTTAAAGGGTCCATCAAATACTTCCCGCCGCATTGCCGCTTAACGAAGATTACATCGGGGTGAGCATCGTTCTCAATGCTGCGGCAAACGGCGCAATTCCCACAGGCGCGTTCCGGGCACAGGAAAAGCTGCGCCGTGTATCGCGCGAGCGTTTTCCGACCGCTGCCCGAATGTCCCGAAAACATTATCGCGTGCGGAAGTCTGCCTTTCGCGGCGATTTCGTCCAGATGACGCTTAAGTGTGTCTTTTCCATATAATTTCATTTTTTCACCCACCCGTGAATTTGCGCAGCTTTTACAGCCCTGTCTATATTATACATCATTTTATCGGGAAAATCAAGCGGTTTTTGAATTTGTGGCTGATTACAAGAGAATTTCTCGTGCGATTCTTTGGCAGTAGATTAGTTTACAAGTCAACGGTTAGTTATGACTACGTTAAAATACACAAAAATTCCGATAAAATTTCTACATTTTTTCACTTGATTTTTTCTGAAAATATGATACAATAGAGATAGAACCCCATGTGGTTGAATAATTTCAGGAGGTACATACCAATGGCATATCAGATTTCAGATGAGTGCATTTCTTGCGGAGCTTGTGCAGAGGGCTGCCCCACATCGGCGATTTCCGAGGGCGACGGCAAGTACGTTATTGACGCAGATACCTGCGTTGACTGCGGCGCTTGCGCAGGAACCTGCCCTGTAGGTGCTCCTCAGGCAAATTAACTTCGTTACTTAAACAAATAAGCCTCCAATGTGAATACTTGGGGGCTTATTTCTTTTGTTCATGTTTCCCAAAAACAGAGCGCATAGACTGGTTTCTATACGCCTTGACACTGTGTAACTATTCTGTTGTGATTATGGTGATATTTGTTAGTCAAATGAGAATTGTTATACTTTTGTAAACGTGAGATTCCATACCTTCTGTGTGATATAGATATATTTTCCGTCTTGTGTTTCATATACCCGATATCCGGATATAATATTGTTATCATACTCGCTCATAATAGAATCATATGCGTAAGGAGTATCTTTCAATCTTGGAAATGTTATTTCTGTCTGAAGTGCGTTTGACAACAAAAATCCCACATTTTCCCCAAAGTTCTCAAATTCATCTTTTGTATAATACTTTATATGTCCGTCCGGTTTCATTCTCATATAGGCGTCTACAAATCGAGGCGCATCATCTTCATTCGGCGTAGGGTCTGCAATTACAAGTTTTCCACCCGTTTTTATCACTCGTACCAATTCCTTAAAAGTATGTTCTATTTTAGGAAAATGGTGCAGTGCATATCTTGTTACGATTAAATCGAAAAAATTATCTTCAAATGGAAAGTCTATACCATTATAGGATACAAATTTGATATTATTTAGGTTTTGCTTTTCTGCCTTATTTCGATTGGATTGCAAGGCTTTTTCAACAATATCTAATCCGATAACATTTGCATTTTTATATCTTTTTGCAATTTCAAGAGAAACATAACCTGTTCCCGTTCCTAAATCCAGTATTGTGTCATTTGTTTGGATATGCAACGCTTCAATAATACGTTCAAGATGTTCTGTATCTTGCGTCTGTCTGTCATACAACTTTCCCTCTTCAAAACTTGCTTCAAAACCTTTTTTAGCTGCTGCTATATTCTCTTCTTCGACCATTTCCAACCTCATTTCATTAGATACGTTTCAATTTGTATCTCTTGTACCTCAATATAATACCACTTCACTCTGCCCTGTTATGCTTAGATTTCTTCTTGTTATAGCTGATCACCTCAGCATATGCTAACGCTGCGGCAATCTTTGGCTGTTCTTTATCGATACTGTCACACTCAACATTGTCGGCTGACTGAAAAGAAAAAGGCGCTGTATCACGATTGCCGTGTGGCTTTCGCGATACAGCGCATCTTAAATGAACGTCCAAATCAAATAACAAACGCCATGGAACTCGGCAGTTTCACCCAATCGCGGCAGTGAACCTGAACGTACCCGCTCGGTTTACCGTCCCGTATCGTGCTAGAAACCGATATTTCCGCGCTTTCCGCCTTGTCAATCCGCCCGAATCGAAATCGCCAAAGCCTGCCCTGCGCCCCTCCCCAAATGCGGGACTTTGCATTCGTGGTTGTGACAGCTGAAAATCAAAGTGATTTTCGGCGCTTATGACCATGACTTTCTCAAAACTCGCGTTTTGACTCGGCAATAAACAAATCCGTTTCCCGCAAACTGCGACATTCCCGATAATGCGCAAATTCGCGAATCCACATCTTTATTCACTTTTATTTTACAACATTTTTTCTTATAAGTCAAGTGTTTTCGGTAATTTTTTTCTTGAATGGGACAAGTTTTTTTATTTCGGTAAATCAACTCAATTTATGTAAAAATCCTGAAAAATTTCTAAATCCCTTGACATTTTCGGGAAAAAGTTGTAGAATAATAGAGAGTAGGGAAATTCTCTGCCAAAACATCGACAGGACGTTTGTATAGTCCGTCGGAAAGGAATTCACATTATGAAAATCACATTGAAAAACGGAGAAGTTAAGGAATTTGATGCGGGGATTTCCGCGTTTGACGCCGCGCGGGAGCTGGGTCTGGCAAAGACTGCCTGCGCCGCCGAGATTGACGGCAAGGTCTGCGATATGCGCACCGCGCTTACCGATGGCTGCACGCTGAATATCCTCACCTTTGAGGACGAACAGGGTCAGAGAGCGTTCAATCACACCGCCTCTCATGTTCTGGCTCAGGCTGTAAAGCGGTTGTTTCCGAATACCAAACTGGCGATTGGTCCGGCAATCGAGAACGGATTTTATTACGATTTCGACACCGAAGAGCCGTTCACCGTTGAAACCCTCTCGAAAATCGAGGCGGAGATGAAGAAAATCGTCAAGGAGAGTATCAAGCTGGAGCAGTTTGAGCTTTCTCCCGATGAAGCGATAAAGTATCTTGAGGAGCAAGGTGAGCCTTACAAGGTCGAGCTTTGCAAGGAGCACGCCGACAAGGGTGAGCCTATCTCGTTCTACAAGCAGGGCGACTTCACCGATTTGTGCGCGGGTCCGCACCTGATGAGTACGTCCTCGGTGAAAGCGTTTAAGCTCACCTCCGTGACAGGCGCGTACTGGCGCGGTTCGGAAAAGAACAAAATGCTCACCCGAATCTACGGCTGCGCGTTCCCGAACAAGGACGCTCTGAACGCACACCTCACCGCCATTGAGGAGGCGAAAAAGCGCGACCACAACAAGCTTGGGCGCGATTTGGAGTATTTCACCACCGTTGACTATATCGGGCAAGGTTTGCCGATACTTCTTCCAAAAGGCGCTAAGGTGATCCAGATACTCCAGCGTTGGGTTGAGGACGAGGAAGCAACGCGCGGCTGTCAGCTTACAAAAACGCCGTTTATGGCAAAGCGCGAGCTGTACAAAATTTCGGGACACTGGGATCACTATCTGGACGGAATGTTTGTACTCGGCGACCCCTCAGACGAAACGAAGGAGTGCTTCGCGCTGCGCCCGATGACCTGCCCGTTCCAATATCAGGTGTTCCTGAACCGTCAGCGTTCTTACCGCGATTTGCCGATGAGATTAACCGAAACCTCCACACTGTTCCGCAACGAGGATTCGGGCGAAATGCACGGGCTTATCCGTGTTCGTCAGTTCACAATTTCCGAGGGGCATTATATTCTCCGCCCCGAACAGCTTGAAGATGAGTTTAAGGAGTGCCTTGACCTTGCAAAGTATATGCTCGGCACGGTTGGTTTGCTTGAGGACTGCACATTCCGCTTTTCGCAGTGGGATCCCGCAAATCCCAAGAACAAGTATGAGGGTACGGCGGAACAGTGGGAAACCGCACAGAACGCAATGGAAAAAATCCTCAAGGATTTGAACGTTGAATACACCATAGGTATTGACGAGGCTGCATTCTATGGTCCAAAGCTGGATATTCAGTATAAAAACGTGTTCGGCAAAGAGGATACGCTTGTAACTATCCAGATAGATATGCTTTTAGCGCCGCTTTTTGGTATGGAATATGTTGACGTGGACGGCACAAAAAAGAGCCCGTATATCATTCACCGTACCTCTCTCGGCTGCTATGAGAGAACTCTCGCTTATCTTATTGAGAAATACGCGGGCGCGCTGCCGTTGTGGCTGTCGCCCGAACAAGTGCGAATCCTGCCAGTTACCGACCGCGCAAAGGATTACGGCGAGAACATTGCCGCAGAGCTTGACAAATACGGAATCCGCGTAACCGTGGACAACCGCAACGAGAAGATCGGCTACAAGATTCGCCAGGCGCAGCTCGAAAAAATTCCGTATTTCTTTATCGTGGGCGACAAAGAAGTCGAGGACAACACCGTTTCGCTGCGTTCGCGCAAGGACGGCGACTTGGGCGCATCTCCCACAGATGAGGTAATCGCGAAAATTGTCAAGGAAAACGCGGACAAGGCGAGATAACGGTTAGTTGATAGTGTACAGTTGGTTGGGTTATAACCGCAATCCACAGTTCGGAGAGTAATTTTGGTGCATTATAATTCACGGCAACATGATGGGGCGCGAGTTTAGCACGTTATAACCCAAAACAACTTATCGGCGACTAGTGCAAATTCGGCAAGCCGCCGCGGAAGTGCAACGTAGCGGAGCTTTCGCGGCGAGGCTAGCACAAACGCGCAGCGTTTGTGCGGTGCCGATTTTGCTTTTAAGATAAGGAGAATGAAATGGCTGACGAAAAGGAACAAGGCTATGAATGGCTTGAGGATATGAAAAGCTTCAACAAGGAGCTTGACGCGCGTATACTCGAAGCCAACCAAGACGATACTAAGCTCAAGTGGAGCAAGTTGCTGCCCGATTTGATGGCGGCAGAGGTGCTTATGATCGGACAATACACAGAGGAGTCGGTAAACGGCGAAAAGCATTTGAATATTTTGATGATGCAGCGTGAGGGAAAAATCGCCGTGCCGTTCTTCACCTCCCCCGAGCGGATAAGCGTATTTGTAAAGCAGAATCAGACGCAGTTTGATGTAATGAAAATCAATACAGTAAACTTCTTCCGCTCGGTTATGGGCAAGGTAACCGTGATGAATCCGCTGACTCCGTATTCACGCGTATTCTCACCGTTTGAGATGACGATCCTCGTGGAGGAGAACAAGGACAAGGCGCCTGACCCCGAAAAATGAGAGGCTTTTTCAAACCAAAAAATATGATTAACAGAGGTCTTAACATTGAGCAACAATAAAAAACTCAGTATAATTGTTCCGTGTTACAACGAGGAAGAGAGCGTTCCGCTGTTTTATGCGGAGGCGATAAAACAGGACAAGTTCTTCGCCGACAAAGGCGTGGAAGTTGAATTTATCTTTGTGAATGACGGTTCGCGCGATAAAACCGTTGAAGTCGTGAAGTCGCTGCGCGAAAAGGACAAGCGCGTGCATTTGGTATCATTTTCGCGCAATTTCGGCAAAGAGGCGGCGATTTACGCGGGATTTGAACGAGCGCGCGGAGATGTCGTTGTGCTGATGGACGCGGATTTACAAGACCCGCCCGCGCTGCTGCCCGAGATGTACTCTCACATTGAAGAGGGGTACGATTCCGTGGCGACAAGGCGCGTTGACCGCAAGGGAGAACCGCCTATCCGCTCGTGGTTCGCGCGGCGGTTCTACGGGCTGATGAACAAAATCTCCACGGCGGATATTGTGGACGGCGCGCGCGATTACCGTATGATGACGCGGCAAGTTGTGGACGCGATTCTCGATATGAAAGAGTACAACCGCTTTTCCAAAGGGATTTTCGGTTGGGTGGGATTCAAGACCAAATGGCTGGAATACGAGAATATCCAACGCGCGGCTGGCGAAACAAAATGGTCGTTCCGGAAGCTGTTCCTCTACTCTCTTGACGGAATTATGGCATTCTCAACCGCACCGCTTGCCATTCCCTTGATTATGGGAATCGTGATGTGCACGGCGGCATTGGCTCTGCTGATCGTAACAATAGTTCAGGCTGTTGTGGGTAATCCGCTTTATCTGCTGTTCCTGATTCTTACCGTGATGACATTTATCGGCGGTGTGATTCTCGGATGTATGGGAATCGTGTCGCTGTATCTCTCCAAGCTGTACCTTGAGGGCAAGAACCGCCCGAAGTACCTTATCAAAGAGGAGTTCTGACTATGAATGAACCGAATAACCAAAACAACAGAATATATGAGGGCTATATCCCGCCGGCGATCAACCCAAACAAGGTCGAAAAACCCTCCTGGAAGAAGATTCTCGCGTGGCTGATTGTTCCCGGAGTGTTGGCGATCGTATTTGTTGTCGCGGCATTCGTGATATTTTACAATACCATAACAGGCGGATTCCGCGCGAAAAACATCGAAGTTAAATACTCAACAAATCCTCCTTATTGGAACGTTTACGGTCGTGAAATCCACGGAACGGCAGCGAAAACGCTCAAGGGTGATGTGTTTGAGATAGAAGTTCAAAGTGATGATGGTTATCTGGAAATCACAGTCACCGATGTCGAAACCGAAGAGGTTCTGCTGATCAGGTCATTTACGCGTTCGGGGAACTGGACCGTGAACGCAGACGGAAAACGTGTGAAGTTCGAGGTTACCGCGCGCAGCTTTTCCGGGCATTTCCTGATTTATGAGGATTACTGATAATTGTAGAAAATGTGGGGTGACAAATCTGGATTGGTGTGGTATAATATTAGTGTAAACAACCTAGAAGAGTTTACAAAGCATGACTTGCACAAAAGTTTGCCCCCTTGCGAGTGACGGCTTGCAAGGGGGCGGATTTTTGCTAAGGCTTTTGCCATAATCCTCGGGCTATTGCCCGAGGATTTAGCGTTTTTGGCTATTTCGCTTCGCGAAACAGCCAAAAGCCGCGCGTTGATTGATACCTATTTGTTGGCGGAGTATCTATTATTCGACATAATTTGTCAATATCCACGCCGATCAAACGCGGATATTGTTTTCAGCTTATTTTCACAAAACCCCTTGACAAATCCACAAAATCGGTTTATACTGTATATATAGGGTATTAACACCATATAAACGAGGGAACAGAATGAAGATTATACAAAACAGCGATGTGCCGATTTACAAGCAGATTGCTGCGCAATTTAAGGAGCAGATAATGAGCGGCGAAATCACCGAGGGCGAGTATCTGCCGTCTATACGCGGGCTGGCGCGCGACCTGAAAATCAGCGTGATAACCACGATGAAAGCGTATGAGCAGCTATCGGACGAGGGACTTATCTCGCCGGTTCACGGCAAGGGTTATATCGTCAATCCGCAAGACCGCGAAATGGTTCGTGAACAGCATCTGCGGCTGTTGGAACAGCATTTGCAAAACGCAATCGAATCCGCGAAACTGGCAGGAATCTCACAGGACGAGCTGATTCGGATGATTAACGTGCTTTATGATGTTTAGGAGGGGTATTTATGCTTATTTATTCACAGGACAAAAGGAATGTTGCTGACGCAAATCTGTTACAAGTTCAGCGGATTATCGGCGGCAAAAAGGACGCGAAATATGCAATTATGGCTTTCGGAGAATCCACGGGGCAGGTAATCGTGGCACAATTCTCGGACGAAAAGACCGCAACAGACGCTTTGGAAAAGGCATTTCAAGCGTTTGAGCTTGGCGCGAAAACATACCGATTCTGAATCACGAGGGAAGTAAGATGGAAAATATCCTGACTGTAAAGGGACTCACCAAAAAATACTCGAAATTCACGTTGGGAAAGCTGGATTTCGAGCTGCCCAAGGGCTTTTCGACCGTTCTTATCGGCGCAAACGGTGCGGGTAAAACCACCCTCATTGATGTGCTGTGCGGAGTGATCGGAAGCAGCGGCGGCGAGGTGAACTATTTCGGAGAAAGCGCGGATATCGATTCCGCCGAAATTCGTGAGCGTATCGGCTATTGCGCCGCGCAGAACTTCTTCCCCGCGATGTGGAAGCCTCGCGATATTGCTGCGGCAATGTCCATAGCCTATCGAAAATTCGATCGCGAAAAATTCAGCCGACTTTGCGCCGAATTAAACGTTGATACGGAATCAACCAAGAAAGCCCGCTCGATATACAAACAATCCGATGGAAACAAAATGCGTCTTGCGCTTGCGGCGGTGTTCGCGCGGGATACCGACCTGCTTGTACTGGACGAGCCGGGCAGTTCGCTCGACCCTCTTATGCGCGACCGTCTCTGCGACCGTTTCCGCGAGTATCTGGACGAGGGCAACGGCGAAAAGTCCATATTGTTCTCCTCACACAATATCTCCGATATGGAGAATGCCGCCGACTACGCGATATTTATGGATACGGGGCGAATCATCGAGCGCGGATTTGTCGAGGATTTGAAAGAGAAGTATATCATAATACGCGGCGATTCGGCGGATTTCGACAAGGCGAAACCGCTGATGCTCTCCCATAGCGCGAACAAGACCGCGTTTTCGGGGCTGGCGCTCTCCAAAAACGCGGCGCGTCTGGAGGAGCTGGGCGCGGTGTGTGAGCGTCCGACTCTCGGAAATCTCAGCGTGGAACTGCTAAAACAGGCAGAAGCTGCCCACAAGGCGGAGGAAACACGATGAACGGATTCAAATCGTATAGGCTGTTTACGGGGAAGTCCGTGATACTTATAATCGAGATTCTCTTGGCAGCAGCATTCGCGTGTATAGCTGCGGCGCGAATTGTAAGCGCGTGCAGCGGCAATATTGAGGTTTGGGACTTTCTGCGTTTTATCGGAGAGGTTATGTGGATCTCGTGCATTTTTGTCGTAATGTGCTGGCTATTCAACGCAAACCTGAGATCCTCCCCGGGATACAGATTCTTCCACTCCCTCCCAAATGCGCCGTCTAAATTCAGACTTGCTTTATTGACGGCAGACATCTCGCTGCTTATCGGCACGGCGATATTCGCCGCAGCGGAACTTCTGTTGTTCGGGAATACCTCTCAGATGTTTGTGGGATTGACTTTGTTTATGTTAGGCTGGATAAATTTGTTCGGAAATATGGGTATGTGGTTTCGTACAATTCCATTCTATGTGGTTGGATTTATGGAGGGATTCCTGAACGGCATAACGGACGGCGAGGAACTTCTGAATGAGGTAAAGATTGTGATATTTGCCATATGCGCGGTGTTCTGCACTGTCGGGATTTTGTACAGTTTGATTAACAGCCGTAAACTCTGGAATAAGGAGAAGTAATTAACCACGTGCAAATCCGAAATGAGAGCGGCGCGGGGGGGCCGGAGAGGGTGGCCAGGCGGGCGGGCCCGACCCGCAAAAAAAACATACCCCGGGTATTTGTCGGGGAGGGGGGTAGGAGAAAAAAAAAATTA
>CAMWMN010000043.1 GCA_947175385.1 uncultured Clostridia bacterium | reverse complement strand
GTATTCGCGCCTTTCAGCACAACCGTTACTCTGTACTCTTGTGCAAATTGACGGGCTGCGGAAATCCGATCATTTTGAATTTCTGCCGGAGATTTCTTGCAGATTCGACTAAACTCAAACAGGTGCGGCGTGAGGATTGTTTCGCCTGTCCGTTCCCTCAAAACATTTATATTATTGGAAATTGAATTTATTCCGTCTGCGTCAATAATTATCGGACAACTTGCATTTTTTATGATGTACTCCGTCATTTTTCGAGTATTTTCGCTGTTTCCGAGTCCGCACCCAATGGAAATCGCACTAATTCTCGGCAAAATGCACAAGAGAGATTCTTGTGAATTTTCACCAATAAACCCGTCAATCGTTTCGGGAAGTGGTAAAAACGTGTTTTCAATCAGCCTTCCGGTTAAGGATTTCACAACCGAAATTGGTGTCGCGAGAGTGCACAGACCGACTCCCGTCCTTAATGCGGCTTGTGTACTCATAACCGCTGCGCCGCTGTAAGAAAGGCTTCCCGCAATATTAAGCAGTCGACCGAAGCAACTCTTATGTGAACTCGGCTTCCGTTCCGGCAAGACGCAGCGGCAGCTCTCATTCGTCAAAATGCCCAAAAACTCCTTGAAGCAACTGCCGTTTATACCAATATCAAGCAGCTCCGCCTGACTGTGCAAATCGCGGCAAACAGGCACCAGAAAGCATTTCTTAAGCGCCGCAAGCACATATGTGTGAGTCGGGAAAAAGCAGTTTGGATCAAAAGTCCCGATATCGGAATCCACACCACTCGGAACATCTGCAGAAACTCGCATGGGACGTGAATTAGCGGAACGGAACAGTTTCGCAATATCCTCCGAGAGCGACCCGTGGAATCCTGTTCCGAACACGCAGTCAACTACAAGTTGTGCATTTTGTACAATAGTTTTACACTTTTCCGACTCCTCGGAAAGGCTGAAAACGCGCTCTTTGTCTAATTTGACGAAAAATTCACGAGCGCACTCGGTTTTCGGTTCTCCACAAGCTAGGATAACCCTGACCTTAAAGCCACATTCCGATAGCTTCTGCGCAATGACGAAACCATCTCCACCGTTGTTCCCCGCCCCGCAAAGCACCGCAGTCAGGCACGGTTTGCAAATTTCACAGATCCGATTTGCAATTTGGGTTCCTGCATTAAGCATCATCTGCGAATAGGAAATGAACTTCTCGTTGCATAGTTTCTCAGCGGCTTTCATTTGTGCATTATTAACAATAAAACTCATAAAATATCTCCCTTTTGCACAAGAAATCCGCCCAAAACGGACGGATTTAAAATTCACATTAATTGATGTTGGTCGTGCAGATTATCAATGCACGTTTCAACCAGACAACTCGCCAAATTCGCAACAATCTCGATTGGAATTTCCTCCGGACGGCTATGCCACTCAAGATATGTGTTGAAAAAACCACCGACAATAAAAGACGAAACCACCTTTAAAGCCGTAGTGTTACGGTTAGAAACCCGCTCTAAAAGCTGATCTGTGGACGTTTTGATTACACTTTTCAGACGCGACGACAGCATTCCACGCATATCAACCCGCACGAGATGGAAATAATAGTCAAAATCCACCGTTATCAAATTGTTTAACCCGATGAACAAATCGTATGTGCTTTTTTTGAAGTCGGACACGTCAAAACGCTTCACAAGCCGACTGAGCGCCTCAACAAGTTCACCTTCGATCTCATCGAGAATGTCGGTAATGTTGCGGTAATGCATATAGAAAGTCCGACGGTTGACGCTTGCCTGCTGAGATAGCTCACTGATAGTGATTGACGAAATGTCCTTTTCCTCCATAATTTTGAAAAGAGCAGCCTTAATCGCCTTTTTCGTCCGAATGACCCTCTTGTCAGAATCACGTCGAGCAGTGGTTTCGATCACAAGGATTCCCGTCCTTTCAAAAAGTTATTTGGAAACTATCATTGAAATCTCTATTTTGCACAAAATTTTACTACCAATATTGTTAAAAGTAACAATTTCAAGTTAATTCCAAAAAACTGTGAACATACTTTACTCTATAATATCATTATAACCCTAAAAACCGGATTTGTCAATATAATTTCTTTTATTTCAATTGTGCAACTTGACGATTATTTGCCCAATCCACGGTATTAATTTAGTCAAAAAGAACAATCTTTCCCAGATTGAGGGTTTCTCTGACATCAATCACCCGCTGATTCGCACTCCCCTTCCAGTGAAGCTTCGGGTCAAACTGCGCTTTAACAAACGGACCGTCAACAATTACGTCCAGCAAGGAAATAATTTCCAAATCCAAAATCTCCTCAAATGTGAATCCGGTGTACAGCCAGATTGTTTTATCGGGGAACATCTTTCGGCATTTTGCACAAATCCCGGTAACCTCATCGCGATTGCGCGGGTGAAGCGGATCGCCTCCACTGAGCGTCAATCCGCTGATATAATCCGGCTTCAACTTCTCGAACAACTCCTGTAAAGCCGCATCATCAAAGGGAATTCCACCGTCTATATCCCATGTAATCGGGTTGTGACAGCCCTCGCAGCTGTGCGTGCAGCCTGCCACCCACAACACCGTCCGCAGACCATCGCCATTAAGCATATCGTCCGTTGTTATATTATGATAACGCATATTTTCTCCGTTAAATCAGCTTTATTTCGCCGGAAATAATCCTCGTGATAAAATCCGTAAAGCTCGCCGTGCAAATCTCAGGCTCTTCAAATTCCGGCTCCCAGCCCTCAAAAACCTCGCCCGTTTTGGTGCAAATTGCATAATAATGGTAATCCCCGCCAACACTCATCACAATTGGAAGATAGTTATCCCAAAATTCGCGAATATCAACCTGCCAATCCTCGTCGCCCTCGGCACCTTCAAGTGATATTAGCTCAAACTCGTTCCAACGGAACGCGCTGTCATCCTCAAAGTTATACGAGCAAAGAAACCATATATTGTTATCACCGTTAACGCAGTCTTCAAAATATTGTGCAAAGTCAAGCCAATCATTGGGCAAGTTTTTATATCGTTCGATAATTTCCTTCGGAAGTCCGCGCTTTTCATTGGACCTCACAACCTCCATCCACTTTTTTTCGCCCATTCCGCAAATCTTTCGGCAAGCACACTCATCACATACTCTTTCTGTCGCGTATCTCCGCCATCTTTGCAGAGTTCAGCCGAGTGTCGCCCTTGACGCGAGAGTAGCTCAGATAACCGTTCATACGGTCGATTTTCGTGAGATTACAACTGCCGCACTTCGGACAAACGTCCATTTCCAACTGCTGATAACCGCAGTCATCGCAGTACGCAAGCGACAAATTCACGCCCTCATAAAATCCCTTTTGCATCGCGCGGCGCACCAGACTCTTCACCGCGCCCTTATTGTAATCAATCGGATAGCGCACATACTGGATTTTCCCTCCATTGAACAGATTCCAGAAACGCTGTTCGATATCTTGTTTTTGAATAGGTGTTATATCCTCGGAAACGTGGCAATGGAAGGAATTGGAAACATATTCGCGGTCGGAAACGTTTTCAATCAACCCATATTTCTTACGGAACTGCTTAACCTGAAGTCCGCACAGATTTTCCGCGGGTGTGCCGTAAATCGCATAAAGATGCCCGTCCTCGCGCTTAAATTCCTGGATCCGAGAGTTTATGAACTCCATCGTTTTTAACGCAAAACTGCCGTCCTCGGTTATCGAATGTTTGTTAGCAATCTCTTCCAATTCGTTCAGCGCGGTGATTCCAAATGAGGCGGTCGCTGCCTTGAGCAGCGGCTTGATTTTGTCATGGAATCCCAGATGTCCGCCCAAAAAACCACCCTCGCAGTACGCAAGCGGATTGGTGGACGCACGCATCTCGCCCAAATAGTCATATGTCCGCTGATGAATGCGCCGAATCAGATTCAGATAGTAGTCCAACACCTCGAAAAAGTCCTTGCCCTCTTGCTGTGACTTCGCGTAAATCATCGGCAAGTGCAGACTAACCGCGCCAATATTGAACCGCCCCACAAAAACCGGCTTATCATCGGCATCTGCGGGTTCGATTCCGCCACGCTCAAACCACGGCGACAGGAACGCCCGACAGCCCATTGGGCTGATGATTTCCCCATATTTCTGGTAAATATCAGCAACATAGCCCTCACCCGACAGCGACAGCCAGTCGGGATACATCGCTTTCTGTGAGCACGCTATGCCCGCCTCGAACACGTCCTCAAGCTCACAGCCCTCTCCGTGCAGCTTTTCATCATACAGAAATACAATTTTTGGGAAAAGCACCGGTTTTTTACAGGACTTCTTTCCTTGCCCCTTTGCGCGAACTTCCAACATGGTAATCGCTGCCATTTTCGCGAATTTTCCGCGCCCCGTGCCTGCCGACATTGTGATAAACGGATAATCACCGCGGCTAGAGCTAACCGAGTTAAACTTGTACTCCCACCCCTGGAAGCCCTGCTCCATATCGACTTTTACGTCTTTCATCGCCTCACGGTCGGCGATTTCGTCCGATACGCCAAGGTTCTTGTATCTCCCGAATTGCTTTTTGTACGTTTTCTCAGCGTACGGCTCCAGCAGCAGATCCACGCTGGGCACAGTGAACCCTCCGTACTGCTGCGATGCGGCAGCAAGTGTTACATCACCGATAACATCAAACGCGACAGCGAGTGTTTTCGGCTCGTTATACCACAGGTTGCCCATCTCGAAGCCGCCCTCCATAACGCTTTTCATATCGAACAGGCAGCAGTTCATCGTGTCGCGGCGTGCGTTCATATCGTGCACATAAATGTATCCGTCACGGCAAGCCTGAAGCTCCTCGGCGGTCATAAAAAACTTCTTGTACAGCTCTCTGTTCAACTCGTTCAAAATAAGCGAACGTTTAGTAGAAACCAACGCCGAATCCGAATTAGAGTTCTCTTTGTCGCCGATGTACATTATAGATTGTGATTTTACATAAACTTCGTCCAACATATGAACAAAATCTTGTTTATAATTCCTATAATCCTTGTAACTTTTCGCGACCGAACGGTTGGTTTCCTCCAACGCGCTCTCAACAATATTGTGCATTTCCGCGATAGTAATCTCATCGCGCTGCGCTTCCAAGGCTCTATCCGTAACAAATTTGCAGATAAAATTAAGCTCCTCGGGCGAAAATTTGTACATAACCCGAGTTGCTGATTTATTCACAGCGTTTACAACTTTCTGAACATTGAAAGCCTCTTTTGTATTATCTTTTTTGATGACGGTAATCATTAAAAACATCCCTTTGTTGATTGATATAAATCAATTATACCATATTTTGTTTAACACGTCAAGGGGCTTTTCCACATTTAGTGATTTTCGTGATTTTACACAAAATTCGCCCCTCAATCGCTTTTTGGTCGAGTATTAAGGTATTCGACGATTTCGGACAAAAATTTCCTTCCGTAGCGTTCGGCTTTGAGGATTCCAACGCCCTCAACCCTCAAGAACTCATCAATATTTGTTGGTAAAATTGCACACATTCCAATCAGCGATGAGTTATGGAACACCACATAAGCCGGTATCCCAAGCGAATCCGCAAGTTCCTTTCGAAGTCTTGACAGACGCTCAAACAGCTCCGGATTCGGAATGTCAGCCATCTTGTCGGATTTCTTCCCCGAATCACGCTTAACCCGCATCATTAAAGTACTCCCGGACTTTATAAACTCATCGGATTTATCGGTAAGTATACAGTGCCCGTTAGACTTACAGGTTTCAAAATACCCGTTTGTTAAAAGAAATTGAGCAATTTGCCCAATTCGATGTAACGAAGTTTCAGACATTATTCCATAAGTTGAAAGTCCACAGAATCTATCATCTGAAGCATCACCGTGAAGAATCTTGCAGATTTCCTCAAGATTTGCATTTAACTCGTTTTGATTTACGCGAAAAATGCAAGATAGAATCTTCTGGGCTTCAATTGTAACATCCTCAACCCTCCCTCCTTTTATACAATTTGAACAATTTTCGCACGAGGATTTAACATTTTCGCCGAAATAATTCAAGATATACGCGCGTAAGCACTTCTTGGTTTTACAGTAATCGACAATGCTCTGAAGCCGCGTAACAGCGAACTTTTGAAGTTGTTCGCGATTCTTTTCACTCGATTCTGCGGAACCGGATCGCTCAATCAGATATCGCGACATCTTTATGTCCGATGGGCTGTAAAGCATTATACAGCGCGCATTTGAGCCATCTCGCCCGGCGCGCCCCGCCTCTTGGTAGTAGCTCTCCAAATCCAGCGGCATATTATAATGTATTACAAGTGAAACATTCGACTTGTCGATTCCCATTCCAAAGGCATTTGTGGCGACCATAACGTTCACGCGATCAAAAATGAAATCCTCCTGTGCCGCCGAGCGCTCCTCTGCCGAAAGTCCACCGTGATACAGTCCGGCAGAAATGTTGTTCATGAGCAACATTCTGTGAACTTCCTCGGTGATACGCTTTGTCATACAATACACAATCGTGCTCCCGGAACGATTTTTCAGCACCTTAAGCAGCTCCGCGTCTTTGTCATCGGGCTTTCGCACCTCAAAGTAAAGATTCGGTCGGTCATAGCCGGTCATCACCGTCAAAGGGCTTTGCAAAGCTAAAATTCGGATAATGTCACGCTTTACCGCTTCGGTCGCTGTCGCGGTAAATGCCGCAACCACCGGACGCCTTTGTGCAGTTTGCACAAACCTCGGAATATCCAAATATGACGGTCGGAAATTCTGTCCCCACTGCGACACACAATGTGCCTCATCAACGGCAACAAGCGGAATTGTAAGATCATTGCATAAATTTAGAAATCGCGGATTCAGCAGCCTTTCGGGCGCGACGTAAATGATTTTGTACGCTCCCGCACGCGCTTTTTGATAGATTTCAACAGTTTCATGCTCGGAAATTGTGCTATTTATACAAATCGCCGGAATCCCACACTGATTTAATGAGTTAATTTGATCGCGCATCAGCGAAATAAGCGGCGAAATTGCGATAGTTGTTCCGTTTAGCAGCATCGCGGGAATCTGAAAACACAGTGACTTCCCCGATCCGGTCGGCATTATTCCGAGGCAATCGCGCCCCTTCAGAATGCCGTCAATCATCTTCTGCTGACCATTCCGAAACGATTCATATCCAAAATATTCTTTCAAAATATCAAATTTATCCATTTTTCACCTTTGTATGATTTGCACAAAAGAAATGGGAGCATTTGCTCCCAATGTCAACTTAATTGCCCGATTCAATGGAAATTTTATTGAACTTATCCAAAATATCTTCCACGCAAAGCTGCTTTTTTTCCTCGCCGCGGATATCCATAACTGCCTCTCCGCTATGCATCATTACAAGCCTGGAGCCATATTCAACCGCATAACGCAGATTATGAGTGACCATCAAAGTGGTTAGTTTCTTTTCAGAAACAACCTTTTGTGTAATTTGCATAAGAATTTCTGAGGACTTAGGGTCAAGCGCGGCAGTATGCTCGTCCAGAATCAGCAGGTCAATGTCCGTCATTGTCGCAATTATCAGCGCGAGTGCCTGCCGCTGCCCACCCGAAAGCGAACCGGCGAGTACGCCCATACGGTTTTCCAACCCCATTCCGCAGTTCTCGAGCATTGTCCTGAAACGCTCCTCGTGGTGCTTGTTTACCGCCCTCGCAAAATTGAATTTTCGGTTTTTATTCTCCGCAAGCGCCAGATTTTCGAGGATTGTAAGGTTCGGACAGGTTCCCATTTTCGGATCCTGAAGCACGCGACCAATCCGCCGCGCACGCTTAAATTCGGGCATCGAGGTGATGTTCTCGCCGCCGAACATCACAGTGCCGATGTCGGGTCTCATCGTTCCGCAAATCAGGTTAAGGAGCGTGGTTTTGCCACTTCCGTTCGAGCCGATGACAGAAATAAATTCGTGATCGTCAATGGACAAATTGAAGTTCAAAAACAATCTGTTTTCATCAACTGTCCCCTTATTGAACACTTTACAAATATTATTCAAAGAAAGCGTAAAAATCACACCCTTTTGTTGAAAGTATACAAAACATCACAAAAAGAATTGTTAATAATCACAGAAAATTATGTGACTTCAACATCTTTTTCTCGATTTTTCGGCGATTTGAACAATTTTATGAACAAAGCCTGAAATTTTGCTCCTCCAATAATCAGCGCAATCAGGAAAATCAATGCCTTAATCAGGTTGTTCCAATCAGTCGGCACGCCAAGCGCCAGAACAATCTGGTAAGCGGCCTTATAGATGATACTTCCAAGAATTACCATCGTTGTTCCCTTCATAATTTTCACACGCCTGAACACACTGATCCCAATTATGACCGATGCAAGCCCCAAAACTACCATTCCAACGCCCATCTGCTGGTCGGCGCTGCCTTTTCTCTGTGCAATGACCGAGCCTGCCAATGCTGCGAACCCATTTCCAAGCATCAACCCCAATATCTTGATTGTTCCGGAGTTTTTACCCAACATAGTGGTGTATCGCTCATTATCACCCGTTGCGCGAAGCAGTAAGCCGTTTTTCGTTTTGAGATACAAGTCCAAAAGTATTTTACACACAATCACAATGATCAGTGAAATAAATACAGCTCGAAGTGTGAATCCACCCACGGATTTTGGAATTACAGTCGCCAAAGAGCTGTTAAAAATTGTATTTTTCGTAAAGAAGGAGGCAATCGCCGAGCCGCCTGTTCCGAATTTGATGAGTACAAGATTTATTGAGAGCATTCCCGTATACATGATAATTCCACATAACAACGGAATAATTTTGAGCTTTACATTCATCAGCCCAGTGAGCATTCCTGCCGCCATACCGGCTGCAAACGCAATCACCAAACACAGCCACGGATTCACACCATGAATTATAAGCACGCCCGTTAGCACTGCGCCAAGCGGGAATGTTCCATCAACAGACAGGTCGGGAAAATCAAGAATACTGTAGGTGATGTACATTCCCATTGCAAGTAATGCATACATCAGCCCCTCTTCCGCGATTAGTATCAAATTATTTACGAAAACTCCCATATTCGCTCCTTTTGCGAATTATTGCGCAAATCACTCGTTAGTGGTAACTTTCTCTGCGTTGGAAAAACTGTCCGGAAGCTCAATGGAAAATCTTTCCATCACTTCGGTATTGACAACAGGTGTTCCCTCAGAAATCTTTTGTACAGCCATTTCAGAGCACTTTTTGCCGTTCAGAACCTCAACACCCATCTGCGCGGTTTTTTTGCCAAGCTCTACATAATCGATAGAAATCGACGCCATGCAGCCATTTTTAACCTGCTCAACCTCAGAGCCATACACAGGAACGTTCGCTTCATTCGCCTTTTCCAGCAAAACGGATAAGTTATCTACGACATTGTTGTCAGTGAAATTATTGATTGCATCTACCTTTGAAGCCAGATCTGCAGCCGCTTGAGGAATATCCGCCGAGCCGGAAACACCCTGTTCAACGACATCAATTCCCACCACAGAGCAGATTTCTTTCAGTTTTTTAAGCTGTGAAATCGAGTTTGCCTCGGTTGTAGTGTAAAGCACGCCAAGCCGCTTTACATCGGGTTGCATGGACTTTATCAAATTAACCTGCTTGTCAAGCTCAAGGACGTCCGAAGTACCAACACAATTCTCAAAACCTGCGTCAAAGCTCTCTGTAAGCCCTGCTTCAACAGGATCGGAAACCGCACAGAAAATCACAGGAATATCGCTGTCCTTAGCTGCTGCATACGTTGAGATTGCCGCCGGAGTCGCAATCGCGAAAATCATATCGTAATTTGCCGCAACCATTTTCTTGGCAGCTGCGTCGCACGTTTCAGTATTACCCTGCCCATTTTGCAAGTCAAGGGTATACCTCCCTGCATACTCACTCTCTTCCAGGCCCTTTACGATTCCATTATAGCAGTTGTCCAACGAAGGGTGAGCCGCAAACTGAACAACACCGATTTTCAGCTTATCGCCGCTCGTAGAATCGTCAGATGAATTATTATTGCTCGAAGAATTGCTTGGCTGACTGCCTTCACCGCCGGATCCCGCATTATTTCCGCACCCTCCGAAAGAAAATGCCATAGCGGAAACTGCAAGTGCAGCAGCTAAAACTTTCAAAATTTTTCTCATAATAAACCTCCAATTTTAATTTTGGGCAAAAAAAATGCCCCGTAAATTGGGACAAGACAAGTCTTGCGGTACCACCCAAATTCGCCTTCATGCAAAATGCACAAAAACGCACTCAAAACGCTTAACGCGCGCAAACGTCGCCCCTACTGCCCCGAAGCGTTAATCATCGGAGATTCAGATTGCCCTCGCAGACCCATTCCATCGCGCATACTTACCGAAATCACACTTCAATCGGCTCTCTGAAAAGCATTGGCGCAATGTACTATCTCTGCTCACAGGTTTCATTAAAACATTATATCACTTTTTCATTGAAATGTCAAGTACATTTTACAGAAAAGAAAACATTTGTAGATTTGAACAAAAAGACCACTGAAACTTTGTTATTTTGTACCAAACAATCTATCGCTGCCGTCACCGATTCCCGGGACAATATACAATTCCTCATTCAACGCAGAATCAATCGCACCACAAATAATCTGAACCTCGGGATGCATGTCGTGAAGTGCCTTTATGCCCTCCGGACAGGTCAGCACGCACATAAACTTGATGTTCTTCGCCCCCGCCTTTTTCACAATATCCACAGTCTTAACAGCGGTCATTCCCGTTGCCAACATCAAATCAAGTATAATGACTTCGCGGTTCGCGATGTCGATGGGCAGCTTGCAGTAATAGTCCGCCGCCGCAGCTCCATCGGTCGTTTTGTCACGATAAATTCCGACATGCCCCACCTTCGCGGTGGGAACAAGCGCAAGCGCACCATCAACCATTCCAAGCCCGGCGCGCATGATCGGCACAAATGCGACCTTACGTCCGCTGATGACCTTTGAATTGGCAAGTTCGCCCAGCGGTGTCTGAATCTGAACATCTTTAAGCGGCAAATCGCGCGTTGCCTCGTAGCACATAAACATAGAAATTTCATGAACAAGCTCACGGAACTCTTTCGAACCGGTATTCTTATCACGCAAAAGTGAAATTTTATGCTGAACAAGGGGGTGATCGCAAACAATAACATTAGCAAAATTTTCCATCATCAACTCTCCAATTCCATCATCTTTTTAATGCGGATAACGTGTCTTCCGCCCTCAAAAGCCGTATTGAGAAATACATCAAGGATCTCGCGGGTCATTCCGGCACCCAACACACGCGCACCAAGGCACAAAACATTCGCATCGTTATGTGCTCTTGTACATTTTGCCGAGTAAACGTCCGTACAAAGCGCGGCGCGGATGCCTTTCATTTTATTCGCGGACATACACATTCCGATTCCCGTCCCGCAAATAAGGATCCCAAAATCATCTTTCTTTTCCTGAACTCGCTTACAAACGAGCTTGGCAATGTCCGCATAATCACAAACCTCGCCAAAGCAGCCGCAGTCATCAAATTCAATATTATTTTCCCACAAATACTGCTGAACAAGCGTTCTCAGGTTATATCCGGCATGGTCGCAGCCAATCGCGATTCTCATTTTACAGCCCCCGTTAAGTTACAAATATATTATATATTATACACCACAATTTAGGCTATGTCAATAGGTATTTTGTATTTTTTGGAAGTTCGTAACGCATTTGTGCAATTTGCACATTGTGCATTTTGACGAATCATTTCAACTTAGACAACCTTTCTCTTTCTGCCTGTGGAAGCCGAAGATAACTTGGCATCAACGATTCACTACGTATTTGGGGATATTTCTCGGCTGCGAAACAAATCCCACTTCCCCGCTGAAACCGCAGTACGGGCGGTGCGAGCGTATATTGTTCATTCGTGTTTCGATAAACTAACTCCGCGCCATCACCCGCAAGGATTATCCGTTCGTCCAAATCGGAAAGCTCGTCCAAAAGCGAATCCACTGTTATCGCCCGATCCTCGCAAATCCGAGTAATAGCGCCGTTTTCCGAACGAAACAATGCATTGTAGACCTGCCTGCAACGCGCGTCCATACACGCGCAAATTATTCCGTCAATTTGCACAAAATTATATGCGATTGCTTCTAGCGTTGAAACGCTCACACATGGTATTCCGACGCCATCGCAAAGCCCCTTTACACAGGAAATCCCAATCCGAAGTCCCGTAAACGACCCAGGTCCGCCGGAAACGGCAACATAATCCAAATCCGCAAGACCAATCCCCGCATTATTTAAAACACTCTTAATCATCGGCAAGAGCGTTTTGGAATGCGTGTGCGCGATATTCAGATACTCCTCGGCAACAATTTTATCGCCGTCCGTAATCGCGCATCCTACCGTAATTGCGGAACTGTCTATCCCCAGAACCATCAAACCATCTCCTAACGGATTTGTGCAAAATGCACAAATCAAAAAACTAGTCGAAATATTTTCCCGTCACAATAAATTTGCGCTCATTTTCGGAGAGTTTTTCTACCGAAATTTTAACAACATTTTCCAATTCTAGCTCCAACTCGGGAATATTTTCGCTCCACTCAACCACCAAAATCCCGCCACGGTCGAGATAATCGAAGAATCCAGTAGCATACAAATCGTCAAAACCCGAAAGACGATACAAATCAAAATGAAAGATGTTCACTCTACCCGAGTATTCGTGAACGAGCGCAAAGGTTGGACTTGTCACCTCATTAGAAACCTCGAAAAACTCCGCTAAACCCTTTGTAAATGCGGTTTTGCCCGCGCCCATATCTCCAGTGAAAAGAACGACATCTCCCGGATTTAGACGCTCACCAACTGCTTGTGCAAATTGACGAGTTTCAAGCTCGCTTTTTGTGCAAAATTCCATCAGAACAACCCGGAAATAACACCGCTCGAGGTGACGTCAATGCCCTCCGCAGACGGAATTTTGGGCAGTCCGGGCATTGTCATAATGTCGCCCGTGTAGACAACCACGAAACCCGCGCCTGAGCTTGCGCGAACATCGCTCACCGAGATTTTGAATCCCTCGGGTTTGCCGAGCTTCAGCGGGTCATCCGAAAGTGAATATTGCGTCTTTGCAACACAGATGGGAACTTTATCCAGACCCAGATCCTCAATTTCCTTGATTGCCTTTTCCGCTTTAGCACTGTAAATTACACCGTCTGCTCGATAAATCTCCCCGGCAACAATTTCTAACTTTTCCTTAATCGAAAGCTTTTCATCGTAAAGCGGTTTGAAGTTCGTCTGACAGCCCGAGCACTGCTCAACCGTTTCACAAACAGAGTTCGCAAGCTCTATTGCTCCGTCTCCGCCTTGTGCAAAAACATCAGAAAACGCAACTTTTACGCCGAAATTTTGGCAATATTGACGAACGACTTCAATCTCCGAATCGGTATCCGTTGCAAAATGGTTGATTGCCACAACCACGGGAACGCCGAATTTGTGCATATTTTCGATATGCACTCCGAGGTTGCAAATGCCCTCCCTGAGCGCGTTCACGTCCTCTTTCGTCAGCTCGGACTTTGCCACACCGCCGTTGTACTTCAGCGCGCGAATTGTCGCCACAAGCACCACGCAATCGGGTTTCAGCCCCGCCTGACGGCACTTGATATCGAAGAATTTCTCCGCGCCGAGGTCGCTTCCGAAACCTGCTTCGGTTATGGTATAATCTGCCAATTTCAGCGCGAGTTTGGTCGCGCGAACAGAGTTACAGCCGTGCGCGATGTTCGCGAATGGTCCTCCGTGAATGATTGCGGGATTGTTCTCAAGCGTCTGTACGAGGTTCGGATTGATGGCGTCCTTGAGCAGAGCGGTCATTGCTCCGACCGCCTTCAAATCGCGCGCATAAACGGGATTGCCATCATTCGTGAACGCAACCAGAATGTTGCCGAGCCGCAGCTTGAGGTCATCCAAATCGTTTGCCAGACACAAAATCGCCATAATTTCACTCGCCACGGTTATCTGAAAATGGTCTTCACGCGGCACTCCGTTTGCTTTGCCACCCATTCCAATCACGCAATTCCGCAGAGCGCGATCGTTCATATCCAAACAACGCTTGAACAAAATCCGGCGAACATCAATATTCAGCGCGTTCCCTTGTTGAATATGGTTGTCAAGCATCGCGCAGAGAAGGTTGTTCGCAGCGGTTATCGCGTGCATATCGCCCGTAAAGTGGAGGTTGATATCCTCCATGGGAACGACCTGCGCGTATCCGCCGCCAGCAGCACCGCCCTTGATACCGAAAACGGGACCCAAAGATGGCTCACGCAACGCCAGACACGCTTTTTTTCCGATTTTGTTCATACCCTCGCAAAGACCTACCGAAGTAGTAGTCTTTCCCTCACCTGCGGGAGTCGGATTAATTGCCGTAACAAGAATCAGCTTTCCATCGTCATTTCCACTAACCCTGTTAATTAATTTTTGTGAAAGTTTTGCCTTATAATGTCCATATGGCTCAATTTCGTCCTCGGAAACGCCCAATTTTTGTGCAATTTCGCCAATCTTCTTCATTTTCGCCTGCTGTGCAATTTCGATGTCGCTTAACATAAACGTCCTCCTTTTATTTCTCACATCAGCCTGAATTGATCAATATCATCATCGGAAACTACTCCCGCTGCGGGAATCGTCTTGATTCTGAATCGCTCAATATCCTCGATCTGTACGTTTTGTGCAATTTGCACAGATGCTAGCTCCGTCTTAGTCAACCTCATAACCTGAACACCTTGAGTATCACGTGTGGATTTGGCAAGCACCAGAGCAGTATTGAACAAGATTACCTTACCCGCTGCGGACTTTAGAATGAAGTCACAGTCCTCCGGAACCACAAACATTCCAACCACCTCGGAAAGGCTTGAAAACGCGTTCTGAAGTTTCTTTCGACGCGTTTTTGTTGAAAATGACGAAAGAGGAACCTTCGCGCACTTTCCGTTCTTAAAGAAAATCACCAGATTCTGGGAATAATCCTCGGTAACCGCCATAAAAATCGGCAGCTCGCCCTCGTCCATTTCGAGCTTTGCGGGGATATAATCGCCCATCACTGATGCCTTGGTTTCGGCAAAATCACTACATTTTACCTTGTAACACTGATATTTATTTGTAAAAAACAACAAATCCGAGGTGTTTGATACCTCTGCCGAGAACACAATTTCGTCGTTCTCTTTGAGCTTCTGCTCACCCGACATTCGCAGCGACTTTGGTGTAATCTGCTTGAAATAGCCTTCACGCGTAAAGAAAACGTTCACAGGATACCCTTCCGGCTGTTCTTCCTCAATTTCAACCTCTTCTTGGAGGTCGTAAATAAACATTGTTTTCCGCGGCTGACAATATTTTTCAGCAATCTCGTTAAGCTCATTAATAATCACCTTATCAATTTTCTTAGGATTATTTAGAACTTCTTCCATTTCTTGGATTTCGGAAGTTAGACTATCGGTTTCCTGGGTTCTCTTAAGGATATACTCCCTGTTGATATGCCGCAGCTTTATTTCCGCAACATATTCAGCTTGTGGCTCATCGATACCGAACCCAATCATCAAATTCGGCACGACTTCGGACTCCTCCTCGGTTTCGCGAATCAGCTTGATTGCATAGTCGATGTCCGCGAGAATTGTTTTCAAGCCGAGCAACAGGTGCAGCTTTTCGCGTTTTTTGTTCAAGTCGAAGTAGATTCGACGCTTCACGCACTCGCGGCGGAAGTACGTCCACTCGCTGAGAATCTCGTAAACGCCCATTAGACGAGGAGTTCCAGCTATCAGGACGTTGAAATTGCAGTTGAAATTTTCCTGTAACGGAGTCAATCTGAATAATTTCAGCATTACCATATCGGGGTCGTACCCCTTTTTTAGATCGAAAGTGAGTCTTAAACCGCTTAAGTCCGTTTCATCGCGGGCATCGGAAATCTCCTTAATCTTTCCATCTTTTACCAAGTCAACAACGCGGTCCAAAATCGCCTCAACCGTTGTTGTGGGGGGAATCTGCGTGACCTCGATACAACGCGCTTCCTTGTCGAAATTGTATTTCGCGCGGACTTTAACCGCACCAACACCTGTTTTGTAAATCTTTTCCAGCTCGGATTCATCATAAATAATGTACCCGCCGCCCGGAAAATCCGGTCCCTTAAGTGTGGAAAGCGCATTGTGCTGCGGATTTTTGATGAGCGCGGCAGCCGTTTCACACACCTCGCTCAAATTGAACGAACAGATGTTGCTCGCCATTGACACAGCCAACCCAAAGTTAGAATTGACTAATATCGCCGGAAAACGCACAGGGAACAGCGTAGGCTCGGTTGTGGAGTTGTCGTAGTTCGGCATCATATCCACTGCGTCCTTGTCGATTTCGGCAAACAACTCCGCGCTGATGGGCTCCAGCTTCGCCTCGGTGTAACGGCTCGCGGCATATGCCATATCGCGCGAATACGCCTTTCCGAAGTTGCCTTTGCTGTCAACGTATGGGTGCAGCAGCGCCTCGTTTCCGCGCGCCAACCGCACCATCGTTTCGTAGATTGCCGCGTCACCGTGCGGGTTCAACCTCATCGTTTGACCCACGATGTTCGCAGACTTTGTCCGCGCACCTGTCAGCAGCCCCATTTTATACATTGTGTATAATAATTTGCGGTGGGAGGGCTTGAATCCGTCAATCTCGGGCAGCGCGCGCGATACGATAACACTCATCGCATACGGCATATAATTCTCCTCGAGAGTGCTTACAATATCGGTTTCAACGACATTTCCCGAACCCTCTATATACGCGTTTACCGCGTTTTTTTCACTTTTTTTAGGTTTCTTTTTCTTCAATTTTTTACTCTCCGTAATATCCAGAATGTGGACTTTTAACTGATGTCAGCCGCATCAAGATACTTGTTGCCATTTTCACGAATGAACTCCTTGCGCCCCTCGAGATTGTTGCCCAAAAGCACATCAAACATCGCTCTGGTGCGCTCTGGGTCGGTCGGCATGACTTTGATCAAGCGCCGCGTTTCGGGATTCATCGTTGTCAGCGACATCATATCGGGGTCGTTCTCTCCAAGACCTTTCGACCGCTGTATATTGTATTTCTTATCGCCAATCATACCCAATATCTTGGCTTTTTCAGCCTCGGTATACGCAAAATACGTATCCTTGCCACTATTTATTTCGTACAGCGGCGACTCGGCGATATATACGTATCCGCGCTCAATAAGCGTTGGGCAGAGCTGCTCAATCATTGTAAGAATCAACGTTCGGATCTGGAATCCGTCCACGTCCGCATCGGTGCAAATTACCACTTTATTCCAACGAAAATTCTCAATATTGAACGAATTGAGGTTTTTATTAGACTTTGACTTCACCTCAACCCCACAACCAAGAACCTTTATTAAATTGGTAATTATTTCCGATTTGAAGATTTTGTCGTAGCTTGCCTTCAAACAGTTCAGAATCTTTCCTCGAACAGGAATAACCGCCTGAAACTCCGCGTCACGAGCCAATTTAACCGATCCGAGCGCGGAATCGCCCTCCACAATATAGACCTCGCGGCGGCTGACATCGCGGCTTCGGCAGTCCACAAACTTGTCGATACGGTTGGTTAGATCGATTTTTGCGGTAAGGCTCGCAATACTGGACGAACGGACTTTCTCGGCATTCTCACGCGACCGTTTGTTCACCAGCACACGCTCGGCGACTTTCACCGCCTCATCGGGATTTTCAATGAAGTACACCTCAAGCTGATGCTTGAGCCAGTCCGTCATCGCGTCCTTGATGAACGCGTTCGTGACTGCCTTTTTCGTCTGATTCGCGTAGCTTGCCTGCGTTGAAAAGTTAGACGAAACGAACACCAAGCAATCCGCGATGTCGTCCCACTTCACGGACTTTTCACCCTTGTTGTACTTGTTGTTACTTTTCAAGTATCCGTCAATCTGCGAAAGAAATGCCTTTTTCATCGCGTCCTCAGGGCTTCCGCCGTGCTCCAGCCATGAGGAATTATGGTAATGCTCGACAAAGTGCATTTCTTTCGAGAACGTGAACGCAACGTTCATCTTGAGCTTGTATTCGTCCTTGTCCTCGCGGTCGCGCCCTTGACGCTGCGTCTGCCAGTACTGCGGTGTGGTAAGCGAATTTTCACCGACCGACTCTTTCAAGTAGTCGAAAATTCCATTCGCGTAGCAAAACGTTTTTTCGTCAAAATTACCAAATTCGTCCTCGACTCGGCGCAAAAATTCTACGCCATCATTTACGACCGCTTGACGTCGGAGCATATCATCAAGATATTCCGCACCGATATCGATGTCGGTAAACACGTCCAAATCGGGTCGCCAGTGGATTTTCGTACCCGTTTTTGTGCATTTTGACCGAACAAATCCCTTTTCATTTTCGGTGACGTTGAACCCTTTCTCGAATCTCAGCGTATACCTCCACTGACCGTTGCAGCTCTCAACCTCCATAAATTCTGCCGCGAACTGTGTTGCGCACAATCCCAGACCGTTCAGACCGAGCGCATAAGAGTAGTTTTCGCCCGAATTATTGTCGTACTTTCCGCCTGCGTAGAGCGTGCAGAAAGCCAGCTCCCAGTTGTATTTCTCCTCGCTTTGGTTGTAGTCGATGGGGATTCCGCGCCCGAAGTCCTCAACAGTTATCGATTTATCGCTGTGAAGCGTGATAACAATCTGCTTTCCATAGCCCTCGCGCGCCTCATCAATAGAGTTGGAAATGATCTCGAAAACCGAGTGCCGACAGCCGTCAATACTGTCCGAACCAAATATAACCGCGGGTCTGAGCCGAACTTGGTCGGGTCCCTTCAACGATTTCAAGTCATTGTAATTGGATTTCTTTGCCATTTTTTCACCCTAATCTAACATAATATATATCAT
>CAMWMN010000042.1 GCA_947175385.1 uncultured Clostridia bacterium | reverse complement strand
GGATATTCGTTTTTTCAGGATAAGGTTGGTTATCCCGAATTCGGGATAACCAACCTTCTTCAAGGTGCTCTGTCCAGATTTTCTTACCTTTATCCGATTTAAAGAATTCTTGCATAACAGGGAAAAGGCTTTGTGCCAACGCGTCGAGCTGTTCATCTGCTAGAGCAACAGCGGACTTCTTCTGTTTTTCCATTTATATCACCTACCTTAGTCATTGTCATACCCACCTTAAATTGCCTTACGTTTTTCAAAATGCCGAACATCAGCCCCGCAGCCGAAACAGTAGAAGTGATCGTCATAGACTTTAAGGCACGGACTTTTATCATCGTGGAACGGGCAGCAAGCCATACCAGCCCTGTTCATTTCCAATCCGTAGAACCGTGCAACCTCCGGCATAGCCAGCCTGCTTTTTATTTCCGAGAAAACATTGTCCAATGCCTCCCCCCTCTGTTGAAAAAATTTTGAAAGGGAAAATTTTTGGCGAGGTTCGGAACAGAACGGCGAGACACTGTTCCGAGAATTTTGCCTTTCACTTATAGGAAAAAAATCAGCGATTTATTAGGGGGGTAAGAACAAAATTTTTTCTATTCTACTTTTTGTACAAAATGTTCACTACCAATATGTGCATTGCAACAAACTTAAAATAAATTTTTCATCTCCCCCCTAATTTTCCCGCTAGTTTTTTTCCTATAAGTGAGAGGGGGTGACACAATCTGCTGTTCGCCGCCGCAGAAAAAATTTGGAGGGGGTAGCCCATTCGGGCGAAAACGTCAAAAATTTGGAATACGGATTCTTGTGTTTGGGGTCTGTATAGCAAGCACAGAAAATCCCGTATACTTTGGGATTTTCTTCCAATTCGAGAGCAGACCCCCTCGAAAACTTTTAGGGAACCCGCCGCCCTAAAAGAAATACCCCCTAAACCGCTAGGCTTTGCCTAGAACCATTTCAAGTTATAGGAGGTCGATTTTTATGAGAAAGTACAAACAGGTAAAGCGCAAAGAGGTCATCTTCTCGATTGACGAATGGAAAGTCGTTGAGGATAAGGCAGCCTCGGTTATGATGAAAACGGGGGAGTTCATAAGACACATAGCCCTCACGGGACACGTCACATATTATAATATGGAAGCGGTGGGGGATGTGATGAAAGCTCTGCGTATTATCGGAGCGAACATTAACCAGCTCGTCAAGAAAGCAAACGAAACCCACAACGTCTATGCCGCAGATGTGGAAAATTTAAGAAAGGAAGTTGATGCTATATCCCATACCTTAAATCAATATCTCTCCATACTACCGTCAATCGCAGCCTAAGCTATATTCTCAACCCCGACAAGACGGAAGATTTGCTCTACACCAATGCTGTCAACTGTATGCCGAACGCAAGAGACGCATACTTGATGATGAAAACGGTCTACGAACATTTTTCAAGTCACAAGTTTAATGAACCGCTCCCCAAGCAAGGGAAAGGACGAGTCAAGGCGATTCACTACATACAATCGTTTGACCCCAAAGACAATATCTCTCCGGAGCTTGCTCATCAGATCGCGAGAACTTTTGCGCGAAAAGCGTTTGGGGATAGCTGCCAAGTAGTGATAGCAACACATATTGATAAGCAGCATACCCATAATCACATCATCATAAATTCCTATGGAATCGATGGACGAAAATTCAATGCCAACAAGAAAACGCTTGATGAACTCAAAGAGATTTCAGACAGGGTATGCCTCGCGTTCGGAATAAAGCCGTTCGACAAATCCAAAGCCAAGCGAACGACTGTTGCTTACAACGAATGGCAAAGCGAACTGCGCGGCACTTCTTGGAAACAAAAAATCCGTCTGGAAATAGACGGACTGATACTCAGAGTGAAAAATGTTGACGAACTGCTTGCCGAGTTGGAAATGCTCGGCAACACTGTACGACGCGGAAAATATATTTCGGTCAAGGCTCCCGATCAGCAGAGAGCTGTGCGCTTGAAAACTCTTGGTGATGACTACACCATTGAGAGCCTTGCTTCGAGGATTTTGTGGAAAGACGTTGGCTCGGGAGGAACGCTGCTCGGTCAGCCGTCAGAATTGAGTGAGCGGTATTCCGCAACGATCTATGATGTGGAGCAGCTTGCTCTCACGGGAAGAAAGGTTCAGCGTAGGCGAGATACCTCCGCACCCTACTCGCCGCAGAATGATATGGACGTTTACAAGCTGTCGGCACAGCTCACTATCATCAACCGCGATAATCTACGCTCTATCGGAGAGGTAGAGGGTAAAATCGAACAGCTTAAATATGAAGTTGAAAAGGCAAGGCACGAGCTTAACACCCTCACGCTCAAACTTGATAACTTAAAAGCCCTTGCCGATCAAGCCGAGGAATACTTTGCTTTGATAGACAAAGTGGAGCGATCTCCAGCAGATGAGCTTCGCTTAAAGATGTATGCTCCTATACTTGAACGCAGCAACATCGCAAGCCGCTCGGACTTCGAGTATCTCAAATCCGTCATTGCCGATACAGAACAAAAAGCCGCACCTCTCAAAGAAAATTTTGAGAAGTGCAGCAGATTATATGACATATATTCGGAAATTGCTAAGACCTACTATGAGATTTCGCGTGGGGATTACATCTCGCGGCTTGTTGAGGAAGAACGACAAAGCCGAGAGCATAACAATCGCACAAAAAGACGTATATAAAAATTAAACAAAAGTAACATTCGATCACGACAATTGCCTCGCCGCCAACAAACGACTAGGCAATTTTATTTTCGATTGTTATTGACATTTGCATTGGGGTATGATATAATTAAAATATCACAAAAAAGAAACGAGGGATAACTATGACCCCCAAAAGCATAAATGCCCTTATGAAAATTATGAGAGACAGCAAGGGTATTCAAATCAGCGGAAAAACTCAAAAGAAAAAATTAAGGTATATGGGATATTATCATGGTTACAAGGGATACCGTTATTGCGGCTCCCCGTCGCAACCATTGTCCTATAACGATTTCAATCAACTGCAAGCGGTATATGATTTTGATATAAATCTCAAAGCAGTTTTGTATCCCAACATTATGTTTTTGGAAACGACCATAAAAAATTATGTTCTTGAATCCATAATCCGCGAAACTCAAAGCGATCAGTTCATTGATACTTACAATATTGCGATGAATGATTACAAATCATATCCCGTCAATGACCAGCGATTTAAAACCGCCTTGGAAAAACGGCTAAACGTCAGGAACAAAATATACAGCGTCATTTCAAGGGACTACGGACGCAGCAATATTGTAAACCACTATTACAACAATGACCGTCCCTTGCCTATATGGGCGATATTTGAGCTGCTGAGTTTGGGCGAATTTGGCAACTTTATTTCTTGCTTGAATATGAAAGTACGCAGGGATATTTCGCGCTCAATCGGAATTAAAATAAGCGTTGATCCCGACGGAAAGATGGTAGAAAAAATCATTTTTGTGCTAAAGGACTTACGCAATGCCGTGGCTCACAACAACACCGTTTTTGACGGAAGATTCCGCACAAGGAACATTGACGGACGAATTTCAAGATACATCACCGCTGAAACACAGGTCAACAATATTACATTTGGTTCAATTGTTGACTACATACTGCTGATCGCTTTTATAATGGCACTTCTTGAGCGCAGCAAGACCGAAATTTTGTCCTATATCAAGCAATTTGAGGATATATGTCAGAAACTCAACAAATCCGTTCAACATATACTCTAAAATCGTGTACACCGATACCAATGCTAAGTTAAACGCATTTAAAAGCTATATAAAGGCTCTTTAACGGCTTTAAAACGCTCTAAAACGTCTTAAAACGGATTTTTAAAAAATTTTTTAAAAAGTACTTGCATTTTTTAAATGAATCTGTTATAATATAATATAGGATAGCGGCTGACGTCTGCGGACTAAGCCTAAGGGAGTCGGATTCGTCCGGCTCTCTTTTCCTGTTATCAAAAAAACAACAACTCACCGGAGCTTGCACATCAGATTGTGAATATAATAAGAAATACCCCGCCTTCAAGACGGGGTATTGGGGTTTAAGCACTACGCACTAAACTCAAATCAGAGCAGCTTGGTTTTTTTACCGGTCTTTCTGAAAATCAAACATTAAATACATAATCTCCGCTTGAATTCAGCCTGCAATTGCTTCTCAGCCAATTACACCACGACTGAGCGTAGGAATCGCTTGTGTAATTAATGTTTGCTTTATAACTGTTTCCGCCAACTGTGACAGATACCTTTCCCTGATAATACGTTGTCCAGGGATTAATTACCGTGTTGTAATTGTTAGGATTATAAAGTTCAAAATGCAAATGAGGTCCGGAACTGTATCCGGTAGTTCCCATATATCCAATTACCTGCTTGCTGCTAACCGGTGTTCCATAATCAATCCCATTTGCAAAGCCTTTAAGGTGACCGTATAACGAATACAATCCGTTTTGATGTTTAATTACAACATAGTTGCCAAACCCATTGGATTGATAACCCTTTTCTACAACGGTGCCCTTTTCAATAGCATAGATTGTATCGCCTGAATTGCCGGCAATATCAATAGAATTATACTTGCTACTTCTCCCACCGTGATTTTTGGGATTACCCGAATTGTAGTAACGATACAATGTAGAAATGTAGTTAGCGTTTTTACAAGGCCAAATCGGATTGAAGGAACTTGAAACGTTGGCAGAAGCGCTCGAAGCAGATGAACAATATTTATTATAGTCAGTTTTGCTGCAATAGCCAATTCTCCATTTGCCACCGCTTATAGGATAAAGAATTTGATAGTTGTTTCCGCTTGTTGCTATTAAATAAACGGCATCGCCTTTTGCTACATAGTAACTTGACGAGGTGGATATGCCTTTTCTGTATGAGCAATAGAATTTGCCTGTTGCAATTGTCTTCGCATGGGAACCGTTATTGTCAGTAATGGCTGAAAGAGGAATATAAGCATAAGCACGCTTTGAGCCGATCGGATATGAAACTTTTGCCCAATATGTTCCTTTAGAGTTTTTGCCAGCGTCACACAGATAAAGTTCATCTTTTCCATTATCAATGTAAGCGGTAGATGATTTACCATAGGTGATGCTGCCGCGAGTTGTTAAGTTGCTGTCCGTGTAAGGAATTGTTCTTCCGGAGGAAGAGAGTGTATAAACTTTTGCATATTGACTGGTCGTCAGAAAATCAAAAGCAGTTATACTACTCGCCGATGCCGTAACTGCAACAGCAGACATAAACCCGACTAAAGTTACCAGTGTCAATAAAAATGATAAAACCTTTTTCATAATGAACGCTCCTTTCAAAAGCTTCAGTTTGATTTCGGAACAATGTTCCATCAAATAATGCTGTCAGCATTCAACATGCAATGCTGAATTAAGAAATCTTTTCCATCACTCCCTTCCGCCTTCTGTTAATTTTAGTATACCATGCTCAATCTTGATTCTGTAAATTCCATTTTACCATTATTTCTTTTTTAGTCAAATAAGCGGTTTTTACTTTCCATATATGTAAATAGACCGCTCGTATTAACAAGCGGTCTTTCAAAACTATGTTACATAAGAAAGCTCCCAAACGTCAGAATATGTTCCGAGTGGATCTAAAGATAAAATGCACATTAAAATAAAACATTCATAAGGATTTTGGATGTATAGGTTACCCATAGAGCATTTATTGAGAATTGTATTTGTTGAATCCAAAAATTGAGTGAACCTCTTTTTTGCTTCGGGGTATATGGAAAGTTTTTGTGAGAACACAAAGAAATTTAATGTTATCAAGTCGAAACGGTTGATTTCACCGTTTCCGGAAAGAATTTCACTTATGCGCTGTCGGCTAAATCTTTTACCTGAAAACTGTTCATTTAACTTTGAAGCCTTGCTTGGCGTTAAGTTGCCGTGCCTATCGGTAGGAATCGCCGCACATATGATATGCTCGATATCGCTTTCGGTAATATCTGCCCGTGTAAATATCTTTTTTTCTGCTTTAAACCTTTTGATACGTTCAACCTTCTCAAAGTCATATAAACGGCTATTTCGACTTAATTTGTCTCGATATTCAAACAAGGCGTTAATATGCTGTTCATCCTCCGTTTGATTATACAATGCCGCGATCAGATCCCTCGCTTCATCATACAGTCTATCAAAACATTCTCTTGCGGTAACGCTGATTCGTGATACATTATCCGAAGTCTTAAGCTTTGAAAGATGAGCGATCAGTGAAGCGTCATCACGAACGGAATACATACTGTTACGAACACCAATGGTGCGCTCGCTGTATATTAGTTCCATATCGTTAGCATTTGTAGAAGTATTGCTATATAATTCCCAAAGCTTTTCAAATTTCGGGTAGGTATATCCGTTTTTATAGCAGTACCAACAGATTACTTCAAAGGGATCTTTAGGGTTTATTTCCGGCTCGCGAAGTGCCTTCGTCAAAAACAGATTAACGTCCTCGACACTCATTTTAAGACCAAATCCAAGCAAGAACACGACCTTACGCTTAACGGTTTGCTGCATCAGCCAGTTTTTCGATAAAGCACTTAGCTTGGAGGTTGTAGGTGTAAATGATGGTGGAGTGTTATTGTCGGAAAAAGCACTTTTTATAATCAACTGATACTCTTTCAAAGGCACTTCAGCAAACGGTTCGTCCAGTCCTGCCTTTAAGTATATGTAACGTTTCAGGTAATCACCGAATGAGATGAATTTTAGACGATGCTTCAATGAATTATATATAACCTCGGCATCCTGCTCTAAAAACACGGTATCATCAACCGCATCATACAATGATTCCCATGCCGCTTCAGTAAAATCAAAATCTTTTATATCACTTTCAGACATATTATGACTTTTCCTTTCCGATTTTAGATAACACTATTCTTGCAAAAAGCAAGAACACAATAGCATAAATCACTAAAATTCCCCAAGAAGCCAAAAGATGCGAGGAAGTAAATTCAAAGAACGACTCGGCTTCGTGAGGAATTTGCACGCCTTCCTGTTGCAGCCTTAACGGCAACTCGTTCAGATTTGCGGTAGTACCATAACCCTCCATACTCCAGCGGCAAACTGCTATCCAAGAGATAACTTCGGTTGCACCACTCAATTTGAATATTAAGCCGGAGAATAGTATCTGGGGCATGAGCAGAATCGGAGCAACGGTCATGGCTCTGTCTGCATTGGTAAATAGCGAAGAAACAAATAAGCCCATAGCTGTAGAAGAAACCGCCGTTATAAATGTAGTAATTAGCAGTTCAAAAAACGGATTAGTCAGTATTCCTTTTTCTGGCAAACCGACCGTCATGCTGAACACACCAACAACCAATGCACTCTGAATCAAACATAGCAGACCCAGAACGGTAATTTTAGAGAATAAATACGCACTCAACGACAAACCGGTCATATATTCTCGCTTTATTATTGTGCGCTCTTTACAAATTTCTTGGATGGCATTAAGCATACCTACCCAAAAAGCAGAGCAAGAAAGAGCAAATAACAGACTTTTCGTCATTTCGTACTGCTCAAACTGTTTTCCGTTTGCTACAAACGAAATCAGCACAGACAAAAAAGGGGCTTGCATTAAAAGCAATAACAGGCGTTGTTTATCATTAACAACAAGCTTTATATACCGTGCGCTTAAAACACCAAGCTGTTTAAATCTGTTTTTATTGAGTTTACTTGAGACGGCGGCTGCTTCGCGAACCTTGCTTGAAGATACTCTTGTTTGATCATATTTGGAACGCCAATGTTTAGAATTGTCGGTAATCATATTATAAACATCAACAATATCCGAAACACCAAAGAAGTTTAGCGCCTCGTCATATGATCCATAAAAGCAAAGATTGCCTCCATTGCCCATAAATACGATCTTATCGCACATCTTAAGCTGGAGCGTACTGTGAGTGACAAGAATTACAGTCTTGCCGCTGTCTGCCATATTTCGCAAAGATTGCATCAAATTACGTTCCGTACCGGGATCCAGACCCGATGCAGGCTCGTCCAAGAATAAAAGGTTCGGATCGGACAGAAGCTCAACAGCAATACTGGCTCTCTTGCGCTGACCGCCACTGAGAGACTTGATAAGACTGTCCCGCTTCTCCGCCAATTCAACGGTATTAATTGCTCGTGTAATTGCGGCTCCACGCTCTGAAGAAGCAGTATCCTTTGGAAGACGGAGTTTTGCTGTGTATAACAGCATATCGTGTAAGGTAAGGTTATCATAAACAATATCCGATTGCGGCACATAACCTATCAATCTTTTTAAGGAATCAAAATTCTGATACAAGTTTATGCCGTTTATGTATACCTCTCCCTGTATAGGATTAAGATAACCGCACATACAATTCAGTATAGTTGATTTGCCCGCACCAGAACCGCCAATTATGGCTATCAGTTCACCGGGTTTTATATTTAGATTTACATGGTTGCTGGTAACGAATGTGTTCTTACCCTTGCCACGCTTTATAACAATATCAGACGCATCCACAGAAATACCGCTTTTATAGCAGCAATAGAAAATTGTTGCCGCCGTGAAAATCAGTTTTGAGTTTGTGATAGTTATAACGTCTTTCTCATGAAGCCGTTTTTTCCCCGATATACGCTTATTGTTAACAATAACGCCATTGATGCTTCCGTTATCGACAATATAATAACCGTCGTTTTCATGAACGCTCTTTGCGTGACGTTTAGAAACGGAAATATGGGGAAGCGTAATATCGCAGCTATCCTCACGACCTATTGTCAATTCCCGTTTACCCGAAAGCGGCATTAATATCCACTTGTTATCCGAATCGGCAGATGAAAATACAAATAAAACCCCTTCGGAAACGGTTTCCACACCGTCGTCGATTCGGATAAAGTCACCATCACCGATTGAACGGGAAATAATTGAGGAGTTTTCATGAACGCTCTTTGCGTGACGTTTAGAAACGGAAATATGGGGAAGCGTAATATCGCAGCTATCCTCACGACCTATTGTCAATTCCCGTTTACCCGAAAGCGGCATTAATATCCACTTGTTATCCGAATCGGCAGATGAAAATACAAATAAAACCCCTTCGGAAACGGTTTCCACACCGTCGTCGATTCGGATAAAGTCACCATCACCGATTGAACGGGAAATAATTGAGGAGTTGTTATAGATAAGACCGTTTGTGCTGCCGGTATCCTTACAACCTTGTCTTCTATAATCCAAATATCGTCCTTATATACTAAACGACCATGTTCAGAAGACACGAGGCGTGAGGTCAGTACGATATCGTTCTTCGAATCACGACCAAAGTATATGAAATTCTTGCCGAACTCGTTAAGCCGGAGGGTTCGTGGTGCAGAATTGCCATCAAAGATGGTCATCAATGAACTGTTCGTTTGGTTTGTCGTAACAACAAAATATGTTGTCTTGTCAGTATTGTGCATTTTATACTGTCCCTTCGTAGATATGTTCGGTGTTATTAAGCCGTTAAGTTAATTTGATAGCTATCCGAATTCGCCGCAATACGCCCACTATTAATAGTAATGTAAAAATCTATCATAGTGGAACTTGAGGGTTGCTCTATCCATTTATATCCTTTGAGCGCAATCTTAACACTTCCATCGGGGTATTCATACACGACTTTGCCCATCATTATGAAACGACCTGTTTTGATGTCTGGGTTATGTTCATGAGGATAGAAATAAAACTCAGCCTGCACATCGCCTGTATCTTCATTACAAGAAAGAATACTCAGATCTAAGCAAGTTACACCCCAACTAGACATATATGTTCCAGAATAGGTCTTCAAAATATCTGCGTAATCATACATTCCTGTCGCATTCACATCTACCCCATAGATTTCATATTCTTCTGAGGTCAGAATTGTTTTGTCAGCATTAATTGTAATATCAAAATCAATCATCGAATAATTACCCGGTCGCACAATCCATTCCGTTCCTGAAAGTGATGCAATTACACTGCCATCATTCAACTTGGTAAGAATATTACCTTTCATTTTATAGCTGCCAAATAAGTTGCTTGAACTATCAACACTATAGAAGGAGAAGGTCGCTTCAATGTTACCGTTATTATCACAAGAAACAATTTCAAGGTCAAATTCTCGCAGGCTACCACTTGAATAAGTACCAGAATATGTTTTAAGTATGCCAACATTAATGCTTAGAGTTGCAACTTCTGCTTTTTTATTGCTAATCACTTTATTATCAGGAAATTCATTTGCAGCGGTTTCTAGGAGAGTTCCTGCCGCTGTGAAGTTTTGCTCACTCAAATAAATATTAACCTGTTCAAGTACGTTCTCAACATATGTAGCCTCAAAACTCTGTGCTTTCGCAGTTAACTCAGAATCATCTCCAATTATGGCTGATGTTTCGCCAATCTTTTGAATGGCCCCAATATAGTCACCGTTGTTAGCTAACTCGTCTGCCGTGCTAATGGCCTCGACCTTATAGGAAGCACAGTAGGTGTTATATGCATGTGTATAATCTGGATCTCCACCATTCGTGTCCTGCGCTTTTTTAATAAGAGCTATAGCAGACATATAATCACCGGTTTCAGCCAGGTTTGCGGCTTCTTCAAGCGTCTTTTCTTTAATCTGCGCCACAAGTGTATCGGTATATTCTATTTCCTTCTCTTTCAGGGCTTCAGACTTTGGATAAATCACCCGACCTCTTTTTATCTTAGTGAGTGCGCCCTCATAATCATCATCTCCAGCCAAAGCTTCGGCATCTGAAATAATGGAATCAATCTGCTCCTTATCAAACTTGGAATATTCTGCAGTCTCTGATTGGGTCGTACTAGTGGCTTCACTTGTTTCGCCATTATCTTTTAAGTTAATAAGCTTAGGCATGACAAAAAAGCCAATGCCCATAAGTACAGTGGCTGCTAAAATGGTTGCAACAATCTTCAAAAAATTGTTTTTCTTAGAGGCATTGCCGAATGTGCCAATTTGCCCTGACATTTGATTGTTTGCCGTAGTTGCCTTGCGGACAGATGTAGTCTTGTCACAATCAGCAGGTGCTTTGCGAACGGAAACAGTATTATTCGGATTGTTTGCAGCCGATATTTTATATGTACCATTAGCGGCGTTCATAAGGACCTGCTTCATTTCCGCAGCTGAAGTAAAGCGCATATTGGGATCATAATCACAGGCGCGGAGTATAATGTCAGCCATTGCGGAAGACGCATTGCATGGCACAGGAAGCCTTTCGCCGCGAAGTCTGCGATCTATAGCATTTCTTCTCTCATTATGATTAAGAAGCTGCTTTTCGGCATCCAGGAATGGCAGTCTGTTGCCATTGAGTAAACGGTACATTACTATACCTAGAGAATAGATATCAACCCGAGCATCGTAATCACTACTGTTGGCAACTTCGGGCGCCATATAGTTGAAAGTACCTTTTTGGGAAAGTCCACTGGTCATGTTCTCCATCTTACGAGCAATACCGAAATCACCCAGTTTAAAGTCACCGAAATCATTTATAAAAATGTTTTCCGGTTTAATGTCACGATGAATAACATTTCGCTTGTTACAAATTTCAAGTGCCGTACAGATATCACAGCCGAGTTTAATCACGTCGTTCTCGGTTATATTCTTGTCACAGATATAGGTATTGAAGGGGGTAAGCAGCTCCATACGAATGTATATATCCCAACCAACTTCACCGACCTTTTCCACTACCTTGTAATCCTCAACGCTAACAATATTCTGAACGCCTTTTAAAGACTCCATCAGTTGGATTTCGCTGACAAAGTCATTTACTATGCTGTTCAAATATGTTTTTGTTGCATTTATATCCAGACCTTCGGAGCGCAAAAAATCGACCTCCGAAGAGTCAGTAGGGATAGAAATAACTTTAATTGCCGCATAGCTTTCCACATTGTGATCTCTGCGAACAGCCTTGTAAACCACACCAAAAGAACCTTTTCCGAGAGGTTTGCCTTCGATTTGCCATTCCGGCCAAATTTGTTTCAAAGCATCAACTGTCATTTCTATACCTCTTTCTTTAAATTGCGCAGTTTCTTTTTGAAAAGCCAACTTAATTCACGTTCGATTTTACGCAAAACGATTGTAATATTATCCCCTCTGCCTTTCCCATTGTATTATGTTAAGTATGTTATGGTTATTCGTGCGCTATAGGCACGAACCTGGTATATGTACTAGAAAAGTCTTGTGCCACAGTTTGTGCAAAACGATCCCCCCACCATTTTGGAGCCGCATTTCGGACAAACCTTGACCTTATCTTGTTCAGGCATAGGCGGCTGACTCATTTCAAGCGGCGGTTGATAGGTCTGAGGCTGCGGCTGGTGAGTAGTGTTGGGGATACTTTTTCTACTGGATAACGCGATTATCAAGGAGATCACAAATATACCGATCGCTATCCATGTTCCGATTGAGACATTACCGTTTTCAAAGTCAAATGAGCCGTCAAAGTCGTTGTCCATTCCATAATCGACGATTTGCCTAATCCACAGAAGAATGCCGATAACATTGACCGTAACAAAAAATCCTTTGCTTCCGGTCAAAGATGCAACAAACATTATTAGTGAAGGTACAAAGATCGTTATCGTAAATTGAACGACCCACTTTCTCCAAGCGTCTCCATCCTTAGAAATCATTTTGAACACATCGAAAAAGTTGTAATCGACGTCACTCGGAAACAACCCGCCCCAAACATCAAATATCGGTACAAACATCACATTCACCAAAGCGAATACAGATAACGTAATTAACACCGGTTGTACAGACTTATTCATCGGATACTCCTTTCACAAACAATATATTTGTTTTCCGGTTTTGTATTATTTACAACCTTGGGACAATGCGAACACTCGTTCACAG
The DNA here is from genome assembly GCA_947175385.1 of uncultured Clostridia bacterium. Classification (GTDB taxonomy): domain Bacteria; phylum Bacillota; class Clostridia; order Oscillospirales; family Ruminococcaceae; genus CAG-115. The sequence goes on along the minus strand of CAMWMN010000042.1, from coordinate 6,531 downwards.
TGATCCAACCAGCTCGAAAATCGACGCACAAATTCCCTACGTTTTATTTTACGGTTACATTTGCAAATCCGTACTCAGAATAACCACTTGGCTCATCTGTTTCAATTTTAATTGATTTTACTCCCACTACATCAATCGTGATTTTTTGAGGTAAAGCTTCGCATTTTATGGTGTAAGTTTTTTCTAAAACCCCATCGCAATATATCTTAATTTTAGTATCATTCATTTTGGTTTTATCACGATGTCCCACACTAAAACTTAAAGTTTTATATTCGCCATTTATATTAAAAATAGCATAATCTTCTTCGTGCGAGTATGGTCCAGTTCCTAAAACAAAACCGTTTGTATATTCTTTTCCACCCATTAGGAATGTTTCTCCATTAATAAATTCATAATAGCTTCCAATTGTTGAATATGGTTTGCATACATCCAACAAGTATGTAGGTGTACTATCCTCAACGTCATTTTTTAATTCTTTCAATTCAACATTATTCGGCAGAACAGTCAACGCGTTTGCTACTACTCGTTTTGCACTGATATAGTCTTCATTATCCAAGTGTTTTTGTACCGTAGCGGAAATCAATGTCACATACCTGCTCTCGGTAATTGTTTTGAGATTATGGAAATATTCGTTATCATCAAAAGCAATAGCTTCATCAATTACCGAAAATGCCTCAGACCATTTTTCGGCTTCATTCAGCTCTACAACCTTGTTTGCGATCTCGGTCTTGTAAGACGCAAGACTTTCCTCCTTAATGGTATCAAGCTCGGTAGTATCCACACTGTCAGGCAAAATACCGTAAGCAGTGTTTACCACCTGAACAGCCTGCTTGTAATTCTTGGAAGAGTTATGTTTCTTGGCAGTTTTAACCGTCGAACTGATATAGTCGGCATATACTTGATTCAGCTTGTTCTGCGCTTCTTCATAGTTTTTACTTGATTCGGGAATTTTTGAATATTCCGAAATCGCTTTTTCATAATCACCGTTTTCGTAATATTCGTCTGCTTTCTCCAGAGCGTTAACCGCATTGTTGGAAGCTTTGATTTTGTCAATCAACGAATCTGCCTTAGTATAACCATCCGCTTTTATTTTCTGCAGAGTTTCAACAGCGTTATCATAGGTGATTTCACCGTTTTCATACTGCAAAACAGTTTTATCGGCATACGATGCCATAACTTCTGAACTCTTGTTTTTGGCACCGTCGAACTTCATTTTGCTCAACGCATTTAACTCATCAATAGCGGCATCATAATCAATGTCACCGTTTTCGTACTGCAAAATAATTTTATCAGCATACGACGCCATAATTTCTGTGCGCTTGTCTTTTGCGCCGTCGAACTTCATTTCGCTCAGCGCATCCAACTCGGCAACAGCAGAGTCAAAATCAATTTCGCCGTTTTCATACTCCGTTGTAACCCCGCTTACACGATCCTTCAAAAGTATATCCAGCACCGTTTTCTGAATAAATTTATCCTTGACTTCAGAATGGTACTCGTACAAAGCATCGTCAAAATTATCAGAGTTCATATCTCTGTATACACTATAAGCCGAGCTTGAAAAGAACATAACAGCAAAAGTAATGGCAAGGGCAACTATGCCCGAAATAACACAAATAGCAATAATTTTGGCTTTTTTAGCCTTGCTCATTTTGGGCTTTGGCGCATTACCAAAGGTGTTCACCACAGGCTGCATATTCTGCTCCGATGCTCCTGCTGCTTTTCTGACCGCTGTTGTTGCCTCATAATTTGCTTGCACAGAATTAACGGAAGCTGTCTTATCAAGTCCGGTGTCAACAAATACATAGGTGCCGTTTGCAACATCCATAAGCGCCTGTTTCATCTCTGTTGCAGAGCCAAAGCGAAGATTTGGATTATAAGCACAGGCGCGGAGAATTAGGTTCGTCATTGAAGGCGAAGCATTGCATGGCGCAGGAAGTGCTTCGCCGCGGATTCTGCGTTCAACTGCATTTTTTCTCTCATTGGGATTCAAAAGTTGTTTTTCCGTGTCCAGAAACGGCAGTTTGTTATTGTTCAGCAAGCGATACAGGACAATACCGAGAGAATATGTATCAACACGGGCATCATAATCACTGCTGTTGGCAACTTCCGGTGCCATATAGTTGAAAGTACCTTTTTGGGAAAGACCGCCGGTCATGTTCTCCAGCTTACGGGCAATACCGAAATCACCCAGTTTAAAGTCACCGAAGTCGTTTATAAAAATGTTTTCCGGCTTAATGTCACGATGAATAATGTTACGCTTGCTGCAAATTTCAAGCGCCGTACAAATATCGCTACCGAGTTTAATAACATCGTTCTCGGTTAAATTCTTGTCGCATATATAGGTATTGAGGGGAGTAAGCAGCTCCATACGAATATATATGTCCCAACCAACCTCATCAACCTTTTCCACCACCTTGTAATCCTCAACGCTAACAATATTCTGAACGCCCTTCAAAGACTCCATCAACTGAATTTCACTTACGAAATCGCCCACGATATTCTGCAAGTAAGTTCTTGTTGCGTCCATATCCAGACCTTCGGAACGCAACGAATCAATCTCCGAGGAATCAGAGGGTATAGAAATCACCTTGATCGCCGCATAACTTTCCACATTGTGATCTCTGCGAACAGCCTTGTAAACCACACCATATGAACCCTTTCCTAAAGGTTTTCCTTCAACTTGCCACTCCGGCCATATTTGTTTCAAAACTTCTGTTGTCATTTTTATACCTCTTTCTTCGAATTGCGTTGTTTCCTTTTTGAAAGCCAACTTAATTCACGTTCGATATTACACAGAACTATTGTGATATTATCCCGCCCGCCTTTGCATAGGGCTTTATCAAGTAACTCTGTGATTGCTTCACCAATTGTCTTTGAGTCTAGAACCTTGGTGATTTCCTCATTTGTAACCATATCGGTCAACCCATCAGAACAGATAAGATAGGTATCTCCATCATTGTATGCTCCTTGCGCCAAATAAGGTTCTATAATCAATTCATTCGATGGAATGCCAAGATTTTGAGAAAGCGGCGGTTTCACGCCAAATGCAGATATTGCCACATGGTCTTTTGATATCTGCTCCAATACACCATCACAAAATCGAAATATCTTGCTGTCGCCAATGTTGCAAAGTGTTACGCCATTACCTGTAAAAGCGAGTATCGCTGCGGTGGTACCCATAGCAGATACTCCACTTTCATTTGCATTATTGCAGATATCAGTGTTTGCTTTTTGGCAAAACTGCAGAAGATCAGATATTATATTCTTTCCGATTTCTATTGTGGATGCGGTTTTTGCAGCAATATAAGATGCAATTTCTCCGCGCGCCTCCCCTCCTAAGCCATCAAAAACTCCAAAAAGCGTAGGCGTTTTAGAACTAACCGCTCCAATTAAGGGATATTCAATTTCGGAATCATCAGTATTTATATAATCACCATTGCATATAAAATTATCTTGATTTATGGCTCTTAATTTGCCTTTATGACTAATACATGAATACAAAATGTTATATTCCATAAATTCCCCGTCCCTTTCTGAAGATATTATAACATAGCTATATATTCATACTGTAAAAACAATTTACTTTAGAATTCATACCCAAAATGAAGATATAATGCTTTCCTTTGTAAAATAACTATCCACAACTTAACATATAACCTTTTATGTTTGCATTCTTCTTATGTTAGAAAAATCCAAATAATGGATTTTTGCAGCGAATATGTAGGAACGAATGAAGCATTATATACTTATACGATTAAGTTGGGATTTCGTTAAATACAACATTCAACGGAAAAGCTCGTAAACCGCCTATTTAAAGGAAATATCAAACCTTACACATCATAACTTGACAACATAATACAGTCAAACCAACATACACATATCATTCATCATTCGGCGTTCGTAGGCTATGTCCGGGTGAACATATCGCATGAGCGTCAAGGTAACGCTGCTATGACCAAGCACATTGGACAACGTTTTTGCGTCAAATCCGCTTTGAACACAGTTTGTAGCAAATGTGTGCCGAAGCTGATGATAATTGTGATACTTCACTTTTGCTGCCGCAAGCAAGCGCTTATATCTGTACTGCATTGTACGCGGCTCTACCGCTTTTTCCGAACCCGAAAGAACAAAATAATTAGTGTGATCTTTAAAGCGTTCAAAGTATTTTATCAACCTGTCAGGAATTGAGATAACACGGCGAGAAGCAGAGCTTTTCGGTGATGAGATAATCACCGAAGTCTTGTGATCACCGTTGGCAATAGCGATCCGCTGAACTGTGCGTTCAATGTACAGAGTTTTATTTTTAAGGTCAACATCTGACCATTTTAAGCCACACAATTCGCCAATTCTAATCCCCATAAGCAGAGAAATAAGAACTCCGAACGAGGTAAGGCTCATGTTACTTTCAAGGTACTTCACGAGAGTACTCTGATCATCTGCGCTTATAGCTTTTGCACTCTTTTTCTCAGTTCTCGGCAACGAAATATTTTTCAATGAGAGTTTAAAATTAAATTCATCCTGCGCAAATTTGAGCATAGTTTTCAAAACGATTATAATGTCCTTTACATAGCTTGCAGACAAGCCGTCCGCAAGTTTTTTGTCAATAAAAGAATTGAAAACATTTGAAGTCAGCTCGCTGCAAAGTTTATCTCCGAACGCGGGAAGGATATGCTTTTCAAATTTCAGCTTATAATTGGCATAGGTAGAGGGCTTAACACGATTAGCAACCGAACCAAGCCACTCGGAGTATGCCCTGTTTACTGTAACACAGCGTTCCGAAAGAAAGCGCGACTCAATCTCACGACCGATTATCAGTTTTTCCTCGGCTTCCTCGTAGGTACGACCATAAACGTACTGATACAATGCTTTCCCGCTATCATCGTAACCTATTATGAATTTGCCCATATATCTGCCATCTTTACGTTTTGTGATCGAATTACAAAATCTCATATTTTGTTTCCTCCTATTTTCTTGTGCAATATACACAAACGCTGCGTCCGAATTTTGTTGTTATTTACACAAATCAAGCTGTTGCTTTTCGTCGAAAAATATGATATAATTATATTTGAAAATTTTAATTTGTGCAATGCAATTGCTTTCTGTAAATGTTGTATTTAACGAAATTTTAAAAGCCGAAAGCAAGCATCAAAGCCTGATTTCGGCTTTCTCATTTCCATTCTCAGGAGCGTAAATCTATGCCCTCACTTATAGGAAAAAAACTGGAGTTTTATTAGGGGGTAAGGCGAAAAAAATTAAAGTTTGTTCAAATTAACCAATCTGCCCACGACTTTATTGTGCAATTTTGCAGAAATTCGCCGTGCTTTTTCAGCCTGTTTACAGCCCGCTCACAACTTTCCCTTACTGTAACGAGGGCGGTTTTTTCAACACGAGCTATATCAGCATAGCTCATATTTAAGCGAAATTTCATATAGAGCCGCTTTCTTTGCTTTTCGGTAAGTTCGGACAGGATAAGCAAAATATGGTCTATCTGCTCTTTATCCGACTCTGAAAAGAACTTTTCCTCTGCTGATTTATCCATTGCACCCATTTTCGCAGCAGCCGTTTCATCTTCGGGCAAAGCGACAACGTGATTATCTTTAGTGCGTCTGTTCGCATTGAACTCCATCTCGCTCTCGATCAGATAATTGAGCATTTCATCATCAACGATGACATACTCCTGTGACGAGCAATTGTTGGGATAAATGCTTTTCAACTTAACACGGTTTACATTCTCGCCAACCTTTTCAAATTCGACTTTCTTATCTTCAAAACGCATAACGGTTACCTCCAAAAAATGATTTAGTGATTGTTCCTGTGTGTAAAAAATCATTTTCGGAGGTCACGGATAGCGCGCCCAATACCATAGCATAATGTGTACTTCCTTTCCCAAGATCGGAAAAGCACACAAAAAAAGGCTCTGCGTGAAAGCAGAGCCAAAAAACGGGCATAAAAAAAGCCCCGTACCCCGAACATTTCAGTCCGAGATACGGAGCATACGCCCTTATTCAATTTTTATGTGTACTTCTCACTGTACACATTATACCATACTTGAAATTTCAAGTCAGTAGCAAAACAGTCGCTGTTTTGTTGAAATTTTGTCGCATTTTTGTCGGATTTTAGTCGCAACTTTGTCGCACTCGACTATTAATGCACTTTAAATCAAGCTGCTTCGGAGTTTCACCCCCAATTTAATGGAAAAAAACAAATCTTCAATAGTAAACTCTCTCATTATTTGGATAATTCCTAGCGGTGCAACTCGCCGACTAACCTCTATCTATATTATACAACGTTCATCAGCAAAAGTCAATAGGAAATCAAAAAATAAATTTTCCCGCGTTTGAAAGTAAGCACACTATGTCCACAATTAAACATTATTCTATTCCCCCATACCTATTATAATATATATTATATTACATTTTTTCATTACATCTAGTTAGCCAAAACTAACGCAAGCATAAAAAATTGCCCATAACATCTAAGCTATGGGCAGATTCTCTTAAAGATAAACCACCAACCCGAACACAGGCTTAC
>CAMWMN010000041.1 GCA_947175385.1 uncultured Clostridia bacterium | reverse complement strand
ATCCAGCTCATTCCGTAATAGGTAACTACCGCCACAAGGTCATTTACCGTGCTGATAAGCGGTCCTGAAGCCACGGCGGGGTCGATTTTGATTTTCTTGAAGAACAGCGGAATCAGCGTGCCCACCGCGCCGGAAATCAGCATCGCCAACATCATCGAACACCCGATGCACCCCGATACCGCAAACGAGAATCCAATCGATTTACCCTTGAAAAAGAAGATATACAGCCCTACTAGTCCGAATGACAATGTTCCGAGGATCAAGCCGTTGCACAGCCCCGCGCGCACTTCTTTTCCGACCAATCGGAGCTTTTGCGCGGCGGTGAGGTTTTCGTCCATCAACACGCGGATTGTAACCGCCAGCGACTGCGTTCCAACGTTTCCCGCCATTCCCAGAATCAGCGACTGGAACGCCATTATAATGGTAAGCTGCGCCACGACCTTTTCAAACGCGCCCACTACGCCCGAAACCATCAATCCCAGACCCAACAGCACCAACAGCCATGGCAGGCGTTTTTTGATTGACAGCGAAAGCGGCTCCTGTAAATCTTCCTCGGCGGTCAAACCCGCGAATTTCGCGTAATCCTCGCCCATTTCGTCATCGACAACCTCAATGACGTTCTGTGAGGTGATTACACCAAGCAGCTTGTTGAAGTTGTCCAACACGGGGATTGAGTTCTCGGAGTAGTCTTTCAGACGCTCGATACAGTCTGCGATTTGTTCATTTGCGTAGACATACGGGAACGAGGTTACAATTAAGCTCTCAAGACTGTCGCCCTTACGCGCGATAATCAAATCTTTCAGGTCGATTGCGCCGTAGAACGTTTCGCTGTCGTCCACCACAAAAATCGTGGAGATGTTGTCGTTCTCCTCCGCTTGCGCTACAAGCTCGTTCATTGCGCCTTTAACGTCCAGATTCTCACGGATTACGATACAGTTGGTGGTCATACGGCTGCCTATCTCGTCATCGTCAAAGGACGCAATCAAGCGAATCTCTTTCTTGGTATCGGGTTCGAGCGCGTCAATAAGCAGCTCACGGCGCTCCTTGTCAATCTCGTGGAGGATTGATGCGGCGGTATCGGTTTCCAACGCGCCGACAACAGCCGCCGCTTTCATCAGATCCATCTCACACAGGTAAGCCGCCGCCAGCTCCTCGTCAAGGTGCTCGAACACCAGCGACAACATTTCCGTTGTGCATACGCGGCAGAGCTTTTTGCGTTCAGCCGCCGACAACTGCTGAATAACCTCGGCAATGTCATTTTCGTGGTAATTTTCGAGCTTGCTGCGCATAACGATAGGAGTGTTATTTCCGCGGACAATCTCGATGATCTCACTTTCATAATCGGGCTTTACGGCGATTTCACCCTCCGCCTGATCGATAATTTCCATATTCTTTTCATCTTCCATAGATACGATCCTCCGTTTCATATAATCTTAAAAACGGACGAAAAATTCCCCTGCCATGGAGCGGGGGAGTACTTATGTTCGATTAAATCAAGCCGCGCCGAGCTTCCCCGAAAAGCGGCAAACCCTTCGGAACCCGCGCATGGCGTGAAATAACCGAGCGTACGTACTTCGCCCTACTCCCGCATTGTCACCGCCTGATTGGTTAGCCACTTTCATCACCCCTTATTTTAATGGCAAATCGCGAACCGCACAAACGAAAATTGCTTTGCAATTTTCGTTTGTGCTAGCCGAGTATTACCGAATATCGCTACGCAATATTCGGTAATACTCGCTTTCGCGATTTGCACCGGTTATTTATAGCGTTGCTTTGAATTGGAGCGTCAAACTGCGCCTGTCAACAGCCAACTACTATCATTATATCCTATTTTCCGCTTTTTGTCAATATATTTCGCGAAAAAATTCCGATATATGCAAGAAAAAATCAAAAACCCCTTGATTTTTTCGGAAAAGTGTAGTATAATATAAATATAAATTGTCGAATGTTCGGCAAAACAATGTACAAATGCTTTCGATTATGGGGGCAGACCCTGTGCAACAGAGCGCTGTGAACCATGTCAGGCGGGGAACCGAGCAGCATTAAGCGGATTGCCCTGTGTGCCGCAGCAAGTCTGTTCCCATAATCGAGAGCATTTTTTTGTGCGTAAATGGATTTTTTGCGCATTTTTATTGTCTGTGGCAACGCTACAATAGCGTGTACAATCACATTATAATTCTCATTAACACTGTGGCGGTGTACGTTAATCACGCTATAACTCGTGTCAGCGTTACAATGACTCGTGCAAATCCAAAACGCAAGCGGCGAAGCGGGATTAAACCAAGACAGCCTATTGGCGACTAGTGCAAATTCAAAACGCGCTTTCGGAGCGCAGACCAATCGCACTATAATTCGTATCAACATATCGGAAACAAGTGCAAATTGCGAAAGCGAGCGTTGCGGCATACCGCGAAGCGGTGTGCCGTGACGCTCAGGCTAGTGCAAACGCGAAGCGTTTGCACGGTTCGCGATTTGCTATTAAAATTAAGGGGTGAAAATTATGTATCTTGCGCTGTATCGGAAATATCGTCCGCGGACGTTTGATGATGTTATCTCGCAAGAGCATATCACCACTACCCTAAAGAACCAAGTCAAGACTGGAACTGCCGGTCACGCGTATTTGTTCACCGGCTCACGCGGAACGGGGAAAACCACTTGCGCGAAAATCCTCGCGATGGCGGTCAACTGTTTGAATCCCCGTGACGGAAACCCGTGCCTTGAGTGCGAACGTTGCCGCGAGATCCTTGACGGTTCGTCCACCGATATTGTGGAAATGGACGCGGCGTCCAACAACGGTGTGGACGATGTGCGCCAACTGCGCGACGAGGTTGCGTACACACCCGTAAGCTGCAAATACCGCGTGTATATTATAGATGAGGTGCATATGCTGTCCTCACAGGCATTTAACGCGCTGCTCAAGACGCTTGAAGAGCCACCGTCCCATGTAAAGTTCATACTTGCGACCACCGAGCTGCATAAGGTGCTGCCAACGATTTTGTCGCGGTGTCAGCGGTTTGAGTTTCGGCGCGTGAATATCGCGGACAGCTCGGCGCGGCTGCTTGAAGTCGCGGAAAAAGAGGGTGTAGATTTGGACGCGGACGCGGCGGATTTGATTTCGCGGCTGTCGGACGGTGGAATGCGTGACGCGTTGTCTATTCTCGACCGCTGCATTTCTGAGGACAAGCACATTACTGCGGCGATCGTGCGTGATTGCGCGGGAGTTGCCGAGGATAAGCATTTGTTCGCGTTTTCGGAGATGGTTGCGAATAAGGATACGGCGGGTTGCATTCGGTTGCTGAGGGAGCTGCACAAAGGCTCCAAGGATATTGCGGCGGTTGTGGACGAGCTTTCGGGGCACTTCCGTGATTTAATGCTGTATAAAACCGCCTCCGAGGCGGTGGATCTGCTCTCCGCGCTGCCCGATGAGTACGCGGAGATAGAGCGTATCTGCGGAATGTACACGCTTGAGGAGATTTTGCGCTGCCTGACGCTGCTGCGGCAGTGCGCGGACGGAATCGGCAAGGTAAAGCAGCGAGAAATCGTTGCGGAGATGTGCTTGGTGCAGATGTGCACGGGAATCGACTCCGTAAGCGCGGCAAGCCCTGTTGTAAAGACGGTCGTGAATCCCGCTCCGGCGGTGAAGTTCCCCGAGAAACCGGAAATCCCGAAAATTGAAATTCCCGAAGAGCAACTAACGCCGGTTCAGCGGAAAAATATCCAGAAAACACGAGAATTAATGGCGGAATATGATAAGTCCGATTCGGCGGAGGAAGCTCCTCCAATCGGCGAACCGCTGCCCATAGATGAGATTCCGCCCGAACCTCCCGCGGAAGATGTTCCTGAACAGCCCTCCCAAGCGGAACTTCCGCCGCTTACGGAGATTACTCCCGAGCAATGGGCTGAGGCGGTTTCAAAGTGCGATATTATGGTGTCGAGTATGTTTAAGGATTCGGAGGCGAGCCTTAGCGGAAAGGCGCTGATAGTTCGCTCTGACAACCAAATGCTGTTGAACAATGCCAAGGACGAGGAGCTGACGCGGCTGAACGGCATTATTTCGCAGGCTCTCGGGTTTTCGGTGTCTATGCAGATCGAGCGGCGGGAAGTCCCCGAGAATAAATCGGAGCTTAGCCCATTGGAGCGCGTCCTCGCGAACGCACAGCGGCTAGGGGTCGAGGTTAAGGTTACGGATTAAGGCAACAAATAGGTCAGCAATTTCGGCACGTTAAATTCCACGGCGACCTATTGGCGGTGTGGGTTTAGCGAGTTATAACCATAATCCGCTCTTCCGAGAGAAGTTATGGAGCGTTATAATCCAAGACAATGCAATGGCGTCGCAGCTTGGAGCGTTATAACCCAAAGCAAGCTTATGAACTACCAGTGCAAATTCAAAACGCGAGTGCCGTATCACACCGTGAAGCGGTGTGATACGGCACTCAGGCGAGCAAAGACGAGCAAAGCTCGTCTTTGCGGTTTTGAATTTGCTATTTAAGATAAGGAGAAGAATTATGAAATCCAGATTACCTAAGGAATATCAAAACGCAGGTGCTTCCAATATGAACCAGATGGTTCGGAAAGCCCAGAAAATGCAGGAGGACATCACACGTATTCAGGGCGAGTTGGAGCAGAAAGAATTTACAAAGACCGTGGGCGGCGGCGCGTTGGAGCTTGTTATGACGGGCGATAAGAAGCTGAAGTCCGTAAAGCTCAGCCCCGAGGCTGTTAATCCCGATGATGTGGAGATGCTTGAGGATCTGATTATCAGCGGCGTGAACGAAATCATACAGGAGATCGAGGATTACAGCGCGGCAGAAATGGAAAAGGTAACCGGCGGGGTTTCAATGCCGGGACTGTTTTAATCACGCTTGAACAAGGCTGATACCCGACAACTGAGATCCGCCGATAAGGGGCGGCTTTCACTGTTGTCGGTGAGAATTGCCGCGCCTATGGCGGCGGGAATGCTGTCGGCATTTCTTTTTGGTGATATTGCCGCGGTTGTTTCGATTGCGGCTCTGGTTGTCGTTACGGTTCTGCTTGTGGTAAAACGTAACAAGCTGTGTATCTGCACGATTTCGGCAATATTCGGAATCGCATCTATGCTTGTGTGGATGAAAAGCGTCGCTTTGCCGATCGTTCGATTTTCGGGGAAAACAGTCACGACCGAAATCGAGATTACTGATGTTACTTTGACGCGCGATGGAGTAAGGCTGCTGGTGGCGCACGGAAAGCTAAATGGAATTGACGCCGTAATGGGTCTTGTCTGCAGTGATAGTCTGGAAGAGGGTCAGCGCGTTATCGCAACGATAGACGTTACCGAGCCAGTTAAGAATGATATGGTCTTTATTCTCTCGAACGGAATTTTGTTGGAGGGCGAGATTACGGAGTTTACACCGATTTCTTCGGGTGGAAGGCGGGTATCTCGGGCAATAAAAGCTCTTCGTAAAGGCTTATTTAATGATTTGCTGTCTTGCGGGTCGGGAGATTCGCAAATGCTTATGCAGTCTATGCTGTTGGGAATGGACAACGGACTTTCGGCATCACTGGAAGATAGTATGCGTGTGTGCGGCGCTTTACACTACACGGCGGTTTCGGGAGCGCATTTCGCGATATTGTCCGCGGCACTTCTTGAGATGGTGTCGGATAACCGCCGCAGAGTGAAATCCGTGTTTTCATTGGGATTGGCATTCGGCGGCATATTGTTCTTCGGACCTACAAAATCCGTGATTCGCGCATCTACGATGTTCTTTATAGGCGGTCTGGCTGGATTTTTCAAACGCAAAGCCGATACGCTTAATTCGCTGTGCTTGTCAATTATCCTGATTACGATGTTTCGTCCGCAGAATATTCTTGATGTGGGATTCACAATGTCCGTGATTGGAGTGTTCGGAGCGGGCGTGGTAGGTCCAAGACTTGCGGACAGGTTCACGATGGGAATCCCGGAACGCGCGAAATGGCTGAATTTCCCGGTGAGGGCGATGACGATCTCAACAAGCGCCGTACTTTGTACCGCGCCGCTGAGCGCGGCAATATTTGGCGGTGTTTCGGCGCTCGGGGCGGTTATGACGCTGATTCTCGCGCCGCTGATGATTGCGGCGATGACGTCAATGATAGCCGCGGCAGTGACGGGGCTGTGGATCTTCACCGTTCCGATGGAGTGGTCAATGCGCATAGCGGCGGCGATTATCCGCTTTTTCGGAAAGTTGAGGCTGCTGTATATCAATATGGATCCTGTCGGCTCGTGGGTGTTTCCGTTAGTTTGTGTGGTGTTGATTTCCATTGCCGCATTTGGCGGAATCAGACTGTTTAAGCCGATGATACGCTGCACGGCGATTTCCGTGCTTTGCTCGTTGATCCTTGCGCAGGAGATGATACTCAACCGTCATGAAATCCGCTTTGTGGGGGATTCTGTGACCTCTGCGGCGATCGTAATGCGCGGGAGTACAGCGGCGGTGTACATATCGGGCGGCGGAGGCGGACTTGCCGAGGACATTTCGCAGTGCCTTCGCGAGCACGGCGCGGTGAATGTTGTATGCATAGCCGCACCAAACACCGATTACAGCGGCTCTTTGGCGCTCCGTGAACTGTCCGAGATGGTGGAAATCGATGTGATATACGCAAATGAGCTGACGGAGAAGTTGTTGCCCGAGCTGCTTGTTGTCGCGGATTCCGAGACGGATATGCTCGTGGCGGGTGGTTTGACAATCGGCTCCGCGACGATTTCAGATGCCGAAACCGTTGCGGACATCGTGCTGTATCGCGGCAGAATGTTGAATCCGCCGCAAACGTCCGCGGGTTTGGCGGTGTACTTTCTGCCCGATGAGGCTGAGATTCCCGAAAACGGTGTGAATATCCGCGCAAATAAGGATTTCAAGGTGGATTTGCCCGCTTTCGGAGAGGTGCTGCAACCCGCTAATGGAAGTTGATTCACTGATTTATCAATAAGTTGAAATGTGAGGATAAAATGTCGGAATTTGTTTCAATGCCGCTGGCACTCGCGGCGGAGCAGTTTGCAAAGCTGCCCGGAATCGGAATCAAGACCGCTCAGCGGTTGGCATATCACCTGTTGAATCTGCCTGTTGCGGAGGTCGAGGAGTTTTCCGAGAATCTTATCGTGGCGCGGCGGAGCGTCCATTTGTGCGGCTGCTGTCAAAATTTCACCGAGCGCGAAATCTGTGAGATATGCGCCGATGATAACCGCGACAAGGGTGTAATCTGCGTGGTGGAAAGCCCCAAGGACGTTTCGGCATTTGAGCGCGCGGGCGGATTTGATGGGCTTTATCACGTTCTGCACGGGCTGTTGTCGCCGATTGACGGGATAACCGCCGATGATTTGAAAATCAAGGAGCTGATTTCGCGTCTGGCGGACGTCAAGGAAGTGATTATGGCGACCAATCCCACGGTAGAGGGCGAGGCAACCGCGATGTATATCGGGCGGCTGATTAAGCCGATGGGAATTAAAGTTACGCGGCTGGCATACGGATTGCCCGCAGGCTCCGCGTTGGAGTTCGCCGATGATGTGACGCTAGTTAAGGCGCTTGAAAACAGGAATGAGTTGTAATTACCGGCTTTGCGGAGTTCATTTCGCGCTACCATACAGAACTACCGCCCGTAACGCAGGTCACGGCTAAGGAAACACGGATTTAATAGCGGTTTTTCCCTAAATTTGAGGAGGCGGATATTATGCATTATTCTTATGTTATGGGCATAAGCAATGAAATTCATGCCTTAAAAAATAGCGGCTTCATCATTGAACGATTTGGCAGTAATTACGGAGTTGCATTTCCAAAAGAAAAAGCCTATGAATGGGAACAATTTATAATCAAATATTTGGAATTGGGTTACTGGAATGAGTACCTTTCGGATGATGGTGTTATCTTCCTGTTTCACCTTGAAGATGGGATAAAGCGATATGATGTAAAAGATTATAATAATGATGAAGTCTTATCATTGTGTGAAAAACTCTGCGAGCGTAAATTCAAATCAATAAAAGATATGCTGAAAGAAAACCATTATTATAGTGACAAGATAGATTAACAAATTACTACTGAAAACGGAATACAAACTACCGCCCGTAACACACGTTACGGGCGGTAGTTTAGTATATTCGCGTTTTCAGTTATTTCCCGACCTCGTGCGAGGGGCGCGCCGAAACGCAGTCAATTGCATTAGCAACCGCAACATTAATATCCACGGAGTTCTGCCGCGCGGTGGAATCCAGCTTGGAGAACAGTTCTCCGTTGTGAGTGCTTGCATACTTCGCGGGCAGACGGTTAAGCGCCATTGCCTTCATATCCTCGATACAACGTTCACATTTGCAGCAGTCGTGCTCGTTAAGCATAATTTCGAGCTTCTCCGCAACGATTTTTTCCATAACGTTTACAAGTGCCATAATATACCTCCGAATCAAGTATGTTATTGTGATACTTATTTACATTTTATTACATTATTGTAATTTTGTCAAGGGTTTTTGAGAAATTTTTTTGGATTATTTCGGAACTTGTCATATTTGTCCCTTTGTTTTCATATTTCTAGAGCAAAACCAACTATGATGGAGGGAAAATAATGAAAGCATTGACATTCACCAAAAAGCAGATTACACGCGCGGCGGCAATCGCAGCGGGAGCTGTCGCGGCTGCGGCAGTGGCGATTACCGTGGTAATGACTTCCGTGGGGACACGCGCGGCGGAACGGCTGCTGCCGATTTACTGCGTGGAACGCGGCGACAAGAAAATCGCGCTTACCTTTGATGTGGCGTGGGAGAACTCAAATACACAGAAGTTGATAGATATACTTAAAGAAAACGATGCGAAAGCTACGTTTTTCGTTACAGGGGATTGGTGCGACCGCTATCCCGAGGACGTGAAGATGTTCTTTGACGCGGGACACGATATTCAGAACCACTCGAACAATCACCCGCACGTTGAGGGAATGAACGTCAACGAGTTGATCAACGATACCCGTGAGTGTTCCAGAAAAATCAAGATGATCACTGGCGTTGAACCCACTCTTTACCGCGCGCCCTACGGCGAGTTTGACGACAGTCTGATCACCACAATGGACGGCATGGGTTTGAAAGTGATTCAGTGGGACGTAGACAGCGTTGACTGGAAAAAGCCCACTGCCGCGCAGATACAGAAGAAAGTCCTTAAAGGCGTGAAGTCCGGGTCGATTCTGCTGTTCCACAACGACCTCGAGAATACCACCGAGGCTCTGCCCGAAATTCTCAAAAAGCTGAAGTCCGAGGGTTACGAGTTCGTAACCGTAAAGGATATGATTTACACGGAAAATTACAGCATTGACGCGCAAGGCAAGCAAGTCCCCGCGGTGAAAAGCTCCATCGAGCTGACAGAGGAACGCCTTGAACAGGTTCTGGCGCAGAACGCTGACAAAATCAAGGCAGCGGGAATCACCGATGAGCAGATCCAAGCGGCGAGAAACGCAATCAAGAACGGCGACCTCAGCGCGCTTCCGAGTGAGCTTCAGCCCTTTGCCGCCGAGGTGATGGCGCAGATAGGCAAGGACGGCGTTCCGCTGTCGGGCGACACTCCCACGAGGGATACAAGCGATACAAGCTCCACCGAGAGCAACACATCAATATCCGCTCCGCAGAAGTAATCTATTTAATAGGTAAGAAAAACTGCGCTAGCAAAGAGCTTTTGGGAATACCGCGAAGCGGTGTTCCCGAAAGCCTTTGCGTCAAGCAAAAAGCCCTTGCGAAAGCAAGGGCTTTTTCCTCGACTGTGGCGCGCCCGAAGGAATTCGAATCCCCGACCTGCCGCTTAGGAGGCGGCCGCTCTATCCTGCTGAGCTACGAGCGCGTGTGTACCTTAATATTATAACACTTCCCGACAGATTTTTCAAGCCATTTCTGCGTTTTTGTGCAAAATTGCCAAAAACTCCCGTAAAAATCTGTAATTTTTGACGCGTCCAAAGTCCGTTTTGGCGAAACTAATGGATTTGTCATAAAAATCGTGAAAAATAAGTGAAACTTTATACAAAATGCACATTGACTTATCGCGCATAAAATGTTATATTATTAACAGGGACAAAAAATATGTAATTCCCTGAAAAAATTTTTTCGGAAACCCGAAACTTTTCCGAAAATCCCCGCGACTACGAGTTTGAAACGGAAATCAAAAAATCTGCAAAATGCTGAAACTTTTTTGAGAAAAACCGCGACTACCCGATTAGAGCGGAGGGAAATCCGTTTAATGCATCGAGTGCCCGATAACTCAGATGTTGTTAAAAACCAAATTATTTAGGAGGACTATTATGTTGAAAAAGAGAATTCTTGCATCCTCGATGGCTTCCGTAATGGCGCTGACTTCTTTTAGTGCAGTTGCTTTTGCGGATACCACCGCTACGGATATTGGCGAGAACAACTTTGGCGAAAAGACTATTGAAGATCTCAAGGAGTACATGGCGAGCGAGTACATTCAGGAGAAGCTCACCGCAGGCGACTACGCAAAGGGCGTAACCGCTGACTTTGAGGAAGCTTACAACTACGCGGAGAATATCGCAGATAATGAGGGAAGCTCGAAAACTGAGATTACCGTTGCTTACCGTGAGCTGCAGGCTACCGCAGCTAAGATGACTCACCACGATATCAAGGATCTCGAAGAGCTGATCAAGAGAGCTAATGAGCTGCTTAAAAACGGCAACCTTCTTGAGCCGGGCACAAGCAACCCCGACCTTAAGTATGAGGCACGCGGATATGACAATCTTCAGAGCGCAACTTCTTACGCAGAAGATGTTGTAGCTGACGAGTATGACTCCAAGAAGAGAGACGTTGTTGACCAGGCTTGGGAGGATCTCGACAGCGCTATCAAGGGTCTCGTTGAGCTTCCTGTTGCTTACCTCAAGGATTTCAAGGATGTAATGGCTGCAATCGAAAAGCTTCAGAACCAGGATACCAAGTATGACGCTTGGACTCGTGTTACCCTGCCTGAGGTTAAGGGCAGCGATGGCAATGTAGTTAACGGCTACTCCGGATATACTGTTGCTTACGGCTACTTCATCTGGAGAATGAACGACCTTGCTAAGAAGGCTCAGGATGATTTCGAGAGCTTTGGCGCTTTGGATCGCAGCAAGACCACAATTTCGGAGTATGTAGCAAACTACAGAAGCGCTCAGAGATTGCTCGCTGTATTCGATGCAGGCGTTAACCAGGCTAAGCCCATTGCCGGAACCAAGGACAGAGCTTACAAGGGCGATATCGAGGCTCTTATCGGTGTTTCGACCGGCAGCCAGACAGTAGGTACATACCACAACCGTTTGGTTTACGACTATGCTTCCGGCACCAAGACTAATGCGGTTGACAAGACTAATGGTGCATATACCGTTGATGTAGATACTGATGATGCGGCAACGGCTGCTACAAACCTTTCTCCCGACAAGCAGAAAAACGCTGAGGAGCTGATAAATCAGCTTTTGAAGGCAATTGACGAAAACCCCGAAGCTAGCGGCTGGAAGCTTCAGTATCAGGATAATGCTGCTGTGATTAACGCAAACGGCACAAGACCTGCTGCAAACTGGGTAGACGTTACTGACGGTACTACAAAAGTTGATTCGATGTGGTGCCTCAATTACGATCCGAACACCAAAAAGCTTGGCGATGCTCAGCTGAAGGTTAAGATCCTTGATGCATCCGGCAACAGCACAGGCGCTGTAAGAGTTGCTTATGTATATGATGCAAAGGGCTATATTAAGGGCTTCTTTAAGAATGAAGATGATGCAAAGGCAGCTGTTGAGCTGGCTAAGGCTGCTTCTTCAAGTGAGTATACAAAGGGTCTTTCGTATAAGGCAATCGGCGGTGGCTCGATCATCGACCTTGCTAAGGCTGTAGATCTGTCCCCGACTTTGACAGACGATACTACTTTCCTTGATACTTCTGCAACTCCTTTGCCCGGTATTGCAAGTGACGCTGCGGCATGCAGCACAGTTACCAGCAACACACGTGGTGGAACTGTAACCGCTAATGCCAATACAAACGTTGGTAATGGCGTTCGTGATGGTGCAGCAAGCGATAGCGATAACTTCATTGGTTGGTATAACAATTACACTGCTGATGTATTTGGTAATGGCATAACTGCTGCTACTGATAATAGCACTCACGGTCCTTCTGGTATTCAGACTGATGCAACAGTTTACACTACTGTTGATTTCCGTAAGGCTTTGAATGCTGCACAGTATCTGTTGGATAATAAGGCTGATAAGGATACAAGTGCGGTTTCTGCAAGTGCAGATTACGGTAAGTCTCCGTTGATTTTGGATGTCAGCAAGACCGGTACAGAGCACCTCAAGCAGGAAGTTGTTGATATCGTAATCGATACCAACGCTGACTGGCTGAGCACATTTGCTAAGGCAAGCGACAGCAGCAAGCCCTATCAGTGGAATGTTACCGATGAGGCTAAGTTTGCTGAGAACCAGCGTACTCCTGCAACTGCTGAGACCACAAACGTTTACAACTACGTTTTGTATGCTCTTCAGGATGCTTATGGCGATGTTCATAGAGATGCTGAGGTTGCAAAGCTGCACACCAAGGAAGACGTTTTGAGAATGGTTAATCAGATTCGTGACTTGACCGAGAAGACTTACGATACAAAACTCTTTAACGATCTTACCGATTTGGCAACAAAGGCGGCTAACGATGGTTACAGATGGTATGGTATCGCTAGCAAGAACAAGTCTTGGCAGGATAACGCTACTGACGCTGACGCTATTAACAAGTCCTATGTAATCTTCAAGGATAATGATGGTGCTACCTACAAGCCTCAGTTGTTTGATGGTGCTACCGATTATTATGCGACTTCTCACGGCAGCAGCTCGTTTGCTGCGGTTACCAGCAGCCAGATTAATTTGACAGCTACAACAACTGCAGCTAATGCAAATTCCGATCAGCTGTACCACGCACTGGAAGGTACTTACCTCAAGCTCCTTGATCTCTACACCAAGTTTGAGAACAAGTATCAGGATGTTGCAGACCTTATCGCAGAGTGCGAAAAGGATTACGCAAGCAACAAGTCGAAGCAGACCGTTGCTTACAAGAACGCAATCACTGAGTGTGCTTACGCACTGTCCGTTGTTAAGGCTCCCACATGGGGCGACTACACCGGTGATACTTTCGAGGCTTACTCGGTTAGCCGTGAGTTCCTCGGCAAGAACAGAATCAATGGTATTAGCGACAGTGGTGATGGCAACCACCAGAGCCCGACCCAGGCAGCTCTTTTGAAGGCTTACGAAAACCTGAAGAAGGCTAAGGCAGGCGACACTGAGCCTACTGTTGAGGCTAAGCGCGGCGACGCTAACGGCAATGGCGAGGTTAATGCAGCTGACGCAACAGCAATCCTGAAGCACCTTGTTGCTGCAGAGGGCAGTGCTGATAAGCTGACCGGCACCAAGCTGGAGAATGCTAATGCTGACGGCAAGGGTGATGTAACCGCTGCTGACGCTACTGCAGTTCTTAAGTACCTCGTTACCGGCAAGTGGGATTGATTTTTCCTGCTTAAAGGTTTAATTCGGACATCTTTGGTAAATAATAATCCCAATGCGGGGAATCCCCCGCATATGGGTTTATTAAAATAAACAAAATTATGGAGGAAAATAATATGAAGAAGATTATTTCTATGGGCATTGCTTCTGCAGTGCTGGCACTGACATCTGTTGCAGCTTTTGCTGAGAACCCCACTGGTGCTTATGTTAAGGCTGAAAAGGTTGACGGCGATTTTGCTGCCGGCGCTTCCGTTTCTATTGCTGTTAAGGCAACACAGGACGGCGTTGAGGACGGCGAGCTCGTAGTAGAGTACACCGGTCTTAAGTTTGTAAATAAGAACGGCGCTCTCGCTCAGTACAGCGACGAGACCAAGAAGATTGCTTTCTCTAACGGCGATGGTTTCAAGACCGGTGATGACATTGTTACACTGGAATTTGAGGTTACCGCTGCTGAGGGCGAAGAGGTAAGCTTCAAGATTACCGGCAACGCTGATCAGGGCTATGAGGGTATCGTTGAGGGTGACGCTATCACCGCAACTGTTGGTGGTACTACTTCCAGCGACAACAGCGATCCTACTAACCCCGAGAACCCCAACTCCGGTATTGCACTCGCAATAGTTCCTGCTGTAATCGCAGGCGCAGCTGTTGTAGTTGCTGCTAAGAAGAGAAAGTAATTTCACTTCTTCGGAATAAGGTTAAATAACTTTCCCCCTCCGAGCAATCGGAGGGGTTTTTCGTGCTTGACATTTTATGGGGGATTTGCTATAATGTAAGGGGAGGGGATAAAATGCGATTTGTGGAAATTTTTACCGATGGCGCGTGCAGCGGGAATCCGGGCGCGGGCGGATACGGGGCGATTCTCCGTTGTGATGGCAAGGAAAAGGAGATAAGCGGCGGTGAGGCTCACACCACCAACAACCGTATGGAGCTGATGGGCGTGATTTCCGCACTGGAGGCACTCAAATTTCCGTGTGAGGTGCGCCTTACCACCGACAGCAAATACGTTGTGGACGCGATAACCAAAAATTGGGCTGTCGGTTGGCGGCGGCGCGGGTGGAAGAAGTCCGACGGCAAGCCCGCGCTCAACTCCGACCTCTGGGAACGGCTGCTGAAGCTGCTGGAGATTCACAAGGTGGAGTTCTGTTGGATCAAGGGTCACGCAGGGCACGCCGAGAACGAACGCTGCGACAGGCTTGCGGTAGCTCAGCGCGACATCTACGCGGGGAAATGATATGCAGAAAGTAAATTATCAACGAAAACTGGACGAGTTGATTAACAATCTTTCGGGAACTCCCCGAGCCGGGGTGGTGCCTCGTCTGTTGCTACATAGCTGCTGCGCGCCGTGTTCGAGCTATTGTCTGGAGTATCTCTCGCGATATTTCGCGATAACAGTGCTTTATTACAATCCGAACATCTCGCCGCGCGAGGAGTTCCTCAAACGCGCCGAGGAACAGCGGCGGCTGATTTCCGAGCTTTCCACGGAGAATCCTGTGGAGTTGGTCGTGGACGATTACGACCCGAATGAGTTCTTTAGCGCGGTGAAAGGCTTGGAGGACTGCGAGGAGGGCGGAGAGAGGTGCTTCGTGTGTTATCGGCTGCGTCTGGAGCGCGCCGCGCGATACGCTGCCGCGCACAGATTCGATTATTTCTGTTCCACATTGTCGATTAGCCCGCTGAAAAACGCGCAAAAGCTCAATGAAATCGGCGAGGAGCTGTCCGAAATCTACAAAGTCCCGAACCTCCCGAACGACTTCAAGAAAAAGGGCGGCTATCTGCGCTCCATCGAGCTGAGCCGCGAGTACGGCTTATACCGCCAGAACTACTGCGGGTGCGTATTTTCGCAACGCGAGAGAAAGGAAAGCAAATGAAACGTATATTGTGCGTTCTGGGAATTTTGATTCTAATGCTTGGGTATGTAAATGGCATCTTGCTGCGGTTAAGGGATTCCGGCAAACTGAAAACTGAATAATTAAAATCGCGGCAGCCTCATTTGAAGCTGCCGCGATTTTCAACGCTTAAATATCTCAGTCAAGTCAAACTCATCAAAAAATCTGTCGTTCCACTTTTGGGCGAACGGCTTCACAAAGGATTTTTGAAATCCACATATGTCGGCATTTGAGGAAATCGCGATTTCCGGTAGCGCGTGTATTGCATCTGAAAGGGCGCACGCGTGCTCAATCTCGCCAAGGTTTAGCAGTTCTTCGATTCGATTGGCTGCGGAATCAATCAACAGACGCAGTTCGTGAAGCTCCACAGGAAGCTCTGAATCCGCCGCGCGAACCTTTATCAGATGTTCAATTGCTCCTGCGGAATCGCTGTTCAAAAGAGCGAAGCGCAGTTTAATAAGCGCGCTCGATAATTTGTTCAAATCCATAGTTAAACAGGAACCGTCGTATCCATAAGGATTTTTCCGATAAGCTCCTCGGAGGACACAAACTCCGTTTGCCCCGCCGCGAGAATCACTCTGTGCGAAAGCACTGCGGAAGCCATTTGCTTAACATCATCGGGAGTCGCAAACGCGCGGTTGTTTATCAGTGCCATCGCCTGTGTTGCGCGATAGAGCGCGATTGAGCCACGCGGGGATGCTCCCAGCTTGATTTCACGGCGATTGCGCGTCGCTCCGACTATCATCAGAATGTACGCTTTGACATGCTCGGACACCGCGACTTTGGACGCGCTCTCACGAAGCTCCAACACCTCGTCAAGCGACATCACGGGCTGAACCGCCATCTTCTGCGGCATCTTTTCAAGCATTGAAAGCTCCGCCGAACGGTCCGGATAGCCGATTGAGATCCGCATCAGGAATCTGTCAAGCTGCGCCTCCGGGAGGTGATATGTTCCGTAGGTTTCGATCGGGTTCTGCGTTGCCAGCGTCATAAACGGCACGGGCAGCTTGTGGGTAACACCGTCCACCGAGATTTGCAGCTCCTCCATCGCCTCCAACAGCGAGGACTGCACCTTCGGCGAAGTACGGTTGATTTCGTCCGCAAGCAGGAAGTTGCACATTGCCGCACCCGCGCGGTAAGACGTATCGCCGGTTTTCTGGTCGATAACCGTGTAGCCGATAACGTCGGAGGGCATAAGGTCGGGCGTGAACTGAATGCGTCCGAAACTGCCCGAAACGGACTTCGCGAGGGTTTCAGCGAGGAGCGTCTTACCAACACCCGGAACATCCTCAATCAGCACGTGACCGCCCGCAATCATCGCGCAGACGATTTTCACAATAACATCGTGCTTGCCGATAATTACATTGTCAATGTTGTTTATAAGTTGTTCAACCTTAGGATTCATTTGTTTTGTTTCCTTTCTTTAACAAATTTGATAATCGCTGTGATGTACGCGCACATTGTTATCAGCACAACCAGTATAAATAACCACCTTGTGAATGAATAGGAGATGTTGTAACCAATGTTCAAATGTGCGTTCTCGTAGTTCGTTCGAGTTATTATGATATTTACGAGTGCCAAGGCAAATATTGGCAGTTGCGTACACGAAATGAAAATGCCGCTGTATATTGAATTTTCGCGCGGAGTTGTTCAGTACTAACGAAAATCCCGGAATTATCGGAATCATCAATATGAATGTCGGAGCGTTCATCGTCAAGATGAAACCCAAAAATCAGCAAATCAAAGTGTTGCACAAAAATCCGCATATCAGCGCGCTTGTAATCGTCAATGCTTTTTCATACTGTTCACCTCTTCGTTGCGGATTATCCGATTAACTTTTCATTCTCCGTTTCCCGACTGCCGTAAAAATCCCTAACCAAATCATTCCGAAAACCAACAACACTCCCGCAGCGATTGAGTAAGTGAATACAAACAGAAATTCGCCTAATCCTGCAAAAAAACCTGTGAAGTACTTAGCATTTTTCAGCACAATAAAAACAATCCACCCTATTACCGCACAGAATATGGACGGTAGATAAGCGCACAATAAAAACATCGGCATTGACAGGTCGAAACGCCGTTTGAACAAATGCCGCAGCATTTCCAACAGGAGTGCGTCACCTGCCGCAATCAGAACCGCAATTACGATCCCAAGGGGGAAATTTTCCAAAGCGAGAATGATTGCAAGCCACGAAATTCCGTAGGATACCAAGAGAGAGCCTACTATCAACAGAATAATTGCGAGAACTTTTTTCATAGCCACCTCCATTCAAAATAAAAAGCGGCGCGGCTTTAGCGCCGTGCCGCTTAAAATAAGCATTAGCTGAGTTTGTCAAGCAGACTGTGCTCATCGTTCGGGTCGAACAGGTGAATCTTGTTCGCGTCGATAGCCAGTCTGGTGGTATCACCCGGACGCGCGGTGCATCTGGACGATACGCGCGCAGTAAGCGGAATACCCTCGCAAGTTACGTACAGATACGTTTCAGCGCCGAGCATTTCGGTTACTTCTACATCAGCCTCGATAATACCGGTCTTAGCCGCCGACAGGAACATCTCCTCATCGTGGATATGCTCGGGACGAATGCCCATAATAACTTCCTTGTCAACGTAGAACTTGAGAGCGTCATCATCAGCCAACGATGCGGGAAGCTCTACATAGAACTTTCTGCCCGAGCCGCCTTTTACATCATTAGAGCCAAACTCTACGGTGTATTTGCCGTCCTGCATAATCAGCTTCGCATTTACGAAGTTCATCTGAGGAGAGCCAATGAATCCCGCAACGAACTTGTTGCAAGGCGACTCATAAAGATTGATCGGGGAGTCGATCTGCTGAATGTAACCGTCCTTCATAACTACGATTCTGTCGCCCATCGTCATAGCCTCTGTCTGGTCGTGGGTTACGTAGATGAATGTAGTTCCGAGCTTCTTGTGGAGCTTTGCGATCTCGGTTCTCATCTGAGCACGGAGCTTCGCATCAAGGTTGGACAGCGGCTCGTCGAGCAGGAATACTTGAGGATCACGTACGATTGCACGACCCAAAGCAACACGCTGTCTCTGACCGCCGGACAATGCCTTCGGTCTTCTGTCGAGCAGGTGGGAGATGTCCAGGATCTTAGCCGCTTCCTCAACGAGCTTCTTGATCTCCTCCTTGGGGACTTTACGCAGCTTAAGACCGAACGCCATATTGTCGAATACCGTCATATGCGGATACAGAGCGTAGTTCTGGAATACCATCGCAATATCTCTTTCCTTGGGAGCAACATCATTTACAAGGCGGTCACCGATGTACAGCTCACCCTCGGAAATTTCCTCCAG
The DNA here is from genome assembly GCA_947175385.1 of uncultured Clostridia bacterium. Classification (GTDB taxonomy): domain Bacteria; phylum Bacillota; class Clostridia; order Oscillospirales; family Ruminococcaceae; genus CAG-115. The sequence continues at coordinate 735 of CAMWMN010000041.1, read as the reverse complement.
CCCCGCGATCATACGCAGTGTGGTGGATTTACCGCATCCGGAAGGACCTACAAATACAATGAACTCTTTATCCTTGATGTTCATGGTGAAGTCCGATACGGCAACAACGCCGCCGGGGTAACGCTTGTAAATGCCTCTACATGATAAACTTGCCATTTATATAACCTCCTGAAAATGAAATATAACTCAGAGTGTGCTTGCACGACCGTAGAAGTGTAAACAGGCTCATGTTCAGCAACATTCCTCTAATACTATTCTACCAAAACTTTACGAAAAATAAAAGAGCCTAAATGAACAATATTTAGGGGGTGACTTTATACATATTCACCAACAATTACAAAAACGCACCCTCAAAAACGCCATTCTGTTGTTATTTTGCACAAAAATAAGGGCGTTTTTTCACTGCTTGCAATTTTCAAGCCAAAATTTTGGCATTTCCTACAAACCGAGGTGGGTTTATTTGGTGATATTAGCACAATATGTTGTATTTTTACCCACAAATCGGTGCGATATTCCGTCAAAACGCATAGAAAATTGATGTAATGAATAAAATTTATTGTAACCGGCGTATAGATATGCTATGAGTTACAAATAACTCAGACTGTATATAAACCTGCGGTTCTACCCGCCGCAGGCGGGGAGATCCGCATAAATAAAGGTTTTAATTTTGCAAAAAAGACATTTTTACAGACTGGGTAACAATGACAAAATGTCATCGGGAGGAGATTAAGGCAA
>CAMWMN010000040.1 GCA_947175385.1 uncultured Clostridia bacterium | reverse complement strand
ATGTAGTGTTATGTTTTTCATAAAATTATAGTCCGGAGGAGTTGTAAAAAAATGGCTTTTGAAATTGACAAGAACGACGATGGCTTCGATATATCAGACGATTTTCAGATGTCCACAAAGCTGATGGTGTTCGGCGTAGGCGGCGCGGGCGGAAACGCCGTGGAGCATATGGTGAACAGCGGAATCGTCGATGTGGAATATGTAATCGCCAATACCGATGTAATGGCTTTGCGCAAGAAAGACGGCTCTAAAATGGCGCGTATCCAGATCGGGCGAAAGACCACGCACGGACAGGGCGCGGGCAATGACCCCACTCGCGGCAAGGCTTCCGCCGAGGAGAATCACGATGAGATCGCGGAAAAGCTCGAGGGCGTTTCAATGCTGTTTATAGCTGCCGGAATGGGCGGCGGAACAGGAACGGGCGCGGCTCCCGTGGTGGCGTCCATAGCGCGTGAAATGGGAATCCTCACTGTCGGAGTAGTCACAAAGCCTTTTAATTGGGAGGGCGCTTTTAAGATGGAAACCGCAATAAGCGGTGTTTCCGAGATGAAAAAGTATGTTGACGCGCTGATAGTAATCCCCAATGACCGCTTAAAGGAGCTTAAGGGCGCAAAAATTACGATGAAAAACGCGTTCGCCGAGGTAGATAATATCCTCTGCAAGGCTGTTTCGGGAGTGATCCGCCTGGTTCAGGGCAACGGCTACATAAACGTTGATTTCGCGGACATCTGTATGGCTCTGCGCACCAGCGGAATCGCGCATATGGCAATCGGTCACGGCAAGGGCGACGATATGATAAACGACGCACTGGACGAGGTTCTGAACAGCCCGCTGCTTGAAACCTCCATTGATGGTGCTCGCCGCTGCTTGCTGAACATCAGCATACCCAACAGCGATTCGTTCGGATTCGATTCCTGCGAATCGATTACGAACCTCATCGCGCAGAGAATCAACCCGAACGCGCAGTTCAAGGCGGGCTTCGAGTTTGATGATACTCTGTCCGATGACGAGATTTCGATAATCCTCATTGCGACCGATTTCGCCGAGGAGGACGAGCCTGTAAAAGTTGCGGGAATTTCCTCTTCCAACAACGAGCAAAGCCAGAGTCAGGCTGCGTCCGTAACAGTAACGCCCACCTCCGAGGGTCTTTCGGGAAATGTAGGCTTCTCCGAGCCTAACGACATAGACGCTCTGTTGCGTAAGTTCAACCAAGGCAGAGGAATGGATTGATAAGTTCATTAAATTTACAAAAAACGAACAAATCAAAGCCGATTGGTGTATCCTATCGGCTTTTTTGTAACTTTTTCCTCAAAACCTCTTGCATTTTTCACATATTTGGTATACAATATAATATGTAGGAGTGTTTTCTAATACTAATTCACGATTAAAAGCAGACAAATTATTTGCGAGGATATTTTGCGTCCTGCAAGGAAGAGGACGACAGCAGGCTGACGCCTGCCGAGGACGATGACGCAGCAGGACACAAAATAGACCGCAAAGAATGTCTACTTTTAATCGGGGATTAGTATAATATGTCAGCCAAAGCCTAACGTTCTCTCCCGCCGAGGGCGGGAGAGAACGCAGGTATACGGATTGATGTAAGAGTGTTTTCTCTTACCTTTGTTTCGTACATCAAAAAAAGGGGAATCTAAATGGATAAATTTGACATCTTACTGAAATTTTACAAAAACGTTTGGTTCAGACGCGCCGTAGCGGTAATCTGCTGGCTTTATACCATAATAATGATCTGGGTTGCGTATCTGAGCTTCGGGTACTATATCGAGTTCAACAATCCCAAGCCGCTTTTCGTGTTGTACTTGTTCATAAACGTTGCCGCAATGGGGTTGATGATACTCTCCCGCAAACAGGTAATTACACAAATCAACGCATACGTCTTACCGTTAGCGGTATTCGCGCTGGTAATTCTCGGCTTTGGCAACTGGTATATCGTCATTCCTCCGATCGTAGTGACAGTGGTCTTGTTCTTCGTAAATTCCTCAAATGAAACGCTTAAAACCGTTGTCGGCACAATGTATCTGCTTATGTATGTAATCGGCATAGTGGGCTATATAGCTTTGCAGATGTTTATGGGCACGATCACATTCAACGGTCTGGATTTCAATATGAATACCCGCGACAGAAGTTACGAAAAGCTCTCGCCATCGGGAGAATACCGCATTGTGCGTTATCTGGAAACAAGCGGCGACCGCAAACTTCAGCACTATTACATCGAAAAAACAGAAGATGATATTAAGATACCAATGGGTATATGCAAGCGTGTGTACGGCAGCTATGCGCTGAACACCGCCGCCTATACGGATACTCCCGCCGATATTGACGCATGGACTACCCGTAAAGTAGACGGGGAACTTCAGGACGTGCCAGTGGTTGAGGGCAGTGTCCGCGAGAATCCGTATCTCATCAAGAAAATCGAGAAAACGGAAAGCTCAAGCTCCGTAAAATCCACGCAAACAAGCACCACAGAGTCAACCGCCGCCGAATCGTCGGCTTCTGCGGAATAATCAAGAACATAAAGGAGAATGGTTATGGATACGCTGAAGCTCGTTGGGCGCACATCATCGGAGATAGTATCGCTGCGTTTCCCCACAACATTGCTGAATTTTTTCAGCTTTGATTTGTCATATTTTGCCAAAGGCGCGATAGAGGTCTGCAATGAAGCGCTAAAATCGGGCACTCCCGACTATGACCGTATGATGGAACTGAAAAATGACATCAGAATCTCGCATTGCTACATCGAGCAGCATATCCGCACCACTTACGACAAAATCATCGAGGATTGCTGGATCGATTATATCTGCCGCCGTGACAACATCGGATTAAACACATTGTGGAATCGTTTTATTCGCTGCAAATCCCCGTTTGAAAAGACAATCTTTGCGCGCTTGTGCGAGCTGCGCTATCACAAGGCAATCAACGAGTGGGTCAACATTGTGCGGGTTCAGGACTACGCGAAAACCAAGCTGAACTTCATATTCACGCCCGATGTGAAATCCGTTGAAGACGCTGCGGCGCGCCGCGATTATTTCGACTTGATGTTCAGCGTCACCGCAAAAGAACTGGGCTGCCGACTTGAGGATCTGGGTGTAACAAAGGTGTTTACCGTTGGAAGAACTCCCTCCTCGCCGTTTATGTTTCCAAATATTTCCAAGGAAATTGTCCGCCACGTATTACAAGGATTCGATTATTCCGATGATTATTCGGACGTTGGCGATTACGGAGAAATTTCCGATGAATTGGCAATGGACGCGTTTATGCGAATGAAACCCGGACTTCCGCCCGAACCCGCGTCTTATAACGTTTCACGAGGAAAAATGGAAATATTCTCCGGAAAGATATATATGCCGTGCAGCTTAAAAGCGGCAATCGACCTTGAGTTTGATGCGATAATAGAAAACGGGGGTTGGCTGGCTAAATGCAAGCGCTGCGGGCGGTATTTTCTTCGCGATAAGAACCACACCGAAGAGTATTGTTCACGGATTGTTGAAAGAGGGAAAACTTGCCTTGAAATCTATGAGGAGGAGAACCCTCGCATTCGTATGACCCCCGAACTGGAGCAGAAGTGCCATGAAGTAACAGACGAGATGTATCGCCGCGTTGACGTGTCCATCAGCGTCAAGGAGTACGAGTATTGGCGTTCATATGTCGAGGCAATGAAGAATAAAGTGGATTCGGGTGAGATTCCGCCCGAGGAATTGGAAAACTTCCTCGACTATTCGCTTGTGGTAGATATTTCCAAAAGTCACCCGATTCAACAGGTGGAAAGACCCGCGCCCGATGCGCCGAAAGAGCGCGTAGTCAAGCCGTTTGTTCCGGAGCGTATAAGTCGCAGCGAGCTTGCGCCCAAACAGCCCGAACCCGAGCCTGAACCTGTTGAAAAGCACCCCGAGGGATTTTTCACGTCCCCGCTTGTTCAGCGCCGAAAGGACAGCCGACCAATTTCACATATAATCCGCAATGGTGAAAGCCGCGGTGAAACGCATGACTCCAAACCCGACCCATCGGGATTTCAACCGTTTGTGCAGACTGCCGCGCCGCCGCTTCCGAATCCCGAAAAAACCGCTCCCAAGCCGCAGAGAAGCCCCTATGAGGATTTGAAGCGCCTTGAAGAGAAGTTGGAGGAGGAGAAGCGTCTGCGCGCTCAACAGCGTGAGCAGCCCCGCACTGCAAGCGGATTTACACCTTTCATTGAAGAACCCGTCCGGGAATTTGAGCCGTCAGCTCCGATTCCCGAACCACCGGAAGTTTCCGAGCCGCAGCCCGAGCCGCCTCCCGCGCCCAAACCTAAGGTAATTCGCAAAAATGCCGCAGCAATCAGCGCATACGGAAAAATCGCCGGCGCGGCATTAACGACCGCTCCGCCCGAAATGGAGGTAATCTCCGACTCAGATTTGGCGGATTTTAACAAATCGGAACCCATATCTGGCAAAAAAATTGTTGAAAACGTTGAAATTCCGCCTCTTGAAACTGAATTACCCGATGCCGATCCGTTCAAAAACATCGGCAGCATTTTCGATGTATTGGAGCAGTCCGAGCGCGATATGAGCAGCACGCGCCGCCATAAGCTGCGCGATGAAACTCCCGAACCCGTTCCCGAGTGGGAGGACACTCCCGCGCCGCCCAAGCGCGTCACGCGTGAGAACCCGCCCGAGGGCTTCTGGACAGAGGAGCGGCATTTGTTCCCCGAACAGGAGGTTGACGAACGAATTCCTGCGGAGCAAGAACCGGAGCCGTCCGAATTGGATATGCTTAAAGAGAAAAAGCACGCGAAATCCAACAAGACCAAGCGTCTGTACGATATTATAATGCGTGATGCCGAGGACAATCCTAACTTCCGCAAAAAATCGTAAACAAAAAATTGGAAAATCTTACAAATTTCTCGGAAAATTTTTTCAAATTTGTTAGAAATGCACAAAATATCACAACAAAGTTTATGGATAATTTAGACAAAAGTGGGATTGAAATTGTCCCGATTTTGTAGTATAATAGAAGTACAAATTGGTGCGGATTGCCCGCATCGTTTGGAAATAAATATTTTATGGAGGATTATTCTATTATGAAGAAGATTTATGCAGTTTCTGCTGCGGCTCTTACAGCAATGGCGCTTGTTCCTACAGTAGTTTCTTTCGCTGCTGAGGAGACAGTTAAGGTAAACTTCAGCATCACAAGCAGCACTTCCCTTGATGGTTGGCATTACTATGATTTTAGCCCCAATGTTGACGGTGCGGACTTTACCGCTCTTACAGTAAGCGGCGGCACCGCTACTTTCTCTGTTGATATTAAGCCGGAAGAGGTTGCAACCTATGGCGTAGTACTTGTTGACAACAATGCTTGGGGCGGTACTCAAAGCGTAGATGTCAAGATTACCGGTGTTGAGGCTGCTGCAGGCGATGAGATTAATGTAACAGTTACTCTCGGCGAGGCAAATGATGAGGGCAAGCTGACTGCAACCGTTTCTGCTGCTAAGGCTGCTCCCTCTAGCACCACTCCCGATACCACTACTACTCCCGACAATGATACAAACACCGATACCGGTGTTGAGGGCGTAGCTGCTGTTGTTGGCGTAGCTGCTGTTGCTGCAGGCGCAATGATCGTTGCAAAGAAGAGAAAGTAATTTCGCTTTGAACAACGAGGACTGAAATTCATTTCGGTTCATACATATGTAAATAAAAGCACGGGGCATAAAGTCCCGTGTTTTTATTTTGTGCGGAGTTCTTAAAATTGGGAACTCCGCATATTTATTTACAGAAAGAAAAAGCACCGAACGAGTCGGTGCTTATAAGTTTAACTGTTCACAACGGTTGAATCCGTTGGCATCTTGTCCTCTTCTTTCAGCGACATCAGCTCAGCCAGACAACTGCTGCAGATGTTGCGCTTCTTAAAGACAGTCACATCGCTTGCGTTAGAACAGAAACAGCAAGCCGGCGAGTACTTCTTAAGAATGATGTGGTCGTCCTCGACATAGATTTCCAGACTATCCTTATCATTGATGTCCAAGTTTCTTCTGAGCTCAATCGGAATGACAACTCTGCCAAGCTGATCCACTGTTCTGACCATACCGGTAGCTTTCATAAAAAAACACCTCCAGATTTCGACAAATTGATTAATATTCCCTTGGTCTTTACTATATTATACCACAATATGTCAAATTTGTCAATATTTTTTATTCTCATCTTTGCAGGTTTGTGAGATTTATTATATATTTTTACAAAAAATTCCTTAAATAGGATTCGTTGGTAGGTGAATTAGATGAAGATTTTGCTGATTGTAATTCCTGTGGTTTCACTTATATTTGCGTTAGTGAACGGAAGAATTTCGGAGATGTCTGCGGGGATTTTGGACAAATCGGGCGAAGCGGTGGAACTTGTGATTTCTCTGTGCGGAATTATGTGCTTTTGGTGCGGAATAATGCGCGTTGCCGAACGCGCGGGATTAATGGAAAAATTGGCAAAATTGCTAAAACCGATTGTGAACTTTTTGTTCAAATCTACCAAAAATAACGCGAAAGCTACCGCGCTTATCACCGCAAATCTTGCCGCGAATATTCTCGGGTTGGGGAATGCCTCCACGCCGTTGGGAATCACCGCAATGAGGGAGTTGTCAAATGGCTCGGACAGCGCATCAGACGATATGATACTGCTTGCCGTGATGAACACCGCCAGTTTACAGATAATTCCAACCACGGCGGCGGCTCTCCGAGCCGCAAACGGTGTATCCAAGCCGTTGGACATACTTCCGTGCGTGTGGATCGTGTCCGTCTATGCCGCCGCTATCGCAATAATTTCCGCAAAGGTAATGGGGAAACTTTCACGAAAGCGTGATCGAAATGAATAGCTTTACAGATTACATAATCCCGCTGCTGACGGTGGGAGTGCTCGTCTATGCGGCAATTAAGCGCGTGGATGTGTTTGACGCGTTCTGCGATGGTGCGGCAGAGGGGCTGAAAACTTGCGTGGACATTCTGCCCGCGTTGGTTCTACTGTTGGTGTGTATCGGAATGTTCCGCGCAAGCGGCGCGGTGGAAACGCTTACCGCGTTCCTGAAGCCGATTTGCGCCGCTGTCGGATTCCCGAGCGAGGCAATGACATTGGTGATTCTGCGACCGTTTTCGGGCAGCGGCGCGATGGCAGTATATAACGAAATAGCCGCGTCAACCGGCGCGGACAGCTTCGCGGAGCGCGTTGCGGCGGTGCTGATAGGCTCGTCTGAGACTACGTTTTACACCATTGCCGTGTACTTCTCGGCGGTTAAGGTGAAAAAGACGCGCTATGCCGTTCCGGCGGCTCTGACAGCCGATTTGACCGCGTGGATCGTTTGCGGAGCAGTTGTTTTTATGTTTTTTGGAGGGTGATATGGGGAAATTGGATATGACCGGGAATCAAGCAAAATCACCGAACCGCGCGTTTGCGGCGCGATTGGACGAGGTTTGCGGCAGCCTGCGAGCGATTCGCGCGAGCTTCAACAACGTCACCGACCCCGCCGCGATTGACGCGCTTATCTACCGCGAAAACGCGATAATGTGCGAGTTTGTTGCACTTCTTCATGAGGCAAAATCGAAAAACATTAGGCTTGAAATTTATGAACGCGAAAATAATTTCCGAAGATTCTGAATATATTTCGGAAATCCGCGCAAAATATGTTTGCGGCAGAAAGAACCGCAATAGTTTACAGGAGGAATTTGAAAATGTCTAATCAGAATAATCAGAACCAGCAGAATCAGCAGAACGAGAGCCAGCAGAGCGAACAGAACAAGCAGAACAAGCGCTGAGTCTTAGCCGGGCGAAGAAAATCTTCCCCGGCTTTACATATTTTTTTCAAAAACCCCTTGACAAATTTCGAGAAGTGTGGTATAATAATATAGTCAGTTGGGAGTGTCCGGGGAGCAATGAAGATTAAAGTTTTGGACGGCGACAGCCTGAGCGTAACAAGTGGTATGATTCGGGCGGTCGTTGACGGCGAGGAGTTCGTGTTCGAGCCTTTTGAGGTCGAGCAAGCATTGATTATCACCACCGATTTAGGTCCGTTTGAAGACGATATGTGTTTGGTAATACGTATTGATTCCGAAACCGCAATATTTATTATGTTTGAGCATCCGTGCTATGAGAGCTTTTTGTTTGACGAGCTGCCTACGATTATCAGTATTGATTACGAGCAGATTATCAAGGCGTCGCAATGTACCGAAAACGCCGTGTTCCCCATTTATAAGAGAACGGCAATCCCCGACTGAATACGAAAATAATGACCAATGGAAAGATGGCTGAGTTGGTCTAAAGCGCACGATTGGAAATCGTGTAACGGCTAATACCCGTTCAAGGGTTCGAATCCCTTTCTTTCCGCCAGCGGCAAGTTGCCGCTACCAACTCCCATTGTTATACACAATGGGAGTTTTCGCTTTTATTGTAGAGTTATGTGGAGGTATTCCGTGTCAAAACAAAGCAAGAATCCAAAAGGGATTCATGATGGACATAGAAGGCGAATAATCAAGAAATACCGCGCTCTTGGGATAACGGGTCTTAAGGAGAGTGAGCGTATGGAAATACTGCTGTTCCCGATGATACCGCGCGGTGATACGGCGCTCATTTCGCAGCGTTGTATCGAGCGATTCGGATCAGTCATAGGTGTGGTTGATGCGGATTATCAAGATATTGTCGAGGCGGTTGACATCGGCGAGGGACTGGCAGCAGAGCTTTGCTTGTTGGGCGAGATACACAAGATGGTGCGTGAGGGCGAGTGGATTCGCCGCCTTGGCGAACCGGTCGTCCTCAAAAATAACCCTCTGTTTTGCAAAGAGTGGGTATTCAAGTGAACTAATTAGCGAATCGAAAATAATCTCTGCTGTATAATTATTCAAGGAGGAACTATGAAAGCGTTAATTTCAGGGCTTCTGAATATCGAAACCACAATAAAAATCCATGAATTTCCGATTGAGTACTCGCCAATCGATTTCCCGTTTTTCGGGATAAAATCGGGTGTTTCGGGAGTTGCGTTCAATATCGCGAGAGCCTTGCGGACGTTGGATAACGATGTGAAAATCCAGTCCTTTGTCGGCGGGGATTTCGAGGGCAAGCGCGTCTTGGAAACGCTTGCCGCCGATAAAATTGACACGGGATTGATCCGCGCCGAGCTTCATGAAACGCCCGTTTCCGCAGTGCTGTATGACGACAGCGGCAAGCGTCGGATCTACTGCGACCTCAAGGACATTCAAGAGCAAACCACGGAACTTTCCCGAATCGCGGACGCGGTTGCTGAGTGTGATGTGGCGATTTTGTGCAACATCAATTTTAACCGCGGTCTGCTGCGCGAGGTCAAGCGTCTTGGGAAACCGATTGCTACCGATGTCCACGTGTTAGGGGACGTCAACGATGAGTTTAACCGCGACTTTATGGAGTGCGCGGATATTCTGTTCCTCAGCGATGAGAATCTCCCTTGCGGGGCGGATGAGTTTCTCTTGCGGCTTAAGGATGCGTATCCGCCGAAAATCATTGTCATCGGGCGCGGCGACAAGGGCGCGATGATGTATGAGCGCGAATCCGACAGCGTGTACAAGTTGAATGTTGTGAACATCGGCGGCGTGGTGAACACGGTCGGCGCGGGTGACGCGCTGTTCTCGGCATTTTTGAGCTTCTATTTCGGGGGATTTTCGGCAGTGGAATCCCTCTGCCGTGCGGAGATTTTCGCGGCTCTGAAAATCCGTCACAACGGCGCGTCGATAGGATTTCCGAGCGTTGCCGAGGTGGAGAAAATCTACACCGATATTGGAAAATCAATTGTTTGCACATAAAAAATCCGGGGCGGAAACGCCCCGGATTTTATTTTCAGTTCCCAATATAACATTGATTTTAGTCAAACGCAGATTGCTGTAAGGACATTGCGTTCGCCTTTATTATAACTTGACTGCGATTACCAGCATTTCGTCTTCAATCCGTGCGGAAATTTCCCCGCCCGACTGTTCGGTGAGGAGCTTTGCAATTGACAGTCCCAGTCCCGTGGATTGGCTTCCATCATTGACTGTATAGAATCGGTCGAACAGCTTTTCCACGGAGATTAGCCCGAGATTGTCCGCAGAGTTGCAAAACGAGATTTCACCGTCCTCACACAAGGTGATGATGAGGTTTCCGCTTGAGTATTTCAGCGCATTGCCGATGATGTTGGAGAAAATCCGCATAAGTGCGGATTTGTCCGCGATTCGGATTATACGCTGTTCGCAGATATGGATTTCGGGGATTATTCCGCGCTCCGAAATCGCGCCGTAGAATGACGCCACGCTCTCCTCGAGAAGGTCGTTCACGCAGATCTGCGACAGATTCGGTTCGTTTGCCGAAGCCGCAACGGAGTAGCGGAACAGCTCCTCGGTGAGCGTTTTCATCGCGTCCGCGCGGTTACGTATCTGCGTTGTGTACTGCCGCGCGGATTCGGGCAGCTCTGTTCTGTCCATCAGGTCGAGGTACCCGCACATTGCCGTCAACGGAGTGCGCAAGTCATGGGAAATGTTGGTGATGGCGGTTTTCAGCTCCGCGTCACCGTTGGCGCAGCGGCGCTGCTCATCGCGGAGCGTGGAGAGTTCGCGGTTCAGGTCGGCGGCAAGTTTTCGTATATCGCGGTCGGCGGAGGAAATGTCAATCAGCGTGTTGGTGTCAGTGGAGAGCTTTTCTTTCAGCTTTTCGGAGATTTCACGCATGGATTTTTTCATAAGGTACACCTTCACCGTAAGCGCAATCACAGCCGCGCCGAACACAATACTCAAAAAAATCCACATGCCGTCCATAGTTTTCCTCCGGATTTTATATTTTTGCCGCCAAATTCCAAAATACTTGATAACCGTACAGCAAAAACGCTCGACTGTAATCACATTTAATTGGGAACAGCCTGCGCCAGCACGGCGCTACTTCAAGTCCTTTTTACGGAAAATTACAATTCCCGCTGGGGTTGTTACTGCCAATATTCCGAACGAGTACAACGGCATAAAATACCTTATTGTCGTATCGGATAACGACTGCTCGATTTCTCCGAACGATGTCAAATTGTAAACGGTTTCCAGAACCGTGCGTGTAAAGCCCGTTGCCGCATCGGGGCGGGGTTCCTCATATTGCCTTTCAATCGTCCCGTCCGCGTTATAAACGCTGATTGTGTCAAATTGAGGAACGTCCAGTTTTTCTTTAATCTTCGATACCGCAAAATATGCTCCAATCATTAAAATCAGCGAAAGAGTAATCGACATTGATTTTTGGGAAACAATCATTCCTATAAGCGTAAAAACCGCGCAGGCGGCAATTACGGCGCAAATGCAGATTGCGCACTCAACAGCGAAATTACCTTCGCTTATCGAAAAGCCCTTTCTTCCGGCATAAATCGCCACGGCAATCGGAACTATCTGCCCCGCAGCCGTTATTAACAGCCCTCCTGCCGTTACCGTTACAAGGTTAGCGAGGTATATTTGCAGTCTTGTCTTTCCGGCTATCAGCTTATTTCGAACTGTGTTGTTTGAGTATTCGGTTCCAAGGAACTCTGCCGCAAAAGCCGGGACGGTGAACAACGGAACATAAAAATAATGCTGTATGGTCTGCTCCCAATTTGTTACGTACGGATATAAAGAAAAATTCATACATACAGAGCCTGCTATTACCGCAAACGTAACCGCCAAACACGCCCAAAAGAACACACTTTTTCGCATTCTCGCGAAATTAGCGTTTATAATTCTCATCATTGCGAACACCTCCGAATTACATTGTTACTTCAAGTCCTTTCTGCGAAAAACCAGCACTCCCGCCGCGGTTGTTACCGCCAATATCCCGAACGAGTATAACGGATAAAGCTCTCTGTTATGCATAGAGTTGTCTTGAAGTCGCACCATCTGCCCGCTTGGAAGTACGTCCGTCACGGCGGTGAGGACATTCTTCAGCGCTCCCTCCTTTATGTATAAGGGATTTGGCTCTGTTTCGGGCATTGCCGCATCGGCTATTGCCATATTATAGTCCGCAATATATTCCGGCTGATTCAGAAGATTCACCACCATAAACGAGCCTTGAAACAGCACAAACGCCGATACAATGGTTATGGCAGTCGTGAGGGATTTTAACGGAATAAGCATACCCAGAAGTGTGAAGAGAGAGCTTGACGCAACTGCCGCGGCAACGATAATCAATATTCTCATACAGAACTCGCCGGGGGTTATTCCGAGGTTTTTTCCCCATATAAGGCTCATAGCAACAAGCGGAACGCAGTACGCGGCAAGTATAATCAAAGTGCCGCTTGTCACGGGGATAAGACTCGCGAGGTAGCAGCTTGCGCGCGAATGTCCCGCCGTGAGCTTGTTGCGGATTGTGCCGCACGCGTAGTCCGTGCCGAGATACAACGGCGCAAAGATGGCGGCAATAAACAGGGCGGTTGAACCGATTTGGTTTAAGATGAGGCCGCCTGTTTTGTATACCCAGTCGTCATTCAGGACAGCGAATAAAACATCATTTACAAGGCACACCGCAACTGACAGAATAACGCATACCCAAAACGGTCTGAACTTGAAAAGCCGCGCAAAATTCGCTTGGATAAGTCGTGTCATTTCAAGTCCTTTCTGCGGAAAAACAGCATACCAGCCGTGGTTGTTACCGCCAGAACCCCAACCGAATACAGCGGATACAGCTCGGGATTGTGGAGGTCACCTGTTTCAAGGCGCATAATCTGTCCGCCGGGAAGCACATCGGTAATCGCGGTCATAATATCGCGCTTTAAGCCCTCGCCGATATACATCGGATTTGGTTCGGGATCGGTTACGGTTATGCCGTCAACAGTCATTTCAAGGCCTGAAACTTCATTGGGCTGATTAAGAAACTCCATCAGAACAGCCGAACCAAGCAGAAGCACAATCGACAGAATAATGGTAAATGTTGTGGTAAGGGATTTTTCCGTAATGAGCATACCGAGTAATGTGAAAATCGCACTCATCGCAATCATTGCGCATACGAGAATTGAAATGTACAAAAGAAATTCACCAATGGGCATTCCTAATTCCTTGCCCCATACTATCGTCTTAAAGATGGACGGAACAGTGTATACCGCAGATATAATCAAAGTCCCCGATGTAACGGTGATCAGGCTTGCAAGGTAGACGTTCGCGCGCGAATGTCCGACCGCGAGTTTATTGCGGATTGTTCCGCACGCGTAGTCCGTGCCGAGAAACAGCGACGCGAAGATAGCCGCGAAAATCATTGAGTTTGAGCCGCCGTCAACTATCATTTTGCCCGTTGCGTACATCCACGATGTGTCATCGGGAATAAGCTCTATGCTGTTCAAAACGGCAAGAGCAAGCGTTAAAATCGCGCATACCCAGAACGACTTGGATTTCCACAGCCGTGCAAAATTCGATTGTAACAATTTAGCCATTCTCGCCACCCCCAACAAGGTTTATAAAGTATGCCTCAAGGCTTTCATCACGCTCGTTTATCGAGAACAATTCGCAGTTGGCGGATTTAAGCGCGTCCGTGAGCTTTGTAATGCTTATCTCGCCGTAAATGTCGGCGGTTCTCTCGTCCGCAACAGCGTATTCCAGACCCATTTCGTCCAGCACCGTTGAGAGCTTTTTAGTATCAGAAACGGTTACCCGTGCGCATTTGCGGCACTCCCTTTCGAGCTGCTCCGCGCTTATCTCCTTAACGATTTTGCCCTTGTCAATAAAACCGTAATGCGTAGCAAGACGCGACAGCTCATCGAGAATGTGACTGGAAATCAGCACGGTTATCTGCCGTTCGCGGTTGAGCTTGAGAATCAGCTCACGAATCTCGATGATTCCTTGCGGGTCAAGACCGTTTATCGGTTCGTCCAGGATCAGGAAATCGGGATTTCCGCACAATGCCACCGCGATTCCCAATCTCTGCCGCATACCCAGCGAGAAGTTCTTCGCTTTCTTTCTGCCCGTGTTCTCCAGACCGACCAACTTCAGAATCTCGTTTATCCCGTCAAAGCTCGGCAATCCGAGTACGCGGTATTGCTGTTTGAGGTTATCCACCGCTGTCATATCGAGATACAGCGACGGAGTTTCCACGACTGCGCCCATTCTGCGGCGCGATTTTCCGATGTTTTCCGTATTACGGATTCCGTACAGTGAAAACTCCCCCGAAGTCGGGAACTGCATTCCGCAGATAAGACGGATAAGCGTGGTTTTGCCCGCTCCGTTCCGCCCTACGAATCCGTAAATCGAGCCTTTGGGAACGTGCATTGAAAGCCCATCCAGCGCGGTAAACCCGCGATACTTCTTTGTGATGTTTTCGGTTGTCAAAACGTACTTCATAATTGTAAGCTCCTTATCTTAATGGCAAATTCAAAACCACACAGATAAAATAGCTCCGCTATTTCATCTGTGTTCGCTGAGCGACCCAAAAGGCGGCAAGGATGCCGCCAACAGAGGGCGACAGGCGCGTTTTGAATTTGCACTAGTCGCCGGACAGGTTGCTTTGGATTATAGCGCATTCAACCGTTCCGGATTTTCCTTGACAACTTAATTCTATCACACGGGGGTTAAGAAAACGGTAAAGAAAACCGTAAAGAATTTGTTAAGATTCGTTTTTCATCTTGAATCCGATTCCCCAGACCGCCTCAATGAAATCGCGTTCGGAGATTTCGCGGAGCTTTCGCCGCAGATTGCTTACGTGAACCTTAAGCGAACTTTCCACGCAGTCGGGCGTGTCCGCGCTTACTCTATCAAGAATCTGGGATTTCGTGATTACCTGTTTGGGGTTTTGCATCAAGATTTTCAGAATCGCGAACTCGGTTTTGGTGAGCTTGACGCTCTGTTCGCCGAAACTCGCCAAGTGAAGATTTACATCGAGCGACAGCCCGCCAAACTCCAGAAAATCCGCGTTTGCGGCGGAATGCTCCCGCAGCCGCACGGAGATACGCGCCAACAGCTCCCGCGTATCGAAAGGTTTGGTGATGTAGTCCGCCGCGCCCGACATCAACAGATTCACGCGGCTATCCACATCGCATTTCGCGCTCATCACGATTACGGGAATATCGTGGATAAGCAGCAGAACCTGTTCGCCCGAAAGCCCTGGCATCATCAGGTCGAGCAGCACCAAATCGGGCTCGTTTTTCTCTAACAGCTCCACTGCATCGCTGCCCGAAAACGCGCGAATTACCATGTAGCCTTCGGCGGTCAGCAGCTCGTTAAGCATATCGTTTATGTACTTGTCATCATCGATTACGGCGATAGTTTCTCGCATTGTATTTACCTCATTTTTATTTAGAGCAACACCGCACAAAATCTTTGTGCGGTGTTGTGTCTTAATCCAACGTATATTCCTTGCCGGTGTATCCCTCTTTCAGGGCTTCCCAGTCCCATGCTTTGGAGGTGGTTTCATACTCGATCATATGTTTTTCAAGGTTGAAGTTTCTGTACCAGATGAATGTGCGGGGGCGGTTGGGGTCGAGCGACTTCAACAATTCGTTTGCGGGTTTTCCGTCAAGAAGTTCGTTATAGAGCTGTATTAAATCCAGATACGAAACGGGCGTGTCGGAAACCCGATAGGGGTGATCCTCGTTTATGCCTTTTACCATAAACAGCGGGTTCGCGCGGCGGAACATATCGTCCGAACTGTTGAGGTTGGTGTTGCCGTGGTCTGCCATTATAATGATTACCGAATTGTCGTAGGCGCCGTTTGCTTTCAGGCGGTCGATGTATGCCTTTACCATTGTGATGCAGCCGCGGATTTTCTCCTCGTAGCTGTTCGGGTAGGTGGTTCCGTCGCGTACCATATCGCGGTCGAGGTCGAACGGGATATGAGCTCCCTCTGTGTGGATAAATTGGAACATCGGTTTGCCATTGTTCTCAAGATTCGGGTTTGAGAGAATACGGTCGTAAACGTCCTGGTCGTTCCATATGAACTTGTCCGTGACGGTATTTAAGTTCATTTCCTCAATGTGGGAGAGGTGCTTCATAAAATGCGGGAGATATTTATAACCAATGTATTTCATCTGTTCGCCAATATAGTAATCGAGCTTTATATGCGATGACTCGGCATTGTCATCGTTGTTGGCGATGCGGTATTTTTTGTTGTTTCCGTACCAAACTAGGTCGGAATCATAGAGGTTGATGTCATAACCGCGGGCAGTAAGTTCGTCAAAGAACGGGGAATCGTTCATTGATTCGGATGAAAATTCTCCGAACGGTTTTTCGTTGCGGTTTAAGTGTCCCGAGAGTATCAAGGGAATCGTATCGCGTGTGCACGGATAGCAGCCGAGTGTATCTGGGAAGAATGTGAAATCCTCAAAAGTTTTCTTATACTCTTCGTTTTCGTCAACGAGTTTGCCGAACGCTTCCGCTTCGGTGCCGTCAATCAAGAAGATACAGAAATTTTTATCGCGGGAGATGTTTTCAAAGTTGCGATGGGTTGCCATTATTCCGTTTTTGGGATTCAGGGCGCTTGCCTGAATCATTGAGGTTACCGTAGATGCAAAAAGCATTGCGGCAATAAGAATACCGATTGCTGTGAAAATCTTCGTTCGCAGCTCGAACTTCATTTTAATCGAGCATAACACACCTGCCGCCGCCAAAATCACCCAGACCGCTGCGGTGATTATATTTTCTGCGGTGTAGACGCTCCAATCAATGGTGGAACCATCAAGCGCCGGCAGCGAATTTGCGAGGAAATTACCTTGAATGTATGTCGCGGCAAATATCACCAACAGCACGGTCAATGATATAGAATAGACCGTGAGTTTTTCTGAGAAGCGGCGGTTGATGAAGTAAATCCCCGTAATAAGTGCCAAAAGGGGCACAAAAAATATTACGAACATCATCAGCATTGGCGGCGTCATCATTCCAAAATCGAACCAGATATCGTTGATATTGGCGCAATACATTGATATTGGCTCGTAGATGAACAGCATAAAGCACAACGCGAATGTCAATGCAATAGCCGGTAAAAGTCCCTTGAATGTTTTGTGTTTTTTTGGTTTGTTGATTGTTTTTGCGGTTTCCATATTTTCCCTTTCTTGTAATCCTTGATGAGTTTCTGCAAAACCAACGCGCCGAGCCGGCGCGGGTATTACCATTATAACATCATTTGTGGTTGAGCATTTTCGCTGTAAGGTTACAGCGTCCCCTTTATTGTAGCATATTTTTTGGAGTTTGTCAAGGGTAAAAGCGGTTTCGCATATTTTGATTTTACCACAACGTATCCTGTTTTGCAAGATACATAATAAACAAATATCTTTGCAAGAACGCTGTAAAATTATGCATATTTAACAACGGCAATTTGACAGATTGTTTTTGTAATGTCCTGATAATCACGGGAAAAGCTGATATAATTAAAATAAGAATTTGTTTCAAGTGTTTTGGAAAGGTGAGAAATATGAACATCAGAAAAACAGCGGCAGCTATGGCGGCAGTTCTTTTGTTGTCGCTGACAGCGTGCGCGGACAGCAACAACAAAATCCTATGATTATCACTCCGGTGGAGGAGTCCGCAATGCATACTTATGTAACGATTCAGGGTGAAGATTACGACATCGAAACAACGTTCTCCTTAAATCTTTACGGTTGTGACATAACGGATGAAGATGTTGTGAATATCGGCAGGCTTAAAAATTTTCGTGAGTTGTATCTAAGCAGTAATTCCATTGATGACATCACACCGCTTTCGGGGCTTACAAATCTGACCAATCTGAATTTGGGGCATAGTGACCGAATCAGTGATTTAACTCCGCTTGAAGGTTTGATTAATTTGACCGATTTTGATTTGGCATTCACCAAGATTGACGATATAAAACCGCTTGCCAAGCTCAATAATTTAACCATGGTAGTGTTGAGAGGCTGCGGAATCGGTGAAACGGATTCGGAATGGCTTAAAGCTCAGCTTCCCGATTGCAACATTATCTTGTGATGACAACAAGCTCTGAATCTCCGGCCCGCTTTGGGCGGGGTTTTTTCTCGAAAATTTGCACTTGACAAACGCGTAAATTTGTGATATAATTAAAATGTGCACAATATCATTAAAGAGATTTTCCCCATTCAACACAACACTAATTTGAAACTAAAAACAGGAGGGCATGGGAGCAGTATGACTGACGCGGAAAGCAGAAAACAACACTCTGAGCAATTTCTCGCAAAGTCGGGAGTAATCGTTGATACGAGCTTTCCCGTGTTTATTTCCGATGAGCAGGCGCGGATCAAATCTCACGAGGAAATTGCGCGGCGCGCGATTGCGGCTTTTCTGACCGCCCAAGTCGCGATCGGTATCTGCAATGACGAGGATCTGCAGAAGTCCGTGGCGGTTTTCGGGTATCTTCTGGATAAGCATAATGCTCGCGATGAGTTGACCCCCGATGAGCGGCGGTATTTCGACCCTGAACACTGCGGGGAAATTCCCTATGAGGATGCGTTCGAGATGCAGTGGCGCGTGGAGAGATGTATGCCGCTGTTTTGGGCGCTTGGAATGACGGACGGTGATTTGGACTATCCGAGCAGGATTACGGATACCGATGAGATTGCCAAAACTATTTGCAGCGCAAAGGATTTGTCCGAGATAATCGGGATAGTCGATGATTTGGATGCGGGCGAAATACTCAGCAACGCGGATACCTGTATGCGTATGCACCTTGCGTGTGTTCAGTCGCGTGAGCTCAGCGACCCCGAAATCAAAGGTGATTTGGATTCCGATGTGGTTTCGGAGCAGTATTTCGGTTTTTGTTGGATGGTAGGTGCGCTTGAGTCCGATGATTGGGATAATCCCAAACCGATTTTCTGATTGCATTAAGACGGCAAAATTGAATGCGCGGGTATGGCGGACGCACCAGATTTGGGCAGCGTTACTACAGTGGAGTTTTTACTGCGGCTGTCGGGCAGGTAAAAAAATCGGCAGAAATTAAATATGCGGGTATGGTGAAACTGGCAGACACGTTGGATTTAGGTTCCAATGCCGTGAGGCGTGCAGGTTCAAGTCCTGTTACCCGCACCATGATATCGTTACAAAAAAGATATTATGCCCGCAAACGGCTCTGTTAAGCCAAATGCGGGCATAATATTTTGCAAAATCAAGATTCACGCTCCGTAGATATTTTCGACAGAAAAGTGGATTTGAACCCTCCCCTACAAAATTTTTGCGGTTGAATTTGGGCAAAATGCCAAATCCAGCCAAAAGAATGCCTGTAAATTATCTCCCTAAATGAGAGGTAATTTACAGGCGTTTTTTGTTGCCCAGAGTTGTGACAAAAAAGATTTTGGGGTGACTCGAACCCTCCCCTACAAAATTTTTACGGTTGAATTTATGCAACTCGCACAAAGTGCCTGTAAATTACTTCTCTATTTATGAGAGGCAGTTTACAGGCTCTTTTTTATTTTCCGACAAAGTTCGGAAGAATCAATCAGCAAGCCTTGACAGAGCTTGAAATAAAATTACGGAGGAACCACAATGAGCAATGAAATTAAACAGCCCAAGCCCGACTGCCCGTTGATCGGGCAGGACGGGAACATTTTTAATATTGTCGGGATCGCGTCAAGAACATTGAAAAGGAATGAACTATCGGAGGAAGCGTC
>CAMWMN010000039.1 GCA_947175385.1 uncultured Clostridia bacterium | reverse complement strand
CCTCGGCTAATCCTAGCCCGATTTGCTTGCAAAAAACTGAAAAGTTTATCCCCCGAGAAATCGGGGGATTTTTCGTAAAAAGTATTGACAAATTAAAATAAGTGTGGTATAATATAAGTGTCGAAAGACAAATTTATTAACTCTTGCACGCAAAAATATTCCCCCCGCAGGGGTCGAAGTCCGCGGGGGGAACGTTTTTTAGGCTTTTACTTTTTGCCGGCTGAATTACCGCCAAGCCACTTGCAATAATCCTCGGGCTATCGCCCGAGGATTTAGCATTTTTGGCTTGCAATTGCCCTAATGGCAATTGCATTTCGCGCTATGCGCGAAACCGACAAAAGCCGCGCGTTGATTAACACCTATAAGAAACTAGCAATTATACCACATTCGGCAGGATTTGTCAATACGCGAAAATCCCCCCAAATTGGGGGGATTTCGTTATCCTGCTTTTATCCGCATACACCGCATGGCATTGATTATCGCGATTACCGAAACACCCACGTCCGCGAAAACCGCCGCCCACATATTGCTGATTCCGAGAGCCGCCAGCACCAGAACAGCGACCTTTACGCCCAACGCAAACACAATATTCTCCGTGACGATTCGGCGGGTTTTACGCGAGATTCGCACACACAGCGGAAGATTTTCAATGTTGTCATTCATCAGTACAATGTCCGCCGCCTCGATTGCCGCGTCCGAGCCGAGCGCGCCCATGGCGATTCCCACGTCCGCGCGCGCAAGTGACGGCGCATCGTTCATTCCGTCGCCGACATACGCAAGTGTGGATTTAGGCGGCTTTTTGGAGTAAATCTCTTCAAGAGCCTTAACCTTTCCATCGGGCAAAAGCTGCGAACGAACCTCGTCCAAACCGATTTTCGATGCGATTTCCTCGGCGGTGATTTTCCTGTCCCCGGTAAGCATTACGGTCTTTTCCGCGCCGAGCCGTTTCAGTTCCGCAAGCGCGGATTTGCTGCCGCTCTTTACCTCGTCCGATACAATCAGACAGCCGCAATATTCGCCGTCAACCGCGCATAGAACGACCGTTCCCGATGACTTAATTTCTCCCGGAATTTTCGCCCCGACTTGCTCCATCAAACGCGCGTTCCCGACCGCGATTTTCCGCCCGGAAACCTCCGCTTTAACACCGAACCCCGCAATCTCCTCGGCGTTTTCCGCTTTGGGGAACTCCCCCGCCTTTCTGCACACGGAAAGCGCAATCGGATGGTTGGAGATGCTTTCCGCGGCGGCGCAGAATCCCAACAGCTCGGATTCCGAAATTCCGACCGGGGAGATTTCCGTAACCGAAAATGTTCCCTTGGTGAGCGTTCCCGTCTTGTCGAACACAAAGGTTTTCGCCTTTGCAAGCGTTTCGAGATAGTTCGCGCCCTTAATCATTATACCGTGGCGCGATGCTCCGCCGATTCCACCGAAATAGGACAGCGGCACGGAAATCACCAACGCGCACGGGCAGCTTACCACAAGAAATGTCAGCGCACGGTAAATCCAGTCGCTCCAATTTCCGAATATTAATGACGGAACAACCGCCAGAACCACCGCAGCAATCACAACGATTGGAGTGTAAACACGCGCGAATCGCGTAATAAAGCTCTCGGTTTTCGCCTTGCTTTCGGATGAATTTTCGACAAGCTCCAGAATCTTCGCCACGGTTGAGTCCGAATACGGCTTAGACACGCGGATCTTCAACAGCCCGTTGGTATTCACGCTGCCGCTTATCACCTCGTCGCCGGCTGTCACCTCGCGCAGCGCGCTCTCGCCTGTCAGCGCGGCGGTGTTCAGCCCGCTTGAGCCGAAGATGATTTCGCCGTCCAGCGGAACACGCTCTCCGGGCTTGATCACCACCGTTTCGCCGACCTCAACCTCATCGGGTTCAACCTCGTTTATTGCGCCATTACGCTCCACGTTCGCAAATTCGGGGTTGATGTCCATCATATCCGAAATGGACTTTCGGGATTTTCCGACAGCCACCGACTGGAACAGCTCGCCGACCTGATAGAAAATCAACACGGCAACACCCTCGGAATACTCCCCGATAACCATTGCGCCAATTGACGCGACTGTCATCAGAAAGTTTTCATCGAACACCTGTCCGTGGGCGATGTTGCGAATCGCTTTCCACAAAATATCCCAGCCCGCCGTGAAGTACGCGACAAGGAACACCGCCAAACGGACGAACCACATCACGGAGAGCATTTCCTCCGATTCGGGGATAAACATTCCCGCCGCGAAAATAACTGCCGCGATAATTATACGGATAAGCATTTTCTTTTGTTTTCTGCTCATAGCCTTTCCCTCTGCAACACAAATTTAATTTTATGCGGTTCTCCCCCATACGGGTGAGAACCGCAGGTTAATTTACTTCAGCACTATCTCGCAGTCCGGCTCGACCTTTTTGCAGACCTTGACAGCCTCTTTAACGATGTCGTCAAAGCGCGCATCGTCCGCCTCAATTGTCATTTTCTGACCCATAAAGCTGACGGACGCGTTAGTCACTCCGTCAATCTTCTTGATGGCGGATTCCATCTTAGCGGCGCAATTTGCGCAGTCCAAATCGATTAGCTTAAATGTCTTTTTCATAATGATACCTCTTTCTTTCAGTCTTTAATTATAACCGCGTAACAACACGGGATCCAGCCCTTTATCGTTCTGAATTTCACCTTGCCGAGATTACAGCTTTTCAGCATTTCCACATAGCTTTTCGGCGTGTATTCGGTTGACGGAGCGAATCCGAGCTTTCCATACACCTTAAGCATCAGCCGCGCAATATCGGACTTGTTTTGTGTCATAAAAGTAGGGAGCAAAATCTTTCCGCCTCGCTTTGTGACGCGACAAAGCTCCTTTACGGCACTCACGGGATTATCCAGCAAATGCAGTACATTTCCCGCAATTACAACATCATAGGTTTCATAAGGGTCGTCCAAACTAAAGATGTTTCTTCGTTCAAACGAAATGTTGTCGAAAAATCCCTTACACGTCTTTTTCCGCGCAACGTCCAGCATTTTCTCGGAATAATCCGTACACAGAACGCTCTCCGCCTTTCGCGCGGCGGCGATTGAAAGCTCCCCCGTACCCGCCGCGCAGTCCAGAACCCTCGCTCCAAACGGCGTAAGCTCGGTCGTTATTTCGCACATCTTACGATAAACCTTGTCGTTCAGCCGCTCGGCGATGTCATAAAATTCGGCAAACTTGCTCCAGAAATCCAATTAAATCACCTCTTATCTTAAAAGCAGCCCAAAACCATTCACTCCGCTTCGCTCCGTTCATTAGCCGAGCAATCTTGCCTCCGCTTTGCTGCAGCAAGATTGCTCACTTTTTGGGCTGCTATGCTACTCATTTATATGTTCCAATCCCTGTTTGAGAATAGTGTTTACGTGTCCGTCCGCGAGGGAGTAGAACACCGTTTTCCCCTCGCGGCGGAACTGTACCAAGTCCGCGTTCTTGAGGATTTTCAACTGGTGTGAAACGGCGGAGTTTGTCATTCCCACGGCGGTGGAAATATCGCACACACACAACTCTCCGCCCGACAGCACGCTTAAAATCTTAATTCGCGTGGAATCCCCGAACACCTTAAACAACTCAGCCAAGTCAATCAAAACGTCCTCATCGGGCATCAGCGACTTGATTTTGTCGATGGTATCGGGGTGAGCGTGCATATATTCGCAATGCGGAATATCGTTTTCCATTTTCTCATCTCCTTTATATAAAAACAATTTTACACTGGCTTGCAAAGTTGTTCAGTTGAATAACTGTTCAACTGTTTGATTATATTATACACCCTTTTTTCTGATTTGTCAAGGGGTTTTTGAAAAAATTTTGAAAAATGTCGTAAATTTGCAATACACATATCCATAATTATGATATAATATACAAAAGACAACATCATTCATCAGAAAGGAAAAATGAGTTATGAGGTATTGTAATACATTAATCGCCGTAAAGGATATGGAGCGGTCTTTGCAATTCTACAAGAATTTGTTCAATCAAGAAATAGTGGTTGATTTGGGATGGTGTAAAACACTGACTTGCGGATTAACCTTGCAGGAGCATTTTGATGAAGTCGCGGGATTTCAGCCGGATACTATGAAGTATCGTTCCAATACTATGGAGCTTTATTTTGAAACAGAAGATTTTGAAGAGTTTATTTCTCTTTTAAGGAAATATCCCGATGTGGAACTGCTTCACGAACCGAAAACATTTCCATGGCTTCAAAGAGGAGTTCGCATCTTTGACCCCAATGGGCATTTGATTGAAATATCGGAGAGTATGTATTCGGTAGCACAAAGACAGTTTAAGCAAGGTAAAAGCGTAGAGGAAACAGCCGAACTGATAATGCACCCGTTAAATGTGGTTCAGGAGTGGTACAAGGAGTATCAATCGCACCGATAACCGAATCCCCACCCAACTTGGGTGAGGATAAATGTATAAATTACCAATCACACAATTCCCAATTTGTGCATATTGACGAAAATCCATACGTTCTATTGACTATCATACCATTTTATTGTATAATAGAGCTAAGTAAACGAAAATCCGTTTGCTGATACATATGAAAAGGAGAATTGATTATGAAGCTCAGAAGAATAAGCGCGGCTGCTCTGGCGGCTGTTATGATGACGGGTACAGCAGTTACGGCATTTGCAGATGACGAAATCAACGCGGATTTCAAGGCAAAGGTTGACGATCTCGCAGCAAAGATTGCAGATCTCCAAAAGCAATCCGAGGATTTGACGGCTAAGTACGGCGAGGACGTTTCCGCGCTCCCCGAAGATCAGCAGGAAGCCGCTCTCGAAGAGGCTTTTGGAATCTTGGCCGCGGTTTTGGAATTAGTTCCGTCAATTCAGGAAATCGCCGAAATGAAAGACACGCTGAACGAAGCGGAAAAGGCATACGCCGAAGAGAATATTCCCGGCATATTTGACGAAAATGCCGAGTTCACTCCCGATATTGGTTTTGAACTCCCCACCGAGCCCGGAACTACCGAGTCCGGTACCACCGAACCCGGAACTACTGCTCCCACCACTCCCGGCAGCTCCGACAACTCCGACACAGGTGTCGGCGGAATCGCTGTTCTGGCGGGTACTGTTGCTCTCGCGGGCGCGGCTATGGTAATCGCACGCAAGAGAAAGTAATTTTTACCTATGATAAACAAACGGGCTGCCAATTCAATTGGCAGCCCATATTTTTTGCGTTCTTCGGTCAAAGTGCCGCTATCCGACACACGCTTTTTCGTTCGACCCACTGTAAGCCGTGGGATTGTCGATTTCGCCGGCGAGATAATCAATGCTTACATTATAAAATCTGGACAAGACGATGTAAACCCTGATGGGGATTTCGCGCTTGCCGTTTTCGTAATCGGAATAATATTGTTGGGTGGTTTCAAGAACCTCCGCGATTTGCTTTTGAGTGTAGCCCCTATCCTCACGGATTACCCGCAGATTCTCGTAATAAGTCGCCATTTTTCCACTTCCTTATTAAATATTATAAATCAAATTTGTGAAAAATCTACAAATACATTACACTTCATTTATCTAAATATACGAAAATTCATAAAACATCTTGACAAATATTTTTTTTGCTGTATAATATATTTAGATAAATGAAATATAATTTATTAATTATTATTTCTGAAACAGGAGGTAAAAATTATGACAATCACTAAAAAGAGCCTGTCTTTCCTCTTAACTTTGGTTATGATGTTTGGTGTTCTCTGCGGCTTTTCAACACCGGCTTCTGCGGCAAGCATTGACGGCAGGTACCCGAAGCAGAGTATAACGGGTTACATTTTGGCTGCAAACAACAAAACTGCTATTGCATACTCAAGCAGATCCTGCTCTGGTTCAAGCAGAATAGGTTATATTTACGCTAATGATAACTGCACGATCCAAGAAATATACTCAGACGGAATTGTCAAGGTTAAGTGCCCATGGACGGGTTACAAAAACGGTCGTGTGGTATACTCGAAGCTGTCATATTTCTTCCAGAACACTTCAAGCGTATCGGTCGAGACCGCGATTGCAAAAACCAAGTGCTACAATAAGAGTGACCTTAAAACATCGCCGGGCTACGTATATGTCAAAGACAAATGCTATATTGTGGGAACATCCGGCAGCTATTATCAAGCTCTTGTGCCTTGGAACGGCGGAGGCTATAAGCTCTGTTGGGTAAGCAAATCCGCGTTTTCCCATACTCACAACTATACCAGCGGTTATGAAGCTGCGCACCCGCATAAGGCTTATATGAAGTGCAGCTGCGGAGCGTATTATTATACCGGCAAGACTGTAAAACCGGCAAACTGCACAACCTGCAGTCCCGCAAGTTACAGCGTTTCTAATAATGTTGTAACGCTTAAAGGTGTCCGTTTGTACGAATACCCTATCGGATCAAAAGTTCCGTCCTCATCATATTACTTCAATGTGAACGGAAAATCCAGCTATATGGGTGCGAAACAGTGCTACGGGTATGCATGTTATGTTGAAACCAAGCTGTATGGAAGCTGTCCTCACACAAACCGAAGCCACTTTCCAAATATTGCAGGCTCGGTTAACATAAAGCCCACTGCTTCTCAGTTTAAGTCTCTGATTACAAAGGCAGGAGTGGGTTCTCACATTCGGACGGGAAGCGGTCATTCACTGATAGTTGCGTCAATAAACTCAAACAGTTTGACAATTATTGATGCCAATGCGAACTGGGATTGCAAGGTCAGCCTACGTACATACACATGGAGCAGATTTCTTTCCTCGTATCCGTCAATTGCTTTCATTGAGCACTATGTATGATAATATCACTTTCTACAACCCCATTTATGTAATAAACAACGACAAACTTTTGTAATTCCATTTGAAATGCCGGCTTAAATGAATATAAAAAAACCGCTCGTGCTTTTTCGGCACGAGCGATTTTAATATTCAATTACAAAAACAATCCGGCTTTCTAAAATTCCAGCGCTTCCCCGCCGCCGAGATACAGAATCCTGTCGCCGAGAATCTCATCCAGCGTATCAAAGCCCTTGAACCCCGTGCAGTGGCACGCGTAGATTTTCTCCGCGCCCGAGAGCTTGAGAGCGCGTGCTGTTGCCGTTACATACTCCGCGGGAACGCCCAGCGACTTGGGATTGCTCCCCGTCAGATGAAATCCGCCGATAACCGCCAGAATCGGGATTCCGCGCCAACGCTCCTCCACGGTATCAAGCATATTTGCCGCGCCGCAATGAAAGCACCCGCCGATTAAAATCAGCCCGTCCGCCTTGCGCTTTTTCGGAAAGATCACCGCAAAGCTCTCATCCGAAAAATCAAACGGCACAGGCTTTTTCTCTTTGGGATTATTCACAAAATATCCGCGGTCGGGATTAATCATTTTCTCGTCAAACTTCTCGCAGCTTGCGAGATAGAACCCCTCGCACACCTCAGAAAAGCTGTTGAACAAAATCAGGTTTTTTGCGTATTTGCGGAAAAAGCCCTTTCCCTGTCCGGCGGCGGACTTGAACAGTCCGTTCTTGCGGAACACCTCTTGCTTTGCCCCCGCGCGCAAATAAATCTCCGCGTTTGGATTCATGTGCATTATTCTGTCGATTCCGCCCGTATGCGCAAGGGAGTTGTGCGTCAAAAAAACCGCGCTTATATCGTCAATCGGCAGCTTCATTCGGCGCGCGTTGTCCACCGCTTTGCCCGAAAGCCCCGCGTCAATGATGTAATTATGCCCGTTAAACTCGACAAACAGCGACATTCCCTCCTCGGCATAGAGGTTTTCGTTTACCGCCGTATCCTCAATCAAGCATATGATTTTCAATCTACCACCCCTTATTGAAATTTGCCAACTGTTCTGGGTTTGCATGCCTCACCGATACGTTGATTTTAATTATAACGCCCAAAATCGAATCGCAGTTACGGATTTGTTACCTTGCCCATAAACGCGATCTGCCCTTGCTGCTCATCATAAATCAGGAACGCAAACGGGCGGTCGAGAGTAACCTTGCGGATCTCTTTCGGCTCGGGCATCGCGTTTCCGGCTACAATTGCCGCTGTCACGGCTGCGGCTTTGGTGCCATATTCGTCAAGCTCCAGTTTGGTTTTCTGGAATATATCCGACACATAGAACAGACGAACATCATCGCCGTCAATCCCTTGCATTTTGGTGAAATCCGCCGAGTTGGGGTCGAACATAACCTCAAGTCCCGCCGCTTTCAGCGTTTCGGCAAGCGGAAAATCGCTCTCAAAATTCAGCCTGGGCATTTTCGCAGCTATGTCGTAATCCTTGTTGTTCGCGCTCTCCAGCAGCGACGGAATATCCAGACCCTCCAGAGTGAACTCGCCGCTCTCTTTCGGGAGTATTCCGATAAACTGCATTCCGTTTTTGTAATAGCACCCGAATGCCGTTGCCTTGTCGTTCTCGTAATAAACATCGCCGCCGTTGGACATCATCGCGATGTCCTTTGTGCTGCCGTCAAACAGCGTGAATATCTGCTTTTTGTCTTCGTTGATATACCATTCTTCCACCCAGCCCGACTCGAAATACACGGTATTCACCAACACCGCCGCAGTGTCCGCTCCAAGCTGTTCCTCCTTGACGATTTCGGGAATCATTTTGTGGGTCTTGTCGTTTGTCCAGTTATTGATGGAGCTTGCTGCTTTTTTCGCGTTGCCGAAGTCAACGTTTTGTATTTCCGCGCCGAACTTGTCGGAAACGGATTTCTTGTAATCCGCGCTTATCGGGAATGCCTTACCCGCCCATAAGGAGTTGGCAATCTCGAAAACGTCCTTGTACTTGTCAAAGAGCCAGCCCTCCTCGCGGTTGAGGTCATCGCGGACGTGAGCCATATAATTTGCTGCGAAATCCGCGTAATTGCCCTTTTGCAGATACTGCTGAATCGCCTCCGCGGTGCTGCCACCCGCGCCGCTCTCCAACATTCCGAGAACCATATTCAGCGACAGCGGACTGAACATACTGTTGTCCTTATCCTTGCTCATAGCGTCGAACAGCCGCGCGGAATTTACAACATTGTCACTTGTAAGTTTAATAGAACTCATCGCCGTTTGTGTAACTCCTACATTCGATTCCGTGGGATTTGAAGCCGTGCTTGTATCATCGGTGCTGCTTTCCGAATCGTTTGACGATTCATTCCCGGAGCTGCTTGTAACCTCGCTCTCCGGTTGCTGCGATGTTGTGCTTGAATCCGATGTTCCCGGATTTTCGCTGCCGAGATTTGCGTTGGAGCACCCCGCAAGCAGCGTGATAATTGCCGCCATTGCGGAAGCCAAAATACGTTTTTTCATAACTTTCCCTCCATACGTTATACGCCATAGCCGTGCTTTTCAACGTATTTCCGTATGGCGGCAAAGCTCTCGGTGCTGATGACGTGCTCGATTCGGCACGCGTCCTTGGTCGCTGTTTCCTCCGAAACGCCCAACGAGGTCAACCACTCCGAAAACAGCAGATGGCGGTTATAAACCAGCTCTGCAAGCTCTCTGCCGCGTTCGGTGAGCGTGATAAGACCGTTTCCGTCCACGGAAATACATTCGTCCTGACGGAGCTTTTTCATCGCCACGCTGACAGAAGGCTTGGAAAAATCCAGCTCAGCCGCAATATCCACTGCGCGGACCGAACCATTACGATTCTGCAAAATCAGTATGGTTTCCAGATAATCTTCCTTGCTCTCTTCAATTCTGTCTTTCATAGTGACCTCCGTCTATAATTAATAACGCAAAAACCTATGTCGGGATTACAGATTTTTCAAAAAATTTTTTCTTTCTCTATTATACAATAATTCGGTGAATTTGTCAAGACTGATTCATTGAGAGCATTCTCGCGATTACGCTGCCCTCGTAAACTATCGGATATTCCCGCAGCGAGAAAATCACTCCGTCAACGGGCGCGGTAATTTCCTGCTCCACCGTACCGGTTATGGGAGTTACGATTTCGCCGATTAGTGTGCCTTTAGCAAGCCACATATTATGCTCCGCGCACGGAATAAAGATTCCGCTGCCGCCGGAGTGAATCACGTTCACCGAGCCGTCCGAGGAAACCATCGGGTGTGAGATTCCGTGCTCCTCCTCAGCCCAGATTCCGAAGTGATTCAACAGATTAAAAATCCCGTGGAGGAGCTGGTCGCAATATTCCTGGTCTATCCGCTGACCCACTCCCATTTCCACCACCAGCGTCGGCACGTCCTCTGCAATCAGCGACTCGGCAAGCGAACCGCTGCCCACCGCGCCCGATTCGTGCACCCACACCATATCCGTGTTAAGCATTTTCGCATAACGCATAAGACGGTCGCTGTTTTCGGGACGTATCCGCACCTGAGGGATCTCACGGATAAAAATGTTGCTTGCATGAATATCCACGCAAATATCCGCGCCCTTTATGCTCTCCACCACCGCCCGCGCAATGTTTTCGGCGATAGAGCCTACCTGTGTTCCGGGGAACACCCGATTCATATCCAGTCCCGTCATTGGGAATGCCCTTGACACCGACTCCATACCCAACGGGTTTATTGACGGATAAATCTCCACCGTACCCGTAAGATTCGCCATATTCGCCGTGATTTTCCGTATGAGGTTATAGCAGATGTACTGCCCCTCAAGTTCATCGCCGTGAATCCCGGTGACGATTGCCGCGCGTTTGCCGCAATCGCCGCTCATCGGGCGCAGAACGTTTCGCTTGATTGCAAGCTCCTCGTCAACATTCAGATTTACCTTCAAAATATCTTCAACCATCGTATTACTCCACAGATTTCAGTGATTCCACCATACTGATTCTCTTTAATGCCCTTGTCATTATGATATTCACAAACATCGAGAATGCCGCAGTTGCCAGAAACGACCACAGATATGACAATCCGTGAATTGTTCTGCCGAACATCATTTCGTCCAGTTCGGCGGTGTTGATTACGAACATACACAACGCGTAGCCCAAGCCAAGCCCGACCACGCCGCCCATCAGCGACAGGGTTATATTTTCACGGAAAACGTAGCTTGAAACCTCTGCATCATAGAATCCCAATACTTTTAATGTGGCGATTTCTCGGATCCGCTCCGTGATATTTACATTCGTGAGATTATACAAAACCACAAATGCCAGAGCCATAGCGGAAACTATCAATACTATGGTTACCAGATCCATAATGGAAAGCGTTTCCGATATGGAGGTTATGGAGGACGCGTTCATAATCACGGCGAGAACATTGTCATTCGCGAGCATTTTCGCGGTGAACCCGTCCTGCACATTTTTATCGCGGGAAATTCCGTTGTCAAAATACACCATATTGTACTTTGGTGTTTCCCCAAAAACCTCTGTATAAACGCTTTCCGGGAGATACAGATAGTGGCTGATATAATGCTCGGTAATGCCGCCGATTCTGACGGTTCTGGTTACTCCATCGCTTATCTTCACGGTAATTTCATCGCCGACTTTCGCGTCCAATAATTTTGCCGCTTTTTCGGTTATTATCGCTCCCGAGCTTAACGAAATCTTCTCCCCCGATTTACGCTCACGCAAATCAATCAGCCGCTCAAACGTTTCGGAATTTTCCACCGCTGTCACATAAACCTGCGCGGAATTTCCCCTGTTTTCCAGCGTGTACTGCTTGATTCTCGCGCGGGTGTATTCTGTGTCCTTATTATAATCAAGCAGAGTGTCGTAAATACTCTGCACCTCTGAGGGCTTTGCGTCCTCGTCATATGCTGCGTAGCCGCTGTAACGGTAGATTTCATTGTATTGCAGCTCGACAACATCGCTTATGGAATTTTTAAGCCCGAATCCCGTAAGCGACAGCGCCGTGCAGCCCGCGATTCCGACAATCGTCATAAACATTCTGCGCTTATATCGAATCAGATTCCGCGCGCTTACCTTTCCAAAGAAGTTCAGATGATTCCAGAAAAACGATATTTTCTCAATAAACACGCGCTTTCCCGCCTTTGGAGCTTTCGGACGCATAAGCGAAGCGGGGGTTTCCTTTAATGCTTTCCGGCAGCTGAAAAATACCGTTAAAGCAATCGCCAGAATCATCGAGCCGATTGAAACTATCATATTTTCCGTGGTGAACATAAAGTGAATCTTCTTGATGTCATACATCATCGAATACGCGTACACAATTACCCCCGGGAACAAGAAACAGCCGCCGATCGCGCCTATTATTCCTCCGACCGCCGCACCCGAAACCGCATAAGTCATATAGTGTTTCATAATCGCGCCGCTTGAATAACCCAACGCTTTCAGCGTACCGATTTGGGTGCGCTGCTCCTCCACCATTCGGGACATTGTGGTAAGGCAGACCAACCCCGCCACCAACAGAAAAAATACAGGGAACACCACCGCTATCTTACCGATTCGCTCAGCGTTTGATTCATATTCGGCATAGCCCGCGTTATCGTCACGCTTGAATATGTACCATTCCGCGTTGCCCGCGTCGGCGATTTTCTCCCGCGCGTCGGCAAGTTCTTTTTCCGCATCCGCGATTTTGGTATTGAACGTGTTTACTCCGTCATTGTATTCAATAAGACCGTCCTCGTACTTTTTACGCGCGTCCGCAAGCTCGGCAAGACCCTCCTCGTACTGCTTTTCGCCGTCCTCGATTTTCTTAACGGCGGCATTATAGTCCGCCAGACCCTTTTTATAATCTGCAAGACCTTTTTCGTACTCCGCTCTGCCCTGTTTCAGTTCTTCGGTTTTTCCCGCGATTTCAGCCGCGCCCGACTCGTATTGCTTAAATCCCTCGTCAACCTGCGTCTGCGCTGAGGTCAACTGCTGTTCGCCCTCGAAGATCTGCGCCTTTAATGCGATAACCTCCGGACTGTCCTCACCCACCATCTGTATCAAGCCCGCAAGCTGCGCTTTCGCGGATTCCAGCTCTGTCCTCTGCAAATCAAGCTGTGTCTGAGTCGCGTCAAGCTGCGCCTTGGATTCATCGAGAACGCTTTGCCCCTCGGCAAGCTGCTTTTCGCCCTCTTCAATCACGGATATTGCATTGTCAAGCTCTTCTTTTATGCTGTCGAAATCGGGAGTATTCGCGGCGAGTTCGGCTTTTCCGTCATCAATCTCCTTTTTTGCGTCCTCAAGCTCTCGTTCGCCGTCTGCGATTTTTTGCGCTGCGTCACCAAGCTCCGCTTTCGCGTCATCAAGCTCCTTTTGACCATCAATCCGCGCTTTTTCCAGATCCCTTTCGCCCTGCTCAATATCGCGCAGTGCCTCGCCGATAACCTCATCGTAGCGAATCGTGCTGCGGTCTTTGCCCAAAGACTCCAGTTTATCGGAAATCTCATCACGCAGATTTTCGTATTCGTCCGAATAGCAAGCCGCTCCTTTGAGCTTGTCGGATTTTATGTAAATCTCGGTGAACGGCTCCTGCGTAAAATGCTCCTCGGGGACAATCATAAACGCGTCAATTACACCATCACCGACATTGGTGGTTCCGCGCTGTGTCATTGCTATAAACATCGGCGTTTTGTAGATTCCCGTAACCGTGTATTCGCGGCGAACAAGCGGAAAATCCTTCGCGTCCGTAAGGTCGCTTAGCGTGACCTTATCACCGACATTGATTCCGCCGTGGACTATATTGTAGCTAACCATACACTCATTTTCCGACTTGGGAGCCGCCCCCTCGATGATTGTCACCGTGTTTATCTCATCGGGAATTTTAGAATATACCCGCGTCAGATATTGATCGTTGCCGACCGACATTGCAAGGTCGGTATATTTCGAGGTGTATACTCCGTCTAAATCGGGGATTTCCGCAATTGCCGCCGCGTCGTTTTCCGTAAGTCCGAATGTTGAAACAACGCGCAAATCAAACAGATTGTTCACGTCATAATAATCGTCCGCGGACGTTTTCATAATTCCGCAGGTGGCGCGGACGCCGCTGAAAAAACCAACGCCAATCGCGCAAATCAGCAAAATTGACATAAATCGGCTTTTGCTCTTGATAATCTCACGGATCGTATTTTTACTTGCAGCCCTCATGATATTGCTCCCCCAATTAACTCCTGAATTTTTCGCTTGCTCAAACACCGAACTTCTACGTCAAACTCCCTTGCTGTACATACAGTACAGCGGCGGTCGTTTTCCTTGAATTTCGGCGTTTGCGCCGCGCGAAATTCTTCAAGAGTTAATTGGTGGAGCAATACCTCCGTTCTACCATTCGATATTTTCAACGGGAATTGGATTGTCATTGTGAATTATCTCGCTTGCCTTGCTGTTCTTGATTTTGATTACCCTGTCCGCCATCGGTGTAATCGCAGTGTTGTGCGTAACCAGAATAACCGTCATTCCGTCGTTACGGCAGGTATCCTGCAATAACTTGAGAATCATCTTGCCGGTATTGTAATCCAGCGCGCCCGTTGGCTCGTCACACAACAGCAGCTTTGGTCTTTTGGAGAGCGCGCGGGCAATGGATACACGCTGCTGCTCACCGCCCGAAAGCTGCGCCGGGAAGTTATTCAGTCGTTCGCCGAGTCCGACTTTTTCGAGAATCTCGGCGGCGGGTATGTAGTCCTTTTTAGTCTGTGCGGCAATTTCAACGTTCTCCTTGGCAGTGAGATTCGGCAGCAGATTATAAAACTGGAAGATAAACCCGATGTCAAATCTTCGATACAGCGTCAGCTGCTTACGGGTGTAACCGTCCACACGCGCGCCGTCCACGGAGATTATTCCCTCATCACAGGAATCCATTCCGCCCAGCATATTCAGCACCGTAGTTTTCCCCGAACCCGATGGTCCGACAATTACCGCAAGCTCGCCCTTTTCAATGTCGAATGTCATTCCATCGGCGGCATTGATGGTCACTTCACCGACGTGATAACGCTTGTAAACGTCCTTAAGAGTTACGAAAGCCATTACTAAATCCTCCGCGTATAGAAACAGCACCGCACTATTTGTACGGTACTGTTTTATTTTTCGCATTAACGGCATATTCCAAAGCCGTAAAATTATTTTCCTACTGTCAATTGACTTTTCCCGCCCATATAGGGTCTGAGCACTTCTGGAATCCTCACTGTGCCGTCCGCCTGAAGATTATTCTCAAGGAACGCAATAAGCATTCTCGGCGGCGCAACAACGGTATTATTCAGCGTGTGCGCGAAGTACTTCTTGCCGTCCTTGCCTTTCACGCGGATTTTCAGACGACGAGCCTGCGCGTCACCGAGGTTCGAGCAGCTTCCGACCTCAAAATACTTCTTTTGACGCGGACTCCAAGCCTCAACGTCATAGCTCTTGACTTTCAAATCCGCCAAATCGCCCGAACAGCACTCAATCGTCCGCACGGGAATATCCATACTGCGGAACAAATCAACGGTATTCTGCCATAGCTTGTCAAACCACATTTTGGATTCATCGGGGTGACAAACCACAATCATCTCCTGCTTTTCAAACTGGTGGATTCTGTAAACGCCGCGCTCCTCGATTCCGTGTGCGCCTTTCTCCTTGCGGAAACACGGAGAGTAGCTCGTCAAGGTTTTCGGAAGTGTATCTTCATCAATAATCGTATCTATGAATTTTCCAATCATCGAATGCTCGGAGGTTCCTATGAGGTACAAATCCTCGCCCTCGATTTTGTACATCATAGCGTCCATTTCCTCAAAGCTCATAACACCCGTAACCACATTAGAACGAATCATAAACGGCGGAACGCAATAAGTAAATCCTCTGTCGATCATAAAGTCGCGCGCGTAGGAAATCACTGCCGAATGCAGCCGCGCAATGTCGCCCATCAGATAATAGAATCCGTTGCCCGCAACCTTACGCGCGGAATCAAGGTCGATACCGTTGAACTTCTCCATAATCTCGCTGTGATACGGAATCTCGAAATCCGGCACTACCGGCTCACCGTAACGCTTGATTTCCACGTTCTCGGTATCGTCCTTTCCAATCGGAACGGACGGATCAATGATGTTCGGAATCGTCATCATAATCTTGGTAATCTTATCGGAGTACTCCGCCTCTTTAGCCTCCAACTCCTCCTGCTCCTTGGAGAACGCCGCGACCTGAGCCTTTGCCTTTTCAGCCTCATCTTTCATACCCTTTGCCATAAATCCGCCAATTTCCTTGGAAATACGGTTTCTGTCTGCTCTCAGCGTTTCAGCGCGCTGAATTATCTTGCGGTACTCGGCGTCCAGCTCGATGACTTCATCAACGAGCGGCAGCTTTTTATCTTGGAACTTCTTCTTGATGTTCTCTTTAACAACATCGGGATTCTCCCGTAAAAACTTAATGTCAATCATTTCTTTCTCCTTATCTTAATATAAATCCAAAATTTCCTTCGGGAATTTTGAGTCTTTTTGGATTTTCTTCTGTTACCAATTTGTTGATGTGAACTTAATCGCTCTGTAATTCACACCTCTGCGCGATGTTCGACGGGCAGTGCCCCCAACACTCTCCTACCTTAGTTTTCTTGAAAATGCGCCAGAATATTCTCAAGCTCCTCTTTATCCTTAAAGTTGATTTGCAACACGTTGCCCTTTTTCCCCTCGGAGATATGCACCTTTGTGCCGAATTGCTCGGTAAGGCTTGCCTCAACCTCAGTATAATAAGATAATCGCGGCTTGATTTCACGTGATTTCTCCGCAGCTTTGACATTTTCCGACTCGCGCTTGGCTATCTGCTCCACCTGCCGCACGGATAGCTCTCCGTTCGCTGCCTTGTGCGCAAGCTCAATCATCAAAGCCTCATCCTTGACCTTTTTCAGTGCCTTGCAGTGTCCCGCCGAGAGCAGCCCTTGACGCAACAATTCCTGAACTCCGTTCGGCATTGCCAACAACCCAAGTGAGTTCGCAATTGAGGAACGCGCTTTTCCGAGTGCCCTCGCGAGTTTATCCTGCGTCAATCCGTGCTTGTCGATAATTTCCTTATAGCCGAGAGCCTCCTCAATCGGATTGAGGTTCTCGCGCTGGAGATTCTCAATCATCGCAATCTGCGCCGCCTGTTCATCTGAAATATCATCGCGAATCACCACGGGAATCTCGGACAAGCCCGCCATTTTCGCAGCTCTCCAACGGCGCTCCCCGGCAATAATTACGTAATTTCCGCTCGGCAGCGACCGTACAAGCAGCGGCTGAATTACTCCGTGCTCAACGATTGAATCCGCAAGCTGTTTTAGCGCGTCACTGTCAAAGCTCTTTCGCGGCTGATTCTTGTTCGGTTCAATCTCGGACAACCGCAATGTGGTTACGCTTTCCTCATCGGAAAGGCTGTTGTCCATAAACAGATCGCTAAAGCTGCCTTCAGTTTTTCGTGCCATTTAACTTCTCCATTTCACGGCATCTTGCCAGAATTTCTTTTGATAGCTTCATATACGCCTCAGAGCCTTTGGAGCCTTTGTCATAATTCAGAACCGGCTCGCCATGGCTTTGCGCCTCGGAAATCTTCACATTACGCGGAATTTCCGTCTTGAACACGGATTTTTTATCGAACGCTCCCTTGATATCGTTCTTGATTTCTGCACCGGACGTCAACCGCTTGTCCACCATTGTGAACACGATTCCCATAATCGTAAGTGAACGATTGGACTTCTGCTTTACGCTCTTTATAGTGTACATAAGCTGCGCCAGACCCTCGCGGGCAAAATGCTCACACACCATCGGAATGATTATCGTATCGCACGCCACTAACGCGTTTACCGCTAAAATTCCGAGTGACGGCAACGTGTCAATAATCACAACGTCATAGCTGTCGCGGATTTGCAGAACCGCCTTACGCATCTGCAGATGTTTCTGCTCCATATTGGTAAGCTGTGGCTCTGCCTCGCTGAGCTTTGAACTTGCGGGCATAATGCTGATGTTTTTGTAGCGCGTTTCGATAATTGCGTCCTGCGGTCGGCATTTTCCCGTAACTACCTCGTATGTAGTCATATCCAGCGTTTTTTTCTTGATTCCAAAGCCCGTTGTGCTGTTGCCTTGCGGGTCAAAATCGATTATCAGAACCTTTTTGCCGAGCGCACCCAGACCCGCGGCAATATTAACCGCAGTCGTGGTCTTTCCGACGCCGCCCTTCTGGTTGACAACTCCAATAATAATTCCCAAAATACTTCCCCCTTTGCGATAAACTTCTATACCTTATTATAACACTATATTTTACAAAAAGAAAGTACTTTTATACAAAATGTTCCACGTGGAACAATTTTTCGGCAAAATCACCGAAAAATTCCACGCGGAACTTAAAAATATGTAATTATTGCCGAGCATAAAAGCGCGTTTTGTCATAAAATGTGTTCCATTATAAATTGTTCCACGTGGAACAATTTATAATGGAACGATCCACAGTGGAACAATCCGAAAACATACTTATGTGCCAATTGGGAACCTGATTGTGTATTCGTAGAAATTCTCTGACCGCGCTGTTTCACACTCGCATGGAACATTATCCTCGCGAATCCGCTTTATCAGTGCGTTCAGCGAGTTCATATAAATTTTCGGCGGCGCGGAGAATATCGCCTTTGCCTTGGGCTTTGACTTAGTCTTACGCGGCGGAGCACCCTCCAACGTGAGATTAACAAGCTGCTCAGTCTGTTCGAGATTGAGGTTGCCGCGAATAATCTTTTCAAGCGTCCGTTCGCGGAGATTAGCATCATCAATTCGGATCAATGCCCGCGCCTGACGCTCCGAGAGATTCCCGGTAATCAACATTCGCCGTTCGCTGTCCGAAAACCGCAGCAGCCGCAGCTTGTTTGCGATCGTGGACTGCGCCTTTCCGAGTCTGGACGCTGCCTCTTCCTGAGTCAGCCCATAAAACGAAATCAGCTTTTCAATTGCGAGTGCCTCTTCAAAATAACTCAAATCCTTACGTTGAATATTCTCGATAAGCGCAAGCACCGCCGATTGCTCATCGTCCACACTCATCACAATACACGGAACCTCAGTAAGACCCGCGAGCTTAGCCGCGCGAGTGCGCCGCTCCCCGCTGATGATTTCGTACAGTGCTCCGCATTTCCGAACACAAATCGGCTGTAAAATTCCATTCTCGCGAATGCTCTCCGACAGTGATTCCAGTGCCGCAGCGTTCCACTCGGTGCGCGGCTGCGACCGATTTGGCACTATTTCCGCGATGTTTACCATCACAATCTGCCCCGCTGTCTTTTCCTTTGTTTTGAAAAATCCGTTCATTTTTCATTCCCCCTTTCCTATATGTTACCATTTTTTATTCATAATTTCCAGAGGGAAATATCGCATAATCCGCCCAAAAACGCGAAAAAAAACCGTTTTACAGGGGCTTTTTTGTGATATTTGCGTAGCTTCGCGGGTATTTTGTCGGTGTTTGCGATATCTTTTTGACAACTGCCATTCGTCTGTCATCGCCGTTCGGGAGCTTGTAATCGGTGATTTCCGCTATTTCTCCGCCAAGAATTTTCACTGCGGATTCCGCACATTTCAAATTCTCATTCACGGATTTCAAAGCGATAAGCTCTCCCCCAACGCGGACAAACGGCAAGCACAGCTCCGTCAAAACGGGCATTGCTGCGACCGCTCTTGCCGTTGCGAAGTCGTACTTTTCGCGGCGATTTCGCGCCAACTCCTCACTGCGTGCGTGGATTATTTCAGCTGTTATACCGATTTTCGCGCACGCAAGCTCCAGA
Organism: uncultured Clostridia bacterium; assembly: GCA_947175385.1. Classification (GTDB taxonomy): domain Bacteria; phylum Bacillota; class Clostridia; order Oscillospirales; family Ruminococcaceae; genus CAG-115. The sequence continues at coordinate 32 of CAMWMN010000039.1, read as the reverse complement.
TAAGTGCACCGTTTTTGTAGGCTGTCACAAAG